>NZ_JBHVMF010000017.1:0-177409 GCF_042797055.1 Streptomyces sp. NPDC057854
CGGTCCGGCAGCAACGGCTCGATCCTCGCCCACTGGGCATCAGTCAACGACACACATCAACCAACGATCAGATGATCCGAAGGAAACGCCCTAGTCGAACCAGCCGCCGATCTCCCCGTTGTTGCCGTCGCCCTGCTGGTCGCCGGGCTGCTGCTGGTCGCCGCCGCCGCCGTTGTTGCCGCCGCCGGGGTTGCCCCCGCCGGGGTTGCCGCCGCCCGCTTCGACGGTGACCAGGGTGACCGTGTCGCCCTGCTTGACCTGCGAGCCCGGAGTCGGGAGCGACTGGCGCACCTGGGCGTCGTCCTTGTCGACGCCGACCACGGTGACCGCGACGCCCTGGCCCTGGAGGTTGTCCCGGACCTCCTTGAGCGTCTTGCCGACGATGTCGCCGGGGATCGTGATCTGCTGGACGGCCGGGCCCTTGGAGACCTTCAGGGTGATCTGCACGTCGAGCGGCTGGTTGCTGGGGCCGCCGGGGGACTGGTCCACGACCGTGCCCTTGGGCTGGTCGTTGTCGACCTCCTCCTGCTTCACGTTGCTGAAGCCGAGCCCGTTCAGCTGCTGGAGCGCCAGGCTGATGTCGCGGTTGCGGACGTCCGGCAGCTGCGTCAGCTTCTGCTTGGCGACGGTGAGGGTGACCTCGGAGTTCTTCTCGGCCTTGGTGCCGTTCTGCGGGTTCTGCCGCAGCACCGTGCCGGGGTCCTCGTCGGACTCCTCCTCCTCGACCTTGACCTTGAAGCCCTTGCCCTCCAGGGTCTCCCGGGCCCGCTCCAGCGACTGCTCCTGGACGTCCGGGACCTCCACGAGCGGCGCGCCCTCGGAGACCCACACCTGGATCGAGGCGTTGACCTCCATCTTGCTGGAGCCGTCCGCGGCCGGGTTCTGCCGGCAGATCGCCCCGGTGGGCTGGTCGCAGCGCTCGCTGCCCGCCTCGACCACCTTCACCTGGGCGTTGGTGGCGGCCCGCTGGGCGTCGTCCAGCTTCTGGCCGACGAGCTGCGGCACCGTCGTCTGCTGCGGGGTGTCGTCGGTGTTCAGCAGGTACTGGGCGATGAAGATCGCGCCGACCAGGACCAGGACACCGCAGAGCGCCAGCAGGATCGTCGAGGCGTTCGACTTCTTCTGGCCGCCGCGGCGGCGGTCCGGGCGGTCGTCGTAGCCGTCGTACCCGCCGTAGCCCCCGCCGTCCGGCGGGACCGGCGGCATCATCGAGGTCTGGCCCACCGGGTCGGCCTGGCGCAGCGCCGTCGTCGGCTGGTCCTCCGGCGGGTAGCCGTAGCCGTTGTACGCCGGGGCCGCCATGCCCATCGCGGCGGCGGCCGCCACCGGCTGCCCGTCGAGGCACGCCTCGATGTCCGCGCGCATCTCGTCGGCGGACTGGTAGCGGTAGTCGGGGTCCTTGACCAGCGCCTTCAGGACGATGGCGTCCATCTCGGGCGTGATCTCGGGGTCGAAGTTGCTCGGCGGCTGCGGCTCCTCGCGGACGTGCTGGTACGCGACGGCCACGGGCGAGTCGCCGATGAACGGCGGCCGGACGGTGAGCAGTTCGTACAGCAGGCAGCCGGTGGAGTACAGGTCGGAGCGGGCGTCGACCTGCTCGCCCTTGGCCTGCTCCGGGGAGAGGTACTGGGCGGTGCCGATGACCGCGGCGGTCTGCGTCATGGTCATGCCCGCGTCGCCCATGGCGCGCGCGATGCCGAAGTCCATGACCTTGACCTGGCCGGTGCGGGTCAGCATCACGTTCGCGGGCTTGATGTCGCGGTGCACGATGCCGGCGCGGTGCGAGTACTCCAGGGCCTGGAGGATGCCGACGGTCATCTCCAGGGTGCGCTCGGGCAGCAGCTTGCGGCCGGAGTGCAGCAGCTCGCGGAGGGTCGAGCCGTCGACGTACTCCATCACGATGTACGGGATGGACACCCCGTCGACGTAGTCCTCGCCGGTGTCGTAGACCGCGACGATCGCCGGGTGGTTCAGGGAGGCGGCGGACTGTGCCTCACGGCGGAACCGGGCCTGGAAGGACGGGTCACGGGCGAGGTCGGCCCGCAGCGTCTTCACGGCGACGGTGCGGCCGAGCCGGGTGTCCTGGGCGAGGTACACCTCGGCCATGCCACCGCGGCCGAGCACCGAGCCCAGCTCGTACCGGCCGCCGAGGCGACGCGGCTCTTCCATAGCTAATCCAGCCCTCTCCGTCTGTCCCGACCGCACCCATGGGTGGTCCGGCGGTGTGTGCTGTCCGCGCATACGCTACCGGCCCCGAAGAGCCGTACCGCCCGCGTGGGGCAGCTGATACCTGACCGGTACCTGGCGGGCACCGGCCCTTTGCAAGATCAGCCGCGGCTCTTCAGAACCGCCTTCATGACCGCCTTCGCGATCGGCGCGGCCAGACCGCCACCGCTGATGTCCTCACGGCCGACGCCCGCGGCGTCCTCGACGATCACGGCGACGGCGACGGGGGAGCCCTGGTCGGTCTTGGCGTACGAGATGAACCAGGCGTACGGCCGCTTGGCGTTCTTCTCGCCGTGCTGCGCGGTACCGGTCTTGCCGCCGACCTTCACGCCGTCCATGTTCAGGTCGGCCCGGCCGCCGGTGCCGTTGGAGACGACGCTCTCCATCATCTGCTGGAGCTTCTGCGCGTTCTCCGGGGAGACCGGCTGGCTCATCTGCTCCGGCTCGTTCTGCTTGATGACGTCCAGGTTCGGCGCGCGCAGCTGGTCGATCATGTACGGCTTCATGAGCTTGCCGTCGTTGGCGATCGCCGCCGTGACCATCGCCATCTGGAGGGGGGTGGTCGCGGTGTTGAACTGGCCGATGGAGGAGAGCGCGTTGCCGCCGCGGTCGGCCTTCTTGTCGTAGACGGAGGCCGAGGAGCGGACCGGGACGAACTGCTCGGCGTTGAAGCCGAACTTCTCCGCCATCTCGTTCATCTTGTCGACGCCGACGTCGTCACCGAGCTTGGCGAAGACCGAGTTGCAGGAGATCTCCAGGGCCCGGTTCAGGCTGGCGTTGGCGCAGCCCGAGGCGTGGTTCTTCATCGGGATCGTGGAGAGCGGGATCTTCCAGCCCTCCGGGGTGTCCGTCGCCGCGTTGATGTCCGTGACCTTGCCGGCCTCCAGCGCGGCGGCGGCGGTCACGACCTTGAAGACCGAGCCCGGGGGGTAGATCTCGCGCAGGGCGCGGTTCTGCATGGGCTTGGCCTTGGACTCGGTCAGCGACACCCACGCCTTCTCGTCGTCGCTGCCGGCGATCTTGGAGGGGTCGTACGACGGGGTGGACGCCAGCGCGAGAATCTTCCCGGTCGACGGCTCGATCGCGACCACCGCGCCGGTGTTGTTCCCCAGACCCTCGAAGGCGGCCTTCTGAGCGGCGCCGTTGAGGGTGAGGACGACGTCGCCGCCCTTCTTCTTCTCGCCGGTGAACATGGCGAGGGTGCGGTCGAAGAAGAGCCGGTCGTCGTTGCCGGTGAGGATGCCGTCCTCGATCTTCTCGATGAAGTTGGCGTCGTACACCTGCGAGGCGTACCCGGTGACCGGGGCCCACATGGGGCCGTCCACATAGGTCCGCTTGTACTTGTAGTAGTTGCCGCCGGAGTCGACGGAGCCGGTGATGGGCTTCCCGTCGACGATGATGTTGCCGCGCTCGTTCGCGTACCGCTCGATGCGGACGCGGGTGTTCTTGGGGTGCGCGTTGAGCTCGTCGGCACGGACGAACTGGACCCAGTTGTCGCGCAGGAGCAGGGCGAGGACGAGCAGGCCGCAGAAGATCGCGACCCGGCGCAGCGGCTTGTTCACGGACGGACCACCTGGGTCATCTCGGCGTCGGGGTTCGGGGCGGGAGCGGGCGCGGGGCGGCGCGCGGTGTCGCTGATCCGGATCAGGATGCCGATGAGGGCCCAGTTGGCGATCACGGACGAACCGCCGTACGCCAGGAACGGCATCGTCATGCCGGTGAGCGGGATCAGGCCCATCACACCGCCGGCGACGACGAAGATCTGGAGCGCGAAGGCGCCGGAGAGGCCCATCGCGAGCAGCTTGCCGAACGGGTCGCGGGCGGCGAGGGAGGTCCGGATGCCGCGCTCGATGATGAGGCCGTAGACCAGCAGGAAGACCATGACGCCGGCCAGGCCGAGCTCCTCGCCGACGGTGGCGAAGATGAAGTCGGAGTTGGCGGCGAAGCCGATGAGGTCCGAGTTGCCCTGGCCGAGGCCGGTCCCGAGGATGCCGCCGGAGCCGAACGACATGAGCACCTGGGTCATCTGGTCGCAGGCGTTCAGCATGTTCTGGTCGGTGGCCGTCTCCAGACAGCCGAACGGGTCGAGCCAGGCCGCCACACGCGACTGCACGTGCGTGGCCGTGGAACCGACGGCCACCGCGCCGGCGACGGCCATGAGCAGACCCATGACGATCCAGCTGGTCCGCTCGGTCGCCACGTACAGCATGATCACGAACATGCCGAAGAACAGCAGCGAGGTGCCGAGGTCGTTCTCGAAGACCAGGATGAGGAGGCTGACCGCCCAGATCGTCAGGATCGGGCCGAGGTCACGGCCGCGCGGCAGATAGAGCCCCATGAAGCGGCGGCTGGCCAGAGCCAGCGCGTCCCGCTTCACCATCAGGTAGCCGGAGAAGAACACGGCGAGGACGAGCTTGGCGAACTCACCGGGCTGGATCGAGAAGCCGCCGATGCGGATCCAGATCTTGGCGCCGAAGCTGTCGGTGCCGAGGCCCGGAACGAGCGGCAGCAGCAGGAGGACGAGCGCCGCCACCATGGAGATGTACGTGTAGCGCTGCAGGACCCGGTGGTCCTTGAGCAGCAGCAGCACGCCCACGAACATGGCGATGCCGATCGCCGAGTACATCATCTGACTGGGTGCGTCGGGGCTGAAGGAGCCGTACCGCCGCATCGACGTCGCGATCAGCCGCGGCGACTGGTCCAGTCGCCAGATCAGCACCAGGCCCATGCCGTTGAGCAGGGTCGCCAGCGGGAGCAGCAGCGGGTCGGCGTACGGGGCCCACTTGCGGACGACGAGGTGCGCGACGGTCGCGAGGAGGGCCAGGCCGAGGCCGTACCCGAGCATGCCGGACGGGACCTCGCCGTCCAGTGCGAGGCCCACGTTGAGGTACGCGAACACCGGGATGGCGACGGCGAAGCCGAGGAGCGCCAGCTCGGTGTTGCGGCGGCTCGGCGCCTCGATCGCGCCGATGGTGGTCGTGTTGGTGACAACGCTCATGGTGGTGACAGGCCCCCTACGGGTGCTTACTGCTTGCCGCAGTTCGAGGCCAGCTTCTGCTCCTCCGGAGTGAGGGTGGGACCCGGGGTCGGAGCGGCTGCGGTGGGCTTGGTTTCGGGCTTGGCGTCCGCGCCGTCGCCGTCGGCCGGCTTCTCGGCGGCCTCGGCGGCCTTCTCCTTGCCGGCCTTCTCCTTGGCCAGGCGGCGCTCTTCGGTCTTCTTGCAGGCGGACGCCTGCACGGCCAGCTCGGAGATCTTCGTCTGGGCCTTGGCGAGGCTGCCGCCGGCGATGGTGTCCTCGACCTGCTTCCGCTGGTAGGCGGGAAGGTACTTGAGTTCGATCTCGGGGTGGTCCTTCTCGACCTCCGAGAGCTTCACCCAGGCGAGGTCCTGGCTGATGCCGCGGTACAGCGCCACGTGTTCGGCGTTGGAGCCCACGAAGTACTGGGTCTGGGTCCAGCGCCAGCCGCCGTACGCGCCGCCGGCGAGGACGCCGAGCGCGAGGACGAGGATCAGGGTGCGCCCGATCCAGCGCCGCTTCTTCCGCGGCTTCACGAAGTCGTCGTCGGTGTACGCGTCGAAGGCGCCGTGCGGCGGCACGGCGCCGTAGCCGTGGTCGTCGCCGCTGCCGGGCGGGCCGAAGCCGCCCGCGGGCGGCTGGTGGTGCGCGGGGCGGCCGAGGCCGGAGGCGCGGCCGGCCGGGGTCTGCATGGCGCCGCCGTCGTTCAACTGCGTCTGGTTCTCGGCGACCGCGCCGACGACGACGGGGGTGTCGCTGAGGTGGCCGGCGAGGGTGTCGCCGCCGTCGACGTCGAGGACGTCGGCGACGATCACCGTGATGTTGTCGGGGCCGCCGCCGCGCAGCGCGAGCTGGATCAGCTCCTGCACGGTCTCCTGCGGGCCCTGGTAGCTGGCGAGGGTGTCCTCCAGCGTCTGGTGGGACACCACGCCGGACAGGCCGTCGGAGCAGATCAGGTACCGGTCGCCGGCGCGGACCTCGCGGATGGAGAGGTCGGGCTCGACGTGGTCGCCGCTGCCGAGCGCGCGCATGAGGAGCGACCGCTGCGGGTGGGTGGTGGCCTCTTCCTCGGTGATCCGGCCCTCGTCGACGAGCCGCTGGACCCAGGTGTGGTCCTGGGTGATCTGGGTGAGGACGCCGTCGCGCAGCAGGTAGGCGCGCGAGTCGCCGACGTGCACGAGGCCGAGGCGCTGACCGGTCCACAGCAGGGCGGTGAGCGTGGTGCCCATGCCCTCCAGCTGCGGGTCCTCCTCGACCATCATCCGGAGCTGGTCGTTGGCGCGCTGCACCGCCGTGCCGAGCGAGGTGAGGATGTCGGAGCCGGGGATGTCGTCGTCGAGGGTGACGAGCGTCGAGATCACCTCGGAGGAGGCGACCTCGCCGGCGGCCTGGCCGCCCATGCCGTCGGCGATCGCGAGCAGCCGGGGACCGGCGTAGCCGGAGTCCTCGTTGCCCTCGCGGATCATGCCCTTGTGCGAGCCCGCGGCGAATCGCAGGGAGAGACTCATGCCCACCTGCCCTGTCGCCGCTGCATCGGGGTAGAGCCGGTCTCGACCCACACTGCCCACCCTCCGGTCGCTCCGGTCAGCTCGCTCATTGTCGTACTACTTCCGCAGCTCGATGACGGTCTTGCCGATGCGGATCGGCGCCCCCAGCGGGATCGGCGTTGCGGTGGTGAGGCGGGTCCGGTCCAGGTACGTGCCGTTCGTGGACCCGAGGTCCTCGACGATCCACTGGCCGTCCCGGTCCGGGTAGATCCGGGCGTGCCGGCTGGACGCGTAGTCGTCGTCCAGCACGATCGTCGAGTCGTGCGCCCGGCCCAGCGTGATCGTCTGGCCCTGGAGGGCGACGGTCGTGCCGGTGAGGGTGCCCTCGGAGACGACCAGCTTGGTCGGGGCGCCGCGGCGCGACCGGCCGCCGCCGGCCGGCTGCGGCTGCTGCGCGCGCTGCTGCGGCGGCGCGGCGGCCTGGCGGCCGCCCTGCTGCGGGCGCGCCTCCTGGCGGCGGGAACCTCGCTGGGTCACCCGCGTACCGAACAGGTCGCTGCGGATGACCTGGACGGCCACGATGACGAACAGCCACAGAACGGCCAGGAAACCCAGCCGCATGACCGTCAGGGTCAGCTCTGACATTGCCCCCGCTTCACCCTTCGGCTTGCCGGTAAACGATGGTGGTGCTGCCCACGACGATCCGCGAGCCGTCGCGGAGCGTAGCGCGGGTGGTGTGCTGCCCGTCCACCACGATGCCGTTGGTGGATCCGAGATCCTGGATCGTCGAGGGCGTTCCGGTCCGGATCTCGCAGTGCCGGCGGGACACGCCGGGATCGTCGATCCTCACGTCCGCGTCGGTGCTGCGGCCGAGGACCAGGGTCGGGCGGGAGATCTGGTGGCGGTTGCCGTTGATCTCGATCCAGCGGCGCACCTGGGCGCCGCCGGCTGCCGGCGGACGGCCGCCGCCGGCCTGCCGCTGACCCGCGCCGACGGGCGGCGGCGTGGACGGCATCGGCGGGACTCCGCCCTGCGGGCCCTGCGGGTAACCGTAGCCGCCGCCGTGGCCCTGGGGCTGGTGGTGCTGCGGGTGGCCGCCGGGCGGCTGCGGCTGCGACGTGCTCGACGCGAGCGTACGGCTGCGCACCCGGTACAGGCCGGTGTCGAGGTCGTCGGCCTTCTCCAGGTGCACCTTGATCGGGCCCATGAAGGTGTACCGCTGCTGCTTGGCATAGTCGCGGACCAGGCCGGCGAGCTCGTCGCCCAGCTGGCCCGAGTAGGGGCTCAGGCGCTCGTAGTCGGGCGCGCTGAGCTCCACGATGAAGTCGTTGGGGACGACGGTCCGCTCGCGGTTCCAGATCTGCGCGTTGTTGTCGCACTCGCGCTGGAGCGCGCCGGCGATCTCGACCGGCTGGACCTCGGACTTGAACACCTTGGCGAAGGTGCCGTTGACCAGACCTTCGAGACGCTGCTCGAAACGCTTCAGGACTCCCATGGGGCACCTCCTCCGTCGTTGCCGTCCTGGTACTGCTTACTGATCGTATCCACGCGTCGGGAAATCGGCTGGTTCCCCTTCTCTGCCCTGTGGACGAGTGTCACCTCTCACAGGCCCTCCCCCCAGGGATCGTAGAGGGGGCCTGTGGACAGTGTCCCGCACGCGGCTGTCCGACAGGAGGGGCGGAGTACGCGAGTCAGCGCGCCGGAGGCTCCGACGGCCCCGCAACCTCCCGCTTCTCCCCTGTCCCTCCTCATCTCTCCCCTCTCTCCCCTGTGTCCCTTCTCTCCTTCTTCTCCCCTCTTCTCCCCAGCGGGGTGCGGAGCGACTCCGGGGGGTGGCCGGGGAGGGTTGCGGGGCGGTGTTCCGGGTGGTGCCCCGCGGGTGTTCCGCGTGGGGGTGCGTGGGGTGTTCCGCGTGGTGTTCGGGGGCGGTGTTGCGGGCGGGGCTTCGGAGGGGGCGGTGGGGCTGCCCGTCGTCCTGCGGCTCGTCCTCGTGCACCCTCGCCCCCTCCCCCTCTCTCCGCCCGGGTCCCTCTTCGTCTCCCTCTCCTCTGTTCTGCCGGTGGGGGGTCGAAACAACGGATGTGAATCCACCGTCCGCGACGTGCTAATCTTCAGATGTCGCCAGGCGCTCCCACCGAAAGGTGAGAGACCGGGAGACCACCCAATGCGCGGGTGGCGGAATAGGCAGACGCGCTGGATTCAGGTTCCAGTGCCCGAAAGGGCGTGGGGGTTCAACTCCCCCCTCGCGCACCAGACGGAAGCCCCGTAGGTCCCAGACCTACGGGGCTTCCGCGTTGTTCGGACGTGTGACGCTTCCCACTCCCCGTCTTCTCTCCTTCCTCGCCTTCGGCTTCGCCCCTGCGCTCTTCGCTTCGTCTTCGACTTCGACTTCGGCTTCGTCTTTCGTCGTTGCGGGTCGCGACGAAAGAGGGACGTGCCGGGCGGCCGGCGCTGCCTAGGGTGCGAGCGTGGAAGCGACGACGGTGAGAACGACGGGGGTCGGGGCGCGGGTGGCCGCCGCGTGGCGGTGGCTCGTGCCCGCGGGGGAGTGGTCGCGGCGCAGGACGGTCGGCGAAACGGCCCTCACCGCCGTCGTCGCGCTGCTCGCCGCCGGGACCGAGGAACTGCTCGGCGGCGAGGGAGGGCAGCTCGCCGGAGTCGCCGCCGGGACGGTCGTGCTGTGCCTGCTGCGCCGCCGGTTCCCGGCCACCGTGCTCGTCGTCACCGCCGCGCTCGCCCCGGTCGTCCCCGGGTTCGGTGCGCTGCTGCTGGTCCTCGGCTGGTCCGCCGGCGGGCACGTCACGGGGGTGGGCCGGGCGCTGAACGCGTTCATCGCCGCGTACGTCCTCAACGTCGTCACCACCCTGCTCGTCTCCTGGGACCACCAGCGGATGCTCACCGTCGCCTTCATGGCGACCCTCTACTACCTGGCCACCACCCTCGCCCCCGGTCTCGCCCACCGCTACTGGGCCCAGCGCCGCACCCTGCTGCACGCCCTCCAGGAACGCAACGAGCAGCTGGTACGGGAGCGGGCCATGATCGGGCGGAACGCGCGGCTGCGGGAGCGGCAGCGCATCGCCCAGGACATGCACGACAGCCTCGGCCACCAGCTCGCCCTGATCGCCGTCCACACCGGCGCGCTGGAGGTCGACCGCGAGCTGACCGGGCGGCAGCGCGAGGCCGTCGGCGTGCTCCGGGAGGCGTCCGTGACCGCCATGCACGAACTCCGGGAGGTCGTCGGCATACTCCGCGACGGCACCGAGGCCGCCGACCCCGACACCGGCCCCGCGGGCGCCGGCGACGAGAGCGGGAAGGCCGCGCGGGGGCTCGCCGGGATCGCGGGGCTCGTGCACTCCGCGCGCGCCGCCGGGGCCCGCGTCACCCTGCGGCGGGTCGGGGACGAGCGGCCCCTGGAGCCGGCCGCCGGGCACGCGGCGTACCGCATGGCGCAGGAAGCGCTCACCAACGCCTACAAGTACGCGCCGGGCGCCGCCATCAGCGTCGAACTGCGCTACGAGCCCGACACGTTCGTCATCGAGATCTTCAACGAGGAGCCGCCGGCCGGGCCCGCGCAGGGGGTCGTCAGCGGCGGCCAGGGGCTGGCGGGACTGGAGGAACGGGCCCGGCTCGTCGGCGGCATGTTCCACGCCGGGCCCGCCGACGGCGGCGGCTTCCGGGTCGCCGGAATGCTGCCGTACGGCTCGGCCCCGGCCGGTGAAGCAGTGCCTTTGGTCGATGCGGACGACGACTTCCGGCAGCAGTCGACGAAGCCCTTCAGCCAGGAAGCTCGGTCCGTACTGGTCGGAGAGCCCGACTGGAGCTTCACGGAACGGGAGTTGGCGATGGCACTGCACGGAGGGAAGCCCCGCAGCACGGGGGGTTCGATCGCGATCGGCTGCGGCATCGCCTTCGCGGCGCTCGTCGCCCTCGTCGTCGCCGCCGGCTTCGGCCTCTACTACTTCGTCGGATCGGTCCAGGACGCGATGGTCGATCCCGCGAAGTACGAGTCGATCGACGTCGGCATGGCGGAGAAGGACGTCCGGGCGATGCTGCCCGACGGCGACTCCCTCGCGAACATGGCCGCCACGGGCGACGGAACGCCGCCCGAGCCCAAGGGCGCCGCCTGCCTCGCCTTCCTCTCCACGGAGACGAGCGACTCGTTCGACACGGAGCCCGTTTTCCGGTTCTGCTTCAAGGACGGCAAGCTGATCGAGAAGAAGGCGTACGTGGTACGGCTGTAGCGTCACGGCGGGCCCGTACCGTAGGCATGGGGGAGGCGTAGTGCTGTCAGGGCGGACGGGACGGCCCGGGCGGGCCGTGAAGGTCGTGGTGGCCGACGACGAGCCGCTGATCAGAGCGGGGATCCGGATGATCCTCAACTCCGATCCGGACATCCAGGTGGTCGCCGAGGCCGCGAACGGGCGCGAGGCCGTCGACGCGGCCCGCGCGCACGCCGCCGACGTCGTGCTGCTCGACATCCAGATGCCGGTCCTCGACGGACTGTCCGCCCTCCCCGAGCTGCGCAGGGCCGCGCCGGGGGCGCGGGTGATCGTCCTGACCACCTTCGGCGAACGGGAGAACGTGCTGCGGGCGCTGGAGCACGGCAGCGCGGGCTTCCTGCTGAAGGACACCGCCCCCGCCGAACTGATCGGCGCGGTACGGGCCACCGCCGTCGGCGACGCCTACCTCTCGCCCGCGGCCACCCGGCACGTCGTCGAGCGGCTGGCCTCCGGCCGCGAGACGGCCCGCGCCGAAGAGGCGCGGGGGCGGGTCGCCGCGCTCGGCGAGAAGGAACGGGAGGTGCTGGCGCTCCTCGGCGAGGGGCTGTCCAACGCCGACGCGGGCCGCCGGCTGCACATGAGCGAGGGCACGGTGAAGACGTACGTCAGCAGGATCCTCGCCAAGCTCCAGTGCGACAACCGCGTCCAGGCGGCGCTGCTGGCCCGCGACGCGGGGCTCTGACGGTCCGGGGCGTCGTGGCCGCCCGGGGCGGGGTGGGACGGCCCCGGGCGGCGGGGGTCAGCGAGGGGTCGCCGGGGACGCCGGGGGCGGGGTGTCGTCGGGTCCGGCGGCGTTGTAGCGGAGCAGGTAGGCGGCGAAGCGGGCCAGGTCCTCGCCCGACCAGTCCTTCAGCCGCTCCTGGTAGGCGGCGAGACGGTTGGCCTGGGCGGTCGCGAGGACCGCGAGGCCGGCCTCCGTCGGGTGCAGCACCTGCACCCGGTGGTCGTCGGGAGCGGGCCGGCGCTCCACCAGGCCCATCTTCTCCAGTCCGGCCAGCTGGCGGCTGACCGTCGACTTGTCCAGCAGGTAGTGCGCCGCGAGGTCGGTGGCGCGGCAGCCGCGCCGGTCCTCGATGTGCGCGAGCAGCGTGTACGAGACGAGCGGGATCTCCGGGTGGACCCGGGCCGCGGCGGCGCGGGCCCGGCGCGCGAAGGCCGTCAGCTCGCGCTGGATGACGTCCACGGACGCCTCGCGCGGTGCCTCGGTGCCGGGGTCGGACATGTGGGCTCCCTTGTCGAGCTCGCCCGGTGCGGGTTTTCAGTTGTATAGTACAACGGTTCTTAGTTGTAAAAGCCAACCAATGCATCGGAGGTCACGGTGTCCACAGGACCCCACTCCACCGCCGGCGCCCTGCGGCACGTCCTCGGGCACCTCCTCACCCCCCTCCTCATGTGCGTCGGCATGGGCCTCGCCTACCTCGGCGCGTTCCACGCCCCCCAGCCGCACGACCTCCGCGTCGACGTCGTCGGCTCCGGGCCCTCCGCCCAGGTCCTCGCGCAGACCCTCCACGACAAGGGCGCCGGCGCCCTCGACGTCCGTACCGTCCCCGACCGGGCGGCCGCCGCGACCGCCCTCCGCGAGCAGGACAGCTACGGCGCCTACATCCCCGGCGACCACCCCGAACTCCTCGTCGCCTCCGCCTCCTCCGACACCAGCGCCATGGCCGTCGAGAAGGTCTTCACCAAGGTCGCCGCCGAGCAGGACGCCCCCCTCAAGGTCACCGACCTCGCCCCCACCGCCTCCGGCGACCCCACCGGCCAGGGGATCTTCTTCCTCCTCGTCGCCGTCAGCATCGGCGCCTACGCCTCCGTCGCCGTCATCGGCGCCGCCGGAGCCGCCCTCCCCATGCGCCTGCGCGCCCTCCTCGCCGCCGGCACCTCCCTCGTCGTCAGCCTCATCGGCACCCTCTTCGCCGGCCCCGTCTTCCACCTCGTCGACCACGGCCTCGCCGGCGTCTGGGCCCTCTCCTGGCTCTACGCCGCCGGCATCCTCCTCATCGGCGTCGGCCTGCACACCTACCTCCGCCGCTGGACCACGCTCGGCGTGATGGTCCTCTTCGTCATGCTCAACTTCACGAGCTCCGGCGGCATCTACCGGCCCGAACTGCAGCCCGGCTTCTTCGGGTCCCTGCACGCCTTCTGGAACGGCGCCGGGCTCGTCGAGGGCATCCGCGGCCACGTCTACTTCGACGGGCACGCCCTCGGCGGCAACGTCCTCGTCCTCGCCCTCTGGCTCCTCGCCGGAGCCGTCCTCGTCACCCTGGCCGGCCGCACCGAGGCCCGCCGGAACGCCCTGGCCGCCGCCGCGACCCCGCCGGCCGGGACGGACCGGGCCGACCGGGCCCCGGCCGCCGACGCCGCGAAGGAAGCCGAGGCGGCGAACGAGGAGGAGATGGAGGAAGCCGTGGCGGTGTGAGGCGGGAGGGGGGCTCACGGACTCGTGGGCGTCCGAACGGGGGCGCCCGGGGTTTTCCACAGGCCGTTGTCCACAGGGGGAGACGGGCGATCAAGAGCGGCTGTACCGTCAGGCCCGGAAGTCACCGGCACCGGCCGGACCAGTCATCGGGGGAGGTCGTCCCATGGGCGAGATCCAGGCCGTCGTGCCAGGACAGCGCGGAGACACGGGCGCGGAGCGCATCCCGCACGTGCCCGGATTCGCACGGCGCGGCGGCGCCACGGAGCACTCCCCCAGGACGCGCGGGAAGCAGCTGCGGACCGCCGTCCCCCGCTCCTCCCACGCGCGGCTCACCCTCCCCGCCGGGCGCCCCGACGCCGTCCGCGCCGTCGAGGAGTCGAGCCGGGGCCGCGTCCCCGAACTCACCCCCATCCGCGTCGGCCGGATGGCCGCCAACCCCTTCGCGTTCCTCCGCGGCTCCGCCGGCCTCATGGCCCACGACCTGGTCGGCACCCCCGTCACCGGCATCGCCGCCCAGCTGTGCGGCGACGCCCACGCCGCCAACTTCGGCCTCTACGGGGACGCCCGCGGCCGGCTCGTGATGGACCTCAACGACTTCGACGAGACGGTCGCCGGGCCCTGGGAATGGGACGTCAAACGGCTCGCCACCTCCCTCGTCCTCGCCGGCCGGGTGGTCGGCGCGGACGAGGACACCTGCCGGGCCGCCGCCTTCGACACCGTCGGCGCCTACCGGCGCACCATGCGCCTCCTCGCCCGGCTCCCCGCCCACGACGCCTGGAACGCGATACCCGACGAGGAGCTGGTCTCCCACACCGACGCCCGCGACCTCCTCGGCACCCTGGAGCGCGTCTCCGCCAAGGCGCGCAACAACACCAGCGCCCGGTTCGCCGCCCGCTCCACCGAGGCCGTCGCCGAGACGGACGGCGGCGGACGCCGCTTCGTCGACGCGCCCCCCGTCCTGCGCCGGGTGCCGGACGCCGAGGCCGCCGCCGTCACCGCCGCCCTCGGCGACTACCTGGAGACCGTCTCCGAGGACCGCCGCCCGCTCCTCGCGCGGTACGCCGTCCACGACGTCGCCTTCCGGGTCGTCGGCACCGGCAGCGTCGGCACCCGCTCCTACGTCGTCCTGCTCCTCGACCACCGCGGCGAACCGCTCGTCCTCCAGGTGAAGGAGGCCCGGCCGTCCGCGCTCCTGCCCCACCTGCCCGCCGCCGGGTTCGCCGTCCCCGACGCCGGCCACGAGGGCCGCCGCGTCGTCCTCGGGCAGAAGCGCATGCAGGTCGTCAGCGACATCCTGCTCGGCTGGACCACCGTCGAGGGGCGCCCCTTCCAGGTGCGCCAGTTCCGCAACCGCAAGGGCAGCGTCGACCCCGCCGCGCTCACCGCCGACCAGCTCGACGACTACGGCCGCATGACCGGCGCGCTCCTCGCCCGCGCCCACGCCCACAGCGCCGACCCGCGCCTGATAGCCGGCTACTGCGGCAAGAACGAGGAGTTCGACGAGGCCGTCGCCGCCTTCGCGGTCACCTACGCCGACCGGACCACCCAGGACCACGCCGACCTGCTCGCGGCGATCCGCACCGGGCGCATGGCGGCGGAGCTGGGCGTCTGAGGACCTACGCTGGAGGGGTCGGGCCGGAACGAGGACGTGGGCGGGCGGGAACGTGAGCGAGGACCAGCGGGCCGAGGCCCGGTTGGAGCGGGCTGTTCGGGTGGCCGAGCAGGCGTTGATCGAGTTCGAGATCGCCGTGGAGACCTTCCGGGTCGAGGTGGAGAACTTCTCGCGGCTGCACCACCAGAAGCTGGGGCCGATGTACGCGCGGCTCGACGAGCTGGACGCGGCGATCGCGGAGGCCAAGGCGGCGCGGACCGGCGACCCCGAGGACCTGCGCCGGGCGCGGGAGGCGCGGGCCGCGGTGCAGCCGCTGCCGGGCGTCGAGGCGCTGTTCGACGACTGGCTCGACTCCGACGGGCTCTCCCCCGAGGCCGCCGCGATGCTGACCGAGCGGCCGGTGCGGCCGCCGCAGCGGGTGCGGCCCAGCGAGGAGGTGCGCCGGCTCTACCGGGAGCTGGCGCGGAAGGCCCACCCCGACCTGGCCCGTGAGGAGGACGAGCGGAAGCGGCGGGAGGAGTTCATCACCCGGGTGAACGCCGCCTACGCGCGGGGCGACGAGGAGCTGCTGCGGGAGCTCGCCGACGAGTGGGAGGCCGGACCGGTGCCGGCCGAGGGGCGGCTGAGCGAGAGCGAGGAGCTGTACGCGCGGCTGGAGTGGCTGGCGCAGCGCAAGGACCTGCTGTCGGCGCTGGCGCGGGAGCTGGAGGAGAGCGCGATCGGGTCGATGCTGCGGCTGGCGCCCGAGGACCCGGACCGGCTGCTCGACGAGATCGCCGAGCAGCTGCGCGGCCAGGTGTCCGAGCGTGAGGCCGAGCTGGCCACGCTGGTGCAGTAGGTTTTCCCAGGTCGAGGCGGTTCCGCCGTACACGAGAGAAGGTCAGTGCCATGAGTTTCGCCCCGTTGCCGTCGGTGCCCGCCGCGTCCGTGCCCGCCGATGCCCTGGTGCTGGACGTGCGCGAGGACGACGAGTGGGCGGCCGGCCGGGTCGAGGGCGCGCTGCACGTGCCGATGAGCGACTTCGTGGCGCGGTTCGCGGAGGTCGGCGAGAAGCTGGCCGAGCACGGGCGGGCCTATGTGATGTGCCGGGTGGGCGGCCGGTCGGCGCAGGTCACCCAGTACCTGGTGCAGCAGGGGTACGACGCGGTGAACGTGGACGGCGGGATGGTGGCGTGGGAGAGCGCCGGGCGTCCCGTGGTGTCGGACAGCGGGCCCGGGTACGTCGCCTGAGCCGAGGCGTGCCGTAGGGGTCAGTCCAGGGGATGGGCGGCGATGAGGTCGCCCAGGGTCTCCTCGTGGGCGGCGGCCGGTCCGAGGGACAACTCCAGGTACTTCGCCCAGGCGTGGTAGCGGTGGAGCGGGTAGTCGGTGTCGGCGCCGAAGCCGCCGTGCAGGTGCTGGGCGGTCTGGACGACCCGGCGGACGCCCTCGGCGGCCCAGATCTTGGCGACGGCGAGGTCGGCCTCGGCGGGCAGGGCCGCGTCGGCGCCGGTGGAGACGCGCCAGGCGGCCTGCCAGAGGGTGGCCTCCATGGCGCGGAGGTCGATGTAGCGGTCGGCGGCCTGGACGGCGACGGCCTGGAAGGTGGCCACGGGGTGGCCGAACTGCTCGCGTTTGCCGGTGTACTGGCTCGTCATGGTGAGGACCTGTTCGCCCAGGCCGAGGGCGAGCGCGCAGGTGCCGGTGGTGAGCAGGGCGCGCAGCGCGGGCCAGGCGCCGGGGGAGTCGAGGACCCGGTCGGCGGGGAGGCGGACGGCGTCGAGCCGGAGCCGGGCGAGACGTTCGCCGTGGGTGCCGTACTGGGCGTCGAGGGCGAGCCCCGGGTGGTCGCGCGGGACCAGCGCGAGGACGGAGCCGCCGTCGGGGGTGCGGGCGGGGACGGCGGTCAGGTCGGCGTGGTGCGCCCAGGGGACGTGGTCGGTGGTGCCGTCGAGGATCCAGTGGGCGCCGTCGCGGCGGGCGGTGACGGCCCGTTCGGCCGGTTCGTGACCGGTGGCGCCGTGGGCGGCGGCGGTGAGGACCAGGCGCCCGGCGATCGCTTCGGGCAGCAGGGCGGCGGCGGTCGCGGCCGGGGCGTGGTGCTGGACGACGTGCGTGACGGCGGTGGTCTCCAGCAGCGGGACGCGGGCCAGGACGCGGGCGGACTCGCGCAGGACGAGGCAGAGGGCGATCGGGTCCAGGCCCGTACCGCCGTGCTCGGGGGCGACGAGGAGCCCGAGGAGGTCGGTGGCGGCGAGGCGCCGCCACAGGGGGCGGTCGAGGTCGTCGGCGACGGCCGTCGGGGTGAGGGCGGGGCTCGGTACGGCGTCGGGGGCGACATCGGCGAAGACGGCGCGGGCCGTCTCCGCGGCCGCCTGCTGCTCTTCGGTGAACGTGAAGTCCATGGCCCTGTCCCTCCGTCGCGTGCGTTGCGTGCGTCGCGTCCGTGGCGTCCGGCGCCGTCCCGGCGGCCCGTCAGCGCGCGAGCATCTGACGGGCCGTCAAGATAGAACAGGTTCTAGCGGAAGGGAATGGCCTCAGCGGTCGAAGTCCAGCTCCACGTCCGGGGTGGCGGGGTGGGACTGGCAGGCCAGGACGTAGCCGGCGTCGGTCTCCTCCGGTTCGAGGGCGAAGTTGCGGTCCATGCGGACCTCGCCGCCGACGACGAAGGCGCGGCAGGTGCCGCAGACGCCGCCCTTGCAGGCGTAGGGGGCGTCGGAGCGGGCGCGGAGCACGGTGTCGAGGAGGCTCTCGCCGCGCTCGACGGGCCAGGTGCCGGAGCGGCCGTGGAGCGTGGCCGTGAGCGTGGCGTGCGCGGGGGTGTCGGCGGTGGGGACGGGTGCGGGGCCCGAACCGTCGTCGACGTGGAAGATCTCCTGGTGGACGCGGGCGCGGTCGACGCCGAGGCCGCGCAGGGCCCGCTCGGCGCCCTGGACGAGGCCGTAGGGGCCGCAGAGGAACCAGCCGTCGACGGCGGCGACCGGCAGCAGGGCCGGCAGGAGGGCGGTGAGCCGGTCCTCGTCGAGGCGGCCGGAGGGGAGTCCGGCCTGCTGCTCCTCGCGGGAGAGGACGGTGACGAGCTGGAACCGCTCGGGGTGACGGTCCTTCAGGTCGGCCACCTCGTCCAGGAACATGGTGGAGGCGGCGGTGCGGTCGCTGCGGATCAGGCAGAACCGGGCGCCGGGCTCGCGGTCGAGGAGGGTCGCGGCCATGGAGAGCACCGGGGTGATGCCGCTGCCGCCGGCGACGGCGGCGAAGTGCCCGGGGCGCGGGTCGAGGACGAACCGGCCGGTGGGGGCCATCACGTCGACGGTGTGGCCGGGGGCGAGTTCCTTGAGGGCCCAGGTGGAGAAGGCGCCGCCGTCGACCAGGCGGATGCCGACGCGGAGTTCGGGCCGCTCGCCGGCCGGGGCGGCGGGGGAGCAGATCGAGTAGGTGCGGCGGATCTCCTGGCCGGACTCGTCGGTGCGGCGCAGCGCGAGGTGCTGGCCGGGGCGGTGCCGGAAGGTCTCGTGGAGGGCTTCGGGGACTGCGAAGGTGACGGCCACGGAGTCGTCGGTGAGCCGCTCGACCCGGCTGACCGGGAGCGGATGGAACATCTACAGCTCCTTGAAGTGGTCGAAGGGTTCGCGGCAGGCGGCGCAGCGGCGCAGGGCCTTGCAGGCGGTGGAGGAGAAGCGGCTGAGGAGTTCGGTGTCGGTGGATCCGCAGTGGGGGCAGCGGATGGCGAGGGTGACGGCGACGGGCCCGCCGGCCGGGCCCTGGGGGCGGGGCGGGGCGATGCCGAACTCGGCCAGCTTGCGGCGGCCTTCCTCGGTGATGTCGTCGGTGGACCAGGCGGGGGCGAGGACGGTGATGACGGTGACCTCGGGGACGCCGTGCGCGTGAAGGGCGTGCTCGATGTCGGTGGACATCGTCTCCACGGCGGGGCAGCCGGTGTAGGTGGGGGTGAGGGCGACCTCGACGCGGCCGGGGCCGGTGACGTGGACGCCGCGGAGAACGCCGAGTTCGGCGAGGGTGAGGACGGGCAGCTCGGGGTCGGGGACGGCGCCGGCGATCCGGGCCAGCTCCGCTTCGAGCGGGGTGGTGGTGGCGGTCACCATGTTGCCCCCGGGTGGCTGCGGTGCAGGTGCTGCATCTCGGCGAGCATCCGGCCGAAGTGCTCGGTGTGGAGGCCCTGGCGGCCGGCTCCGGCGCGCCAGGCACCGGTGCGGGAGCCGGTGGGCACGGTGAGGCCGGCGCGGGTGAGGACCGCGGTGACGGAGTCGAGCCAGGCCGCTTCGAGGGCGGCGGGGTCGGTGCCGAGGCCGTCGAGGGGCTGGAAGAGTTCGCCGGTGTACCGCCAGAGGGCGTCGCAGGCCGTCTGCATGCGGCGGTGGCTCTCCTCGGTGCCGTCGCCGAGGCGGAGGGTCCAGTGTTCGGCGTGGTCCTGGTGGTAGGCGACTTCCTTGACGGCCTTGGCGGCGAGCCCGGCCAGCGGGCCGTCGCCGGCTGCGAGAGCGGCGTAGAGCAGCCGCTGGTAGGTGGAGAAGTAGAGCTGGCGGGCGATGGTGTGGGCGAAGTCGCCGTTGGGCTGCTCGACCAGCTGGACGTTGCGGAAGGCGCGCTCCTCGCGGAGGAAGGCCAGTTCGTCCTCGTCGCCGGCGAGGGAGAGCAGGACGCGGGCCTGGCCGAGGAGGTCGAGCGCGATGTTGGCGAGGGCGACCTCCTCCTCCAGGACGGGGGCGCCGCCGGCCCACTCCCCCAGACGCTGGGCCAGGATGAGGGCGTCGTCGCCGAGGGCGAGGGCCGCGGCGGTGACGGCCGGGTCCGCGGCGGGCGCCGGAGCGGTCGGGGCGGTGGCCGCGTCCGTGGCGGCCGGGGTGCCGGTGGCGGTCACAGGTGCTTCACCCCTTCCGGGATCTCGTAGAAGGTCGGGTGCCGGTAGGGCTTGTCGGCGGCCGGTTCGAAGAAGGGGTCCTTCTCGTCCGGGGAGGAGGCGGTGATGGCGGCGGAGGGCACGACCCAGAGGGAGACGCCCTCCATGCGGCGGGTGTAGAGGTCCCGGGCGTTGCGCAGCGCCATCTCGGCGTCGGGGGCGTGGAGGCTGCCGGCGTGGGTGTGGGAGAGCCCTCGGCGGGAGCGCACGAACACCTCCCACAAGGGCCACGTGTCGCTGCTCATGCCTGTGCCTCCCCGTGCTGTCCGGTGTGCTTGCGCGCGTAGGCCGCGGCGGCCTCTCTGACCCAGGCGCCGTCCTCGTGGGCCTGGCGGCGCTTGGTGATCCGCTGGTCGTTGCAGGGGCCGTTGCCCTTGAGCACGTCCCAGAACTCGTCCCAGTCGATGGGACCGAAGTCGTAGTGCCCGCGCTCCTCGTTCCACTTCAGGTCGGGGTCGGGGAGGGTGAGGCCGAGGGCCTCCGCCTGCGGGGCGGCGATGTCGACGAAGCGCTGGCGCAGTTCGTCGTTGGAGTGCCGCTTGATCTTCCAGGCCATGGCCTGGGTGGAGTGGGTCGACACGTCGTCGGGCGGGCCGAACATCATGAGCGACGGCCACCACCAGCGGTCCACGGCGTCCTGGGCCATGGCGTGCTGGGCCTCGGTGCCCCGGGAGAGGGCGAGCAGGGCCTCGTACCCCTGGCGCTGGTGGAAGGACTCCTCCTTGCAGACGCGGACCATGGCCCGGGCGTACGGGCCGTAGGAGCAGCGGCAGAGGGGGACCTGGTTGGTGATGGCGGCGCCGTCCACCAGCCAGCCGATGGCGCCGACGTCGGCCCAGGTGAGGGTGGGGTAGTTGAAGATCGAGGAGTACTTCTGGCGGCCGGTGTGGAGCTTGTCGAGGAGCTCGTCGCGGCTGACGCCGAGGGTCTCGGCGGCGCTGTAGAGGTACAGGCCGTGGCCGGCCTCGTCCTGGACCTTGGCCATGAGGATGGCCTTGCGGCGCAGCGAGGGCGCGCGGGTGATCCAGTTCGCCTCGGGCTGCATGCCGATGATCTCGGAGTGGGCGTGCTGTGCGATCTGGCGGATGAGCGAGGCGCGGTACGCCTCCGGCATCCAGTCGCGCGGCTCGATGCGCTCGTCCGCGGCGACGGCGGCGTCGAACACCGCCTCGCGGGCGGCCTGTGCCGCCGCGTCCGCGGCATCCGCGCCGGGCGCCTCCGCGGTCACTGCCGTCCCTGCCGTCCCTGCGGTCATCGGACCCCCTACCGACCGATCGTTCGGTTGAATGACTTCAATGGTGGGTCGGCGGCCCGTATGGTGTCAACCCTGTGGATAACCGCCTGCTC
This sequence comes from Streptomyces sp. NPDC057854, assembly GCF_042797055.1. Lineage (NCBI taxonomy): Bacteria > Bacillati > Actinomycetota > Actinomycetes > Kitasatosporales > Streptomycetaceae > Streptomyces > Streptomyces sp. NPDC057854. The sequence continues at coordinate 21,282 of NZ_JBHVMF010000017.1, forward strand.
CGTTCGGGGCGCAGACGAGCGGGTCACCGGTGGGACGGGATCGGGTCGGGAAGCCCGGGATCGGGGTGGGATGAGCGCGCACATCGACGTGAGCGACGTGAGCGACGTGAGCGACGTGAGCGACGTGAGCGTCGTGGGCGCCGGCGACGGCCGCGGGGAGCGGCGGCCGGCCGCGGGGATCCTGGCGCTGTCGCTGCCGTACCAGGTCGTCGCGGCGGTGGCGCTCGCCGCGCTGGCCGTCTTCGCCTGCCTGCACCTGGCCATGGTCTTCCTGCACGTGGCGCCGTCGAACACGATCACCAAGCAGCACGGGCAGGCCGTCGAGGACTGGATCTACCCCGAGTTCGAGCAGAACTGGAAGCTGTTCGCCCCCAACCCGCTCCAGCAGAACGTCTCCGTCGAGGTCCGCGCCGAGGTCGCCGACGCGTCGGGCGCCCGGCGGACCACCGGCTGGATCGACCTCACCGCGCAGGACGTCGAGGCCGTGCGGGGCAGCGTCTTCCCCAGCCACACCGAACAGAACCAGCTGCGCCGGGCGATCGACTGGTACGGCAACGCGCACGACGACGAGGGCCGCCCGAAGGGGATGCGCGGCCGGCTGTCGGAGGAGTACATGCGCCGGATCGTGCTGCCGCGCATCGAGGGCCCCCGGGCGCGCGCGGACGTCGGCGGGCGGGTGGAGCGGATCCAGCTCCGCCGCGTGGCCCGCCCGGTGCAGGCCCCGCACTGGAGCACCGAGAAGCGCTCCACCGAGCCCTCGATCAGCGTGATGCCCTGGTGGCAGATCACCGACGCCGACCGCAGCCGTACGGAGACCAGCCGATGACCGCCCCCCGTCCCGCGCCGGCCGCGGCCCCCGCGCGCGTGCCCTTCGACCGCCGGCTCGCCGGGGCCGTGCAGACGGTGACCTCGCGCGCGCTGGGCCCGTACCAGACCGCGATCGTCCGCATCGGCTTCGCGCTGACCTGGCTCTTCTTCCTGCTGCGCGAGTTCCCGCACCGGCACGAGATGTACGGCCCCGACGGGCCGTGGTCCTTCGACCTGGCGCGCCGGCTGATCGCCGACAACCGCGCCTTCACCGTCCTGATGTGGTCGGACGGGCGGCTCTGGTTCGAGGTGGTCTACGGGCTCGCCGTGGTGGCCGCGGCGCTGCTGCTCGTCGGCTGGCACACCCGGGCCGTCTCCGTGGTCTTCATGGTCGGCGCGCTGTCACTGCAGAACCGGTCCGTCTTCCTCGGCGACGGCGGCGACAACGTGGTGCACCTCGTCTCGCTGTACCTCACGCTGACCCGCTGCGGCCAGGTGTGGTCCCTGGACGCCCGGCGGGCGGCCCGGAAGGCGGCCGGCGGCGAGGAGGCGGCCCGCCGGGTGGAGCTCACGGGCCCGGTCCTCTGGGTCGTCCTCGGCGGCTTCCTGGTCGCCGCGACCTGGTTCAGCCCGCTCACCGGCGAGTGGTGGATGTACGTGCTGCTGTGGGTGCTCTGGCTCGGCCAGGGCCTGTGGTGGCTGGTGGAGCAGTACGCGCCGGGCGAGCCGCGCGTCCTCCTGGACGTCCTCGCCAACCTCGCCCACAACGCGACGCTCCTGGTCCTCATGGCCGAGGTGTGCCTGATCTACGCCACCGCCGGCTGGTACAAGGTGCAGGGCTCGCGCTGGCAGGACGGCACCGCGCTCTTCTACCCGCTGCACCTCGACTACTTCACGCCCTGGCCGGCCCTCTCCGACCTGCTCGCCTCCAGCGGGATCATGGTCATGCTGCTCAGCTACGGCACCGTGATCGTGCAGGTCGCCTTCCCCTTCACGCTGTTCAAGCGCAAGGTGAAGAACGTCCTGCTCGTGGTGATGATGCTGGAGCACGCCGGGATCGCGGTCCTGCTGGGCCTGCCCGCGTTCTCCCTGGCGATGATCGCCGCCGACGCCGTCTTCCTGCCGACCGTCTTCCTGGTGTGGCTGGGGGCGCGCGCCGCCCGGCTCCGGGACCGGCTGCCGTGGCGGAAGGCCGCGCCGGAGCTGCCGCCGCAGCGTGCCGCCGGGGACCCCGGCGCGGGGCCGTCCGGCGGGGAGACGGGCGGCGAGACCGCCCCCCGTACCCTCGTCGGGTGAGCACCACCGAAGAGAACCCCGTCCCGGACGGCGCCGAGCCGCTGCAGTACGACGAGGGCTACGGCCCCGAGATCGGCGTCGGCCCGCACCCGCTGCCGTGGCCCGAGGACCCGCGCTACGACCGGGAACTGCTGGCCGGGGGCGACCGGCGCAACGTCGTGGACGCGTACCGGTACTGGACCCGGGAGGCGATCGTCGCCGACCTGGACACCCGCCGGCACGACTTCCACGTGGCCGTGGAGAACTGGGGACACGACTTCAACATCGGGTCGGTGGTGCGGACGGCCAACGCCTTTCTGGCGAAGGAGGTCCACATCGTGGGGCGCCGTCGCTGGAACCGGCGCGGGGCCATGGTCACCGACCGCTACCAGCACGTCCGGCACCACCCCGACACGGAGGCGCTGACCGCCTGGGCGGCGGCCGAGGACCTGCCGATCATCGGCATCGACAACCTGCCGGGCTCGGTGCCGCTGGAGCGGACCGTGCTGCCCCGCCGCTGCGTGCTGCTCTTCGGCCAGGAGGGCCCCGGGCTGACCGAGGAGGCCCGCCGCCACGTGCGGACGGTCTGCTCGATCGCGCAGTTCGGCTCCACCCGGTCGATCAACGCCGGCGCCGCCGCCGCGATCGCCATGCACGCCTGGATCCAGCGCTACGCCGACGTGCCGGCCCCCGAGTAGGGGGACCGGCACGCCGGAGGCCGGTGCCGGGTCACGCCTGGCGGCGCACCTCGACCACGCGGAAGCGGTGGGCGACGAAGGCGCCGTCGCACAGCGCGGCGTTCGCCGCCGGGTTGCCGCCCGAGCCGTGGAAGTCGGAGAACGCGGCCGTCTGGTTCACGTACACCCCGCCCGTGAGGTTCAGCGAGAGCTGCGCCGACTCCTCCAGGCAGACCTCCTCGACGGCCCGCTCGACGCCGGCGTCCGTCGTGTACGCGCCGACCGTCATCGCGCCCTTCTCGCGGATCGTGCGCCGCAGCAGCTCCAGGCCGTCGGCGGTGGACTCCACCGAGACGGCGAAGGAGACCGGGCCGAAGCACTCGGAGAGGTACGCGGCCTCCGCGTCCGGCTTGGAGCCGTCCAGCTTCACCATGACCGGGGTGCGGACGACCGCGTCCGGGAAGTCCGGGTTGACGACCTCGCGGGAGGCCAGGGCGACCTCGCCGAGGTCGGCGGCGGCCTCCAGGCGGGCCTTCACATCCGGGTTGACCAGGGCGCCGAGCAGGGCGTTGGCCCGGGCGTCGTCGCCCAGCAGGCCGCCGACCGCGCCGGCCAGGTCGGCCACCACCTCGTCGTACGACTTGGGGCCCTGGTCGGTGGTGATGCCGTCGCGGGGGATCAGCAGGTTCTGCGGGGTGGTGCACATCTGGCCGCTGTACAGGGACAGCGAGAACGCCAGGTTGGACAGCATGCCCCGGTAGTCGTCGGTGGAGTCGATCAGGATCGTGTTGACGCCGGCCTTCTCCGTGTAGACCTGCGCCTGCCGGGCGTGGGCCTCCAGCCAGTCGCCGAACTCGGTGGAGCCGGTGTAGTCGATGATCCGGATCTCCGGGCGGAGGGCCAGGGTCTTGGCGATGCCCTCGCCCGGGCGCTCGGCGGCCAGCGCCACCAGGTTCGGGTCGAAGCCGGACTCGGCGAGCACCTCGCGGGCGATCTTCACGGTCAGCGCCAGCGGGAGCACCGCGCGCGGGTGGGGCTTCACCAGGACCGCGTTGCCCGTGGCGAGGGACGCGAACAGGCCCGGGTAGCCGTTCCACGTCGGGAAGGTGTTGCAGCCGATGACCAGGGCGATGCCGCGGCCGACGGGGGTGAACTCCTTGGTCAGCTCCAGCGGGTCCCGCTTGCCCTGCGGCTTGGACCAGGCGGCCCGGCCGGCGGGGGTGCGGGTCTGCTCCTCGTACGCGTACGCCACCGCCTCCAGGCCGCGGTCCTGCGCGTGCGGGCCGCCGGCCTGGAACGCCATCATGAACGCCTGGCCGCTGGTGTGCATGACCGCGTGGGCAAACTCGTGGGTGCGGGCCGAGATCCGGGCCAGGATCTCCAGGCAGACCAGGGCGCGCGTCTCCGGACCGGCGTCGCGCCAGCCGGGCAGGCCGGCGCGCATCGCGGGCAGCAGCACGTCCACGTCCGCGTGCGGGTACTCGACGCCCAGCTCGGGGCCGTACGGCGACACCTCGCCGCCCGTCCAGCCGTCGGTGCCGGGCTGGTCGAGGTCGAAGCGGCCGTTCAGCACCGCCTGGTGGGCGGCGAGGCCGGCGGCGGCGTCGAGCGAGCCGTCCGCGCCGTACGCCTTCGGGTGCTCCGGGTAGGGCGACCAGTAGGCGCGGCTGCGGATGGTGGCGAGGGCCTGATCGAGCGTGGACCGGTGCTTCGCGGCCAGAACGTCGGTGGTCGGCTGGGCGGTGGCCATGGGTGGACCAACTCCTCGTCGAGCTGGGCAGGGAGACGCGTACGGAGTTAGAGTAACCGAACGATCGGTCGGGACAAGGGGGTCCGTCGATCCTGTGGAAAACCCATCGGGGAGGATCACTCCTATGAGCGCCGGCAGCGAAGCGGACAAGCGTGCCAACGGGACCGTCAGGGGGAGCGCCGCCATGGACCAGGCCATCGGACGGGGCCGTACGGTCGCCGTCGTCGGCACCGGCACGATGGGCCAGGGGATCGCGCAGGTCGCGCTGGTCGCCGGCCACCCCGTACGGCTCTACGACAGCGCGCCCGGCCGGGCCGCCGAGGCCGTCGCCGCGATCGGCGCCCGCCTCGGCCGGCTGGTCGAGAAGGGCCGGATGACCGCCGCCGACCGCGAGGCCGCCGCCGGGCGGCTGCACGCCTGCGAGGACCTGGCCGACCTCGCCGACGCGGCGCTCGTCGTCGAGGCGATTGTCGAGGACCTGGCGGTCAAGCAGCGGCTCTTCGCCGACCTGGAGGAGACCGTCGGCGACGACGCCCTCCTCGCCACCAACACGTCCTCGCTCTCCGTCACCGCCATCGCCGGGCGCCTGCGGCGGCCCGGCCGCTTCGTCGGCCTGCACTTCTTCAACCCCGCGCCGCTGCTCCCCCTCGTCGAGGTCGTCCGTGGCGCCGCCACCGACGAGACCGCCGCCACGCGCGCGTACGGGACGGTCCTCGCCTGGGGCAAGACGCCGGTGCGCTGCGCCGACACCCCCGGCTTCATCGTCAACCGGATCGCCCGCCCCTTCTACGCCGAGGCGTTCCGCGTGTACGAGGAGCGGGGCGCCGACCCGGCCACCATCGACGCGGCGCTGCGCGAGTGCGGCGGCTTCCGGATGGGCCCGTTCGAGCTGACCGACCTGATCGGGCAGGACGTCAACGAGGCCGTGACCCGCTCCGTGTGGGACTCCTTCTTCCAGGACCCGAAGTTCACGCCGTCGCTGGCGCAGCGGCGGCTCGTGGAGTCGGGGCGGCTGGGCCGGAAGTCGGGCCACGGCTGGTACGCGTACGCGGACGGTGCCGAGCGGCCCGAGCCGCACACCGCGCCGCCCGCGAAGGCGCCGGAGCGGATCACCGTCCACGGCGACCTCGGGCCGGCCCGGGCGCTGGTGGGGCTCTTCGCGGACGCGGGGATCCGCGTGGAACGCCAGGAGGCCGAGGAGGGCGAGGGCGACGGGCGGGTCGTGCTGCCGGGAGGGGCCGAGCTGCACCTCGCGGACGGCGAGGCCTCCTTCCCGTACCGGAACGAGATCGTCTACTTCGATCTCGCCCTGGACTACGCGGCGGCGAGCCGGATCGTGCTCTCCGCGCGGGAGGGGGCCGACCCCGACGCCCTCGCGGAGGCCGTCGGGCTCTTCCAGGCGCTCGGCAAGAAGGTGTCCGTCATCGGCGACGTGCCCGGCATGATCGTGGCCCGGACGGTCGCGATGCTCGTCGACCTCGCCGCCGACGCCGTCGACCGGGGCGTCGCCACCGCCGAGGACATCGACACGGCGATGCGGCTCGGGGTCAACTACCCTGCCGGCCCGCTGGAATGGGGCGCGCGGCTGGGGTACCGGCGGGCGGCGATGCTGCTGGACGAACTGCACGACCGCTACCCGACGGGCCGGTACGCGCCGTGCCTCGGGCTCGCGCGCCGGGCCTACGCCGAGGAGGCGCGATGACCACCGCACGGCGCGACACCTACACCCCCGAGACGCTGCTCTCGGTCGCGGTGCGGGTCTTCAACGAGCGCGGGTACGACGGCACGTCCATGGAGCACCTGTCCAAGGCGGCCGGGATCTCCAAGTCGTCGATCTACCACCACGTGTCCGGCAAGGAGGAGCTGCTGCGGCGGGCCGTCAGCCGGGCGCTGGACGGGCTCTTCGCGGTCCTCGACGAGCCGGGCGCGGTGCGCGGCCGGGCGGTGGAGCGGGTCGAGTACGTGACCCGGCGGACCGTCGAGGTGCTGATCGCGGAGCTGCCGTACGTCACGCTGCTGCTGCGGGTGCGGGGCAACACCGCGACGGAGCGGTGGGCTATGGAGCGGCGCCGGGAGTTCGACCACCGGGTGGCCGAGCTGCTGGGGGCCGCGGCGGCCGAGGGCGACCTGCGGTCGGACGTGGACATCCGGCTCGCGACCCGACTGCTTTTCGGCATGATCAACTCGCTGGTGGAGTGGTACCGGCCGCATCCCGACCAGGCGGAGCGCGACCAGCTCGCCGAGACCGTCGCCCACCTGGCCTTCGACGGGCTGCGCAAGCCGCGCTGAGGCCGGCCGCGGGCGGTCGGTGCGGCCGCTTCCGGCTAGGTGCCGCTGATCCGGCCGCTGAGGCGCCGGCAGGAGTATGCGAGGGCCCCGGGGACGTTCCCGGGGCCCTCGCGCGCGTGCGGGGCCGTCAGGGCTTCGGGTCGGCGTTCAGGTCCATCTCGTCGAAGACGAGGAGGGTGCGGGTGGAGAGCACCTCCGGGATGGCCTGGAGGCGGGTGAGGACCAGCTCCCGCAGGGTCCGGTTGTCCGGGGTGTGGACCAGCAGCAGGACGTCGAAGTCGCCGCTGACCAGCGCGATGTGCGCGGCGCCGGGGAGCGCCTTCAGCTGTTCGCGGACCGTGCGCCAGGAGTTCTGGACGATCTTGAGCGTGATGTAGGCGGAGGCGCCGTGGCCGGCCCGCTCGTGGTTGACCCGGGCGCTGAAGCCCCGGATCACGCCGTCGTCGATGAGCCGGTTGATCCGGGCGTACGCGTTGGCCCGGGAGACGTGGACGCGCTCGGCGACGGAGCGCACCGAGGCGCGGCCGTCCGTCTGGAGCAGTCGCAGGATGTCCCGGTCTATCGCGTCCAGCGGGCGTGCCGGGGCGGCGTACGCCGGCGTGTCCGGGGGCGCGCTCAGCACCTCGCCCACCGCGTCCCCCGCCGTGTCGTCCGGGGCCCCGCCCCGGGCGACGGCCATTTGTTCATCCGCCATGTCCCCCCGCCTCTCTCCGGTGGACGACCTGTCCCTATCCCAGGCTGTGGAGAACCGTTTGTCCACAGGCTGGAGGTGCCTGTAGCCAAAATGCCTCCACGACCGAACAATCGGTAGGTGAGGCGCGCCACATCCGCGCCACCCGCCTTCGGGTCTTATGCCCGCTCCCACGAGGAGGTGGACTCGTTGCAACAGCGCAGTTCGACAGTCCAGGAGCCGCTCGCCGACACGGCCTACCGGCCCACACCGCCGCCGGCCTGGCGACCGCGGACCGATCCCGCCCCGCTGCTGCCCGACACCGAGCCGCTGCGCGTGCTCGGCACGGACGCCGTGGCCGACGCCGACCCCGCGCTGCTGCGCCGGCTCTACGCGGAGCTGGTCCGCGGGCGCCGGTACAACGCCCAGGCGACCGCCCTGACCAAGCAGGGCCGGCTCGCGGTCTACCCGTCCACCACCGGCCAGGAGGCCTGCGAGGTCGCCGCCGCCCTCGCCCTGGAGGAGCGCGACTGGCTCTTCCCGTCCTACCGGGACACCCTCGCGGCCGTCGCCCGCGGCCTCGACCCCGTCCAGGCGCTCACCCTGCTCCGCGGCGACTGGCACACCGGCTACGACCCGCGCGAGCACCGCGTCGCCCCGCTGTGCACCCCGCTCGCCACCCAGCTGCCGCACGCCGTGGGCCTCGCCCACGCGGCCCGGCTCAAGGGCGACGACGTGGTCGCGCTCGCCATGGTCGGCGACGGCGGCACCAGCGAGGGCGACTTCCACGAGGCGCTGAACTTCGCCGCCGTCTGGCAGGCGCCGGTCGTCTTCCTCGTGCAGAACAACGGCTTCGCGATCTCCGTGCCGCTGGCCAAGCAGACCGCCGCCCCCTCGCTCGCCCACAAGGCCGTCGGCTACGGCATGCCGGGCCGCCTGGTCGACGGCAACGACGCGGTCGCCGTCCACCAGGTCCTCACCGAGGCCGTCGCCCGCGCCCGGCGCGGCGGCGGACCGACCCTCGTGGAGGCGATCACCTACCGGATCGACGCCCACACCAACGCCGACGACGCCACCCGCTACCGCGCGGACGGCGAGGTCGAGGCCTGGCGGGCGCACGACCCGGTGCTGCTCCTGGAGCGGGAGCTGACCGAGCGGGGCCTCCTCGACGAGGACGGCCGCCGCGCCGCGGCCGAGGCCGCCGAGACGATGGCCGCGGAGCTGCGCGAGCGGATGAACGCCGACCCGGTGCTCGACCCGATGGACCTCTTCACGCACGTGTACGCCGAGCAGACCGCGCAGCTGCGCGAGCAGGCGGCGCAGCTGCGGGCCGAACTCGAAGCGGAGGACGAGAGCCGATGACGACGGCGACGACCGGCGCGGCGGCCGCGAAGGCGGCCGGCCGGCCCAAGCCGGCCACCATGGCGCAGGCGCTCCAGCGCGCCATGCGCGACGCGATGGCCGAGGACCCGACCGTCCACGTGATGGGCGAGGACGTCGGCACCCTCGGCGGGGTCTTCCGGGTCACCGACGGGCTCGCCAAGGAGTTCGGCGAGGACCGCTGCACGGACACGCCGCTCGCCGAGGCGGGCATCCTCGGCACCGCCGTCGGCATGGCCATGTACGGCCTGCGGCCGGTGGTCGAGATGCAGTTCGACGCGTTCGCCTACCCGGCGTTCGAGCAGCTCGTCTCGCACGTGGCGAAGATGCGGAACCGGACGCGCGGCGCGATGCCGATGCCGATGGTCATCCGGGTGCCGTACGGCGGCGGGATCGGCGGCGTCGAGCACCACAGCGACTCCTCCGAGATCTACTACATGGCCACCCCCGGCCTGCACGTCGTCACCCCGGCGACCGTCGAGGACGCCTACGGGCTGCTGCGGGCGGCCATCGCCTCCGACGACCCGGTCGTCTTCCTGGAGCCCAAGCGGCTCTACTGGTCCAAGTCCGACTGGTCGCCCGAGGCACCCGCGCGCGTGGAGCCCATCGGCAGGGCCGTGGTGCGACGCCCCGGCACCAGCGCCACCCTCATCACCTACGGCCCGTCCCTGCCGGTCTGCCTGGAGGCCGCCGAGGCGGCCACCGCCGAGGGCTGGGACCTGGAGGTCGTGGACCTCCGGTCGCTCGTGCCGTTCGACGAGGAGACCGTCGCCGCGTCGGTGCGGCGCACCGGCCGCGCGGTCGTGGTCCACGAGTCCGGCGGCTTCGCCGGCCCCGGCGCGGAGATCGCCGCCCGGATCACCGAGCGCTGCTTCCACCACCTGGAGGCTCCGGTGCTGCGGGTCGCGGGCTTCGACATCCCGTACCCGCCGCCGATGCTGGAGCGGCACCACCTGCCGGGTGTCGACCGGGTCCTGGACGCCGTCGCGCGGCTCCAGTGGGAGGCGGGGAACTGATGGCCCAGGTCCTGGAGTTCAAGCTGCCCGACCTCGGTGAAGGACTCACCGAGGCGGAGATCGTCCGCTGGCTCGTGGACGTCGGCGACGTCGTCGCCGTCGACCAGCCCGTCGTCGAGGTCGAGACCGCCAAGGCGATGGTCGAGGTGCCCTGCCCGTACGGCGGCGTGGTCACCGCCCGCTTCGGCGACGAGGGCACCGAACTGCCCGTCGGCGCGCCGCTCCTGACGGTCGCGGTGGGCGCCTCCGGAGCGGACGGCGCGGCACCGGCCGACGCGCCCGCGGCCGAACCGGCCGCCGGGGACGCCGTCTCCTCCGAGTACTCCGGCAACGTCCTCGTCGGCTACGGCACGGCCGGCCCCGCGGCCCGCCGGCGCCGGATCCGCCCCCAGTCCCCGGCCGTCGTCTCTTCCACGCCGACCACGACGGCCGGTCCCACCCGCGCGGCGGCCCCCGTGGCCGCCGCCCCGGTCCCCGCTGCCGCGCCCGCCGGGCCGGTGCCGGTCATCTCCCCGCTGGTGCGGAAGCTGGCCCGGGACCGCGGCCTCGACCTGCGCGAGGTGCGCGGCTCGGGACCCGACGGCCTGATCCTGCGGGCCGACGTCGAGCGGGCCCTCACCGCCCGCGAGACGCCCGTCGCGCCGGCCCCCGCACCCGCCGCGTCCGCACCGGCCGCGGGCGAGCGGATCCCGCTGCGCGGGCTGCGCGGAGCCGTCGCCGACAAGCTCTCCCGCAGCCGCACCGAGATCCCCGACGCGACCTGCTGGGTGGACGCCGACGCCACCGCGCTCATGGCCGCGCGGGCCGCGATGAACGCGGCGGGCGGGCCGAAGATCTCGCTCCTCGCGCTCCTGGCCCGGATCTGCGTCCACGCGCTGGCCCGCTTCCCCGAGCTGAACTCCACCGTGGACACGGCCGCCCGCGAGATCGTCCGGCTGCCCGACGTGCACCTCGGCTTCGCCGCGCAGACCCCGCGCGGGCTCGTCGTCCCGGTGGTCAGGGACGCCGGGAAGCGGACCGCCGAGTCGCTGACCGAGGAGTTCGCCCGGCTCACCGAGTCGGCCCGGCAGGGCACCCTCACCCCGGCCGACCTCACCGGCGGCACCTTCACCCTCAACAACTACGGGGTGTTCGGGGTCGACGGCTCCACGCCGATCGTCAACCACCCCGAGGCGGCGATGCTCGGCGTCGGCCGGATCATCCCCAAGCCCTGGGTCCACCAGGGCGAACTGGCCGTCCGTCAGGTGGTGCAGCTCTCGCTCACCTTCGACCACCGCGTCTGCGACGGCGGCACGGCCGGCGGCTTCCTCCGGTACGTCGCCGACTGCGTCGAACAGCCCGCCGTGCTGCTGCGCACCGTCTGACCGGCGGCCCGGCGCCCCCGGCCCGTCTCACCAGGAGACCGGCCGGGCCGCGCCGGGCGGCGACGGACCATACTTGCCGGGGTGACCACCGCATACGACGCCGTCGTGCTCGCCGGAGGCGCCGCGCGGCGCCTCGGCGGCGCGGACAAGCCCGGGGTACGGGTCGGCGGCCGGGCCCTGCTCGACCGGGTGCTCGCCGCCTGCGCCGGCGCCCGCCGCACCGTGGTCGTCGGCGACCCGCGCCCGACCGTCCGCCCCGTCCGCTGGACCCGCGAGCAGCGGATCGGCACCGGCCCCGTCGCCGCGCTGGACGCGGGCGCGCGGGCACTCGCCGAGGAGCCCGTGGAGGTGCCGGCACTCGCGACGGAGGCCCCGGAGGCCCGGCCGCCCGCGACAGAGCCTTCCGCCGGAGCACCCGCCACCGCGCCCGAGGTCCTGCTCGTGCTCTCCGCCGACCTGCCGTTCCTCGGGGAGGCCACCGTCGGACGGCTGCTCGCCGCGCTCGACGGCGCGCCGGACGCCGGGGCCGCGCTGCTCACCGACGCCGGCGGACGCGAGCAGCCGCTGGTCGCCGTCTACCGGGCCGGAGCGCTGCGCCGCGCGCTCGACAGGCTGCGGGACGCCCACGGGGAGCTCGACCACCTGCCGCTCCGGAAGCTCACCGGCGGGCTGCGGACCGTGCGGGTGCCGGCCGGGCCGGACGAGCCGGAGGCGTCCTTCGACTGCGACACCTGGGAGGACATCGCCACGGCCCGGGCCCGCATCAGGGACCATGGAGCCGTGCTGGACGAATGGATCACCGCAGCCAAGACCGAACTGGGCCTCGACCTGGACGTCGACACCGGCGTCCTGCTCGACCTGGCCCGTGACGCCGCCCACGGCGTCGCCCGCCCCGCCGCGCCGCTGACGACCTTCCTCGTCGGCTACGCGGCGGCGCGGGCCGCCGCGAACGGGACGGCCCCCGCCGAGGCGGTCGCGGAGGCCGCCCGCAAGGCCGCCGCGCTCGCCCAGCGCTGGGCGGCCGAACAGGACGAGGCCGGATGACCCCCGGCCAACCCGTCCCCACCGCCGCCCCCGCCGCGTCCGCCGCCGCCGGGCACGAGCAAGAGCACGGACACGGGCACGGGCACGGACACGGGCACGGAGACGGGCACGGGCACCACCGCGCCACCCCCTGGCCCGAGGCGCGCGCCCGCGCCGCCCGCGCCGGAACCGAGGCCCGCGCGGCCACGGACCGTCCGCCCGTCCGCGTACCGCTCGGGCAGGCCCTCGGCCGGACCCTCGCCGCACCGCTGCGGGCCCTCACCGACCTGCCGTCCTTCGACAGCTCCGCCATGGACGGGTGGGCGGTCGCGGGACCGGGCCCCTGGACCGTGCGCGAGGAGTCCGTCCTCGCCGGGCACGCCGGGGCCGCCGCCCTCGCCCCCGGTGAGGCGGTACGGATCGCCACCGGCGGCCGCGTCCCCGCCGGCGCCACCGCCGTCGTCCGCAGCGAGCACTCCCGCACCGGCACCTCCGAGGACGGAACGGTTCTGCTGCACCCCCTCCGCGACGTCGTCACCGGGCAGGATGTCCGGCCCCGGGGCCAGGAGTGCCGCGCCGGTGACGTGCTGCTGCCCGCCGGCACCCCCGTGACCCCCGCCGTGCTCGGCCTCGCCGCCGCCGCCGGCTACGACGAGGCCGCCGTGCTGCCCCGTCCCTCGGTGGAGGTCCTCGTCCTCGGCGACGAGCTGCTGACCTCCGGACTCCCCCACGACGGCCTGATCCGGGACGCGCTCGGCCCGATGCTCGGCCCCTGGCTCACGGCGCTCGGCGCCGAGGTCCTGGCGACCCGCCGGATCGGCGACGACGCCGAGGCCCTGTACGCCGCCGTCACGGGTTCCACCGCCGACCTCGTCGTCACCACCGGCGGCACCGCCGCCGGGCCCGTGGACCACGTCCACCGGGTCCTCGACCGGGCCGGCGCGCTCCTGCTCGTCGACGGCGTGAAGGTCCGCCCCGGGCACCCCATGCTGCTCGCCCGGCTCGACGCCGGACGCCACCTCGTCGGCCTGCCGGGCAACCCGCTCGCCGCCGTCTCCGGCCTCCTCACCCTCGCCGCCCCCCTGCTCGCCGCCCTCGCCGAGCCCGCGCCGCGAGGACCCGCGCCCCAGGACCCCGCGCCGCGAGGACCCGCCGAGGCCCCGCAGGTGTCCCCGTACCGCCTGCCCGTCGGTGAAGGCGTGCAGGGGCACCCGTACGACACCCGGCTCGTCCCCGTCGTCCACCGGGACGGGGTCGTCGTGCCGCTGCGCTACCACGGTCCCGCCATGCTGCGCGGCATCGCCGCCGCCGACGCCATGGCCGTCGTCCCGCCCGGCGGCGCCGAGCCCGGCCGGCGCCTCGACCTGCTCGCCCTCCCCTGGCCGACCGAGCAGCCGTCCGCCCAAGGAGCATGTTTCACGTGAAACTTCCCAGTCGTGACGTCATGGCCCGCCACGCCGACGAGAAGGTCAGCGGCTCGCGGATCCATCTGCCCAGCCGGTCCGTGGAACCGCTCCGGCAGGTCGCCCGGCGTCTGCTGATGGCCCTCGGGGTCCTCTTCCTGACCGTCCTCATCGTCTACGTCGACCGCGACGGCTACCACGACAACGCCAACGACACCGTCGACTTCCTCGACTGCGCCTACTACGCGACCGTCACCCTCTCCACCACCGGATACGGCGACATCGTCCCGTTCAGCGACTCGGCGCGGCTCGTCAACATCCTGGTGATCACGCCGCTGCGCGTGCTCTTCCTGATCATCCTGGTCGGCACCACTCTCGAGGTCCTCACCGAACGGACCCGGGAGGAGTTCCGCCTCAAGAAGTGGAGGTCCCACTTGCGCGACCACACCGTGATCGTCGGCTTCGGCACCAAGGGGCGATCCGCGATCCAGACCCTCTGCGCCACCGGTCTCCGCAAGGACCAGATCGTCATCGTCGACCCCTCCGGCAAGGTCATCGAGGCGGCCAACCTCGACGGCTTCGTCGGCGTCGTCGGCGACGGCACCCGCAGCGACGTGCTCCTCCGGGCCGAGGTCCAGCGCGCCCGGCAGATCGTCATCGCCACCCAGCGCGACGACACCGCCGTCCTGGTCACCCTGACCGCCCGCCAGCTCAACAAGGGCGCGAAGATCGTCGCCGCCGTCCGCGAGGAGGAGAACGCGCCGCTGCTCCGCCAGTCCGGCGCCGACGCGGTGATCACCAGCGCCTCCGCCGCCGGCCGGCTCCTCGGCCTCTCCGTGCTCAGCCCCAGCGCCGGCACGGTCATGGAGGACCTCATCCAGCAGGGCACCGGCCTCGACCTCGTCGAGCGCCCCGTCACCAAGGCCGAGGCGGGCCGCAGCGTCCGCGAGACCGACGACCTGGTGGTGAGCGTGCTGCGCGGCCACCGGCTGCTCGGCTACGACGACCCGCAGGCCAGCCCGCTGCAGCTCACCGACCGGGTCATCACCATCGTCCGCGCCGCCCCGGTCACCCCGCTCACCACACCGCCGGAGGACTGACCGCGCGCGGCGGGGCACCGGGAGTAGCCTCGCCGCCATGCATGCGATCACGATTCCGGAACCCGGCGGTCCCGACGCCCTCGTCTGGGCCGAGGCGCCCGATCCCGTGCCCGGCGAGGGCGAGGTCCTCGTCGAGGTGGTGGCGAGCGCCGTCAACCGCGCCGACGTCCTCCAGCGGCAGGGCTTCTACGACCCGCCGCCCGGCAGCTCCCCGTACCCCGGCCTGGAGTGCTCCGGGCGGATCGCCGCGCTCGGCCCCGGCGTCTCCGGCTGGTCCGTCGGCGACGAGGTCTGCGCGCTGCTCGTCGGCGGCGGCTACGCCCAGCGCGTGGCCGTCCCGGCCGGCCAGCTGCTCCCCGCCCCCAAGGGCCTCGACCTGGCCACGGCCGCCGCGCTCCCCGAGGTCGCCTGCACGGTCTGGTCCAACGTCTTCATGATCGCCCACCTGCGGCCCGGCGAGACGCTGCTCGTGCACGGCGGCGCCAGCGGCATCGGCACCATGGCGATCCAGCTGGCCAAGGCGGTCGGCGCGAAGGTCGCGGTCACCGCCGGCAGCCCGGAGAAGCTGGCCCGCTGCGCCGAACTCGGCGCGGACGTCCTGATCGACTACCGCGCCCAGGACTTCGTCGAGGAACTGCGCGCGGCCACGGACGGCGCGGGCGCGGACGTGATCCTCGACATCATGGGCGCCAAGTACCTGGACCGGAACGTCCAGGCCCTCGCGGTCAACGGCCGCCTCGTCGTCATCGGCCTCCAGGGCGGCGTCAAGGGCGAGCTGAACCTCGGCGCGCTGCTCGCCAAGCGGGCCGCCGTGATGGCGACGACCTTGCGCTCCCGGCCGCTCCAGGAGAAGGCGGCGATCGTCGCGGCCGTCCGCGAGCACGTCTGGCCGCTGATCGAGGGCGGCACCGTCCGCCCGGTCGTCGACCGGACGCTGCCGATGGCGGACGCCGCCGAGGCGCACCGCGTCCTGGAGTCCGGCGCGCACGTCGGCAAGGTGCTGCTCGTCGCGCCGTAAAGGCCCGCGGGCACGCGGAAGGCCCCGCACGCAGGGGGAAGCCCCGCACGCACGGAGAGGCCTCACGGACACGGGAAGGGCCCGGCGCCTCCGAGAAGCGCCGGGCCCTTTCCCGTACACGTACAGACGGCAACGCCCCTACAGGTAGGGCCCCGACCCGACCGCGCGCCCGTGGCCGCGTCCGCCGCCCTCGTCGTCATCGTCGTGCGAGGCGACGCCGGGGGGCAAGGCCCGCCGCATCTGCTCCAGCTGCGCGCGGGCCGCCATCTGCTGGGCGAACAGCGCGGTCTGGATGCCGTGGAAGAGGCCCTCCAGCCATCCCACCAACTGGGCCTGCGCGATGCGCAGTTCCGCCTCGGAGGGAATGGCCTCGTCGGTGAACGGCAGCGACAGGCGCTCCAGTTCCTCGACCAGCTCCGGCGCGAGGCCGTCCTCCAGCTCCTTCACCGAGCTGGCGTGGATCTCCTTCAGCCGGACCCGGCTCGCCTCGTCGAGGGGTGCCGCCCGGACTTCCTCCAGAAGCTGCTTGATCATGCTGCCGATCCGCATGACCTTCGCAGGCTGCTCGACCATTTCCGTCACCGGGACCTCGCGGGATTCGTCGTCGCCCTGGGCGCCGCCGAGAGCCATCCCGTCCTGTCCCACGATGAGGACCTGGGGGCTTTCCGGCGACCTGTCATTCCTCGGCATCTCCATGCCGCCATTCTCTCGCACACGTGCTTCACCACCAGGTGTGCCCGGGGACGCGGGTGATCCACCCTCGTCCCCGGGCACGGTCCGGCCACGGAAAGGTGTCAGGTCGCCGCGCGGCGGGCGACGGCCCCCTTCGAGCGGGTCACCAGGGCGGCGAGCAGCGCGGCGCCCAGCGGGACGGCGACGAGCAGGGCCGCCAGCGTCGCCCAGGGCACCACGATCGGCACGTACGGCGGGGTGATGTCGCCGCCCCAGCCCTCGGCGACGATCTGCTCGTAGGAGCGGATCTGCTCGCGCTCCTCGGTGAGCCGCAGGCCCATGGCGGGCAGCAGGCCGGAGACCGAGCCGAGGACGACGCCCATGGCGGCCACCACCCCGCACTGGAAGCCGCTGAGGGTGCGGCGGACGCGCGGCGGGGCGCCGACGGCGGCGAGCGTCTTCAGGTCGGCCTCGGCGTCGGCCTGGGCGAGACCGGTGGCGATGCCGGCGGCGCCGATGGTGACCAGGCCGGCGAAGACGGTCAGCGCGAGCAGGAAGATGCTGTCGTCGGAGACGTACCCCTCCTCGATGGTGAGGTCGATCCCGGCGCCCAGCGACGCGATCTCGGCGTCGAGCTTCTGGCGCTGCTCGCTGTCGGGCAGCCGGTCGGTGCTGAAGTACGCGCCGACGGGGGCGGTGGACAGACCGGCGGCCTTCGCGGCGGCCGGCGTCATCAGCACCTGGAGGCCGTAGGTCTCCTGATCGCCCGTCACCAGGTGGGCGGGGACGGAGGAGACCTTGCCCGGGGCGGGCTTGTTCTCCATCGACGCCTTCTCGGCGGCCTTCGTGTCGGTGATCTGCTTGACGCCGATCGTGCCGTCGGCGGCGACCAGCGCCTTCTGGAAGGTGACGGCCTTGCCGGCGGCGAGCGCGTCGGCGGCGCCGGGCGCGTCGATGCCGAGCACCTTCAGCAGGCGGGCGTCGCCGACGAGGAGACCGCCGTCGACGTAGACGCCGTGGCCCTCGTCCGTCTCGCAGCGCCAGTCGTCGCGGATCATCGTGCGCCGCTGCTCGGCGGTGTACTTCGCCGAGGGGTCGCTGCCGTCGGTCGTCGGCGCCCACAGCGGGCAGACGTTGGCGGGCGGCACCATCACCTCGTACCGGCCGCAGCCGGCGCCCTCGCCCCAGGCGGAGCAGCCGGGCTTGCCGACGGCGACGCGGGAGACGTCGGCGCGGGTCTCGACGGAGACGTGGCGCTGGACGGCGTCGGCGACGGCGCGGACGTCCCGGCCGCCCTCCTCCATCTGGACGAAGGAGACGGCGCCGTGCGGCAGCGCGGCGGTGTACTCGGCGCGGTACTGCGCGTCGCTGCTCGACGTGTACGTGGCGACGGCGACGGTGCCGGCGACGGCGGCGAGCACGGCGGCGACCGCGGGGGCCGTACGGCCCCGGTTGCGGACGGCGTCGCGGAGCGCGAGCCGCGGCGACAGCGGCAGCCAGCGGCCGGTCCGGCCGAAGAGCCCGACCAGGGCCGGGGTCATGGCGACCACGCCCAGTTCGGCGAGGGCGGAACCGCCGGCGACGATGATGAACTGGTCGGTGACGACCGAGCCGTACAGGGCGATCACCGCGCCGAGGAGCAGCGCGACCAGGCCGAGGACGGGCAGCACCCGGCTGGTGGAGCGGACGCCGCGGCGGCCGGTGAGCGAGGCGAGCACGGTCTGCCGGGAGGCGGTGACGGCCGGGACGACGGCGGCGAGCAGGCCGGTGAGGACGGCGAGCAGCGCGATGCCGAGGAGTTCCAGCGGCCGGACGTCGAAGGCGCCGAACCGCTGCCCCATGTAGTCCTCCAGGACCGGCTGGAGGGCCAGGGTGAGGACCAGGGCGAGGACCGTGCCGACGACGGCGGCGGAGACGCCGATGACGAGGCCGCCGCTCAGCACGATGGCCCGGATGTGGCTGCGGGAGCCGCCGTTGGCGCCGACCAGGCCGAGCTGGCGGCGGGAGCGGCGGGCGCCGACCGCGAAGGCGGGACCGGCGAGCAGGCAGATCTCCAGCATCGCCAGGCCGACGACGGTGCCGACGGAGGCGAGGAGCAGGGTGTCGGGGGTGCCGCCGGCCCGGTAGTCGTGCCAGCCGGGCCGCTGGAACATCGGGACCTCGGAGTCGGCCGGCGGGTCGAGCAGGACGGCCCGGGAGACGACGGCGACGCCCTGGGCGTTCACCTTCATGACGTCGTTCCACGTGAAACCGCCGTCGCGCCGCACCAGATAGGTGGTGGTGGCGCCGGGGCCGGGCGCGCCCGCCTTCTCGGCGGCCTTCGCGTACGGGGCGAGGAACGCGCCGGGCAGCGCGGTGACCTGCGTGGTCGTCAGCGAGTCGGGGAGTTCGTAACTGCCCACGATCCGGTACGGCCGGTCGAAATTGCGAGCGGAAACGGTCGAGCCGACGGCGAGTCCGCTCCGCTCCAGGAACGCCGAGGTGGCGATCACCTCGTCGGCCTTCCGCGGATAGCGCCCGTCGAGGAGGGTGGTGATGCCCCGGGCCGTCGGGTCGTCGGCCTTCAGCTCGCGGACGTCGGTCTGGAGCAGGCCGTGCACGGTGGTCAGCTTGGCGGCGCCGACGGTGTCGGTGATCCAGTGCGCGCCGGCGGGTATGGCCTTGGCGAGATCGGTGGTGCCGCTGGGCCAGGGCACGCCGTCCTTCTCGTCCTGCGCCGGCATGACGTTGTCGCCCTCGGGCGTCTGGTGGACGGGCGCGCCGCCGAAGCCGGGGTCGCGGAAGGCGGCGTCGGCGGCGCCGATGGTCCGCTCCAGCTTCTCCGGGACGGACAGTTCGGCGCTGCGGATGGTGAGGTCGGCGGCGCTGACCCCGAGGATGGGGAGGGCGATCATCGCGAGGACGAGCGAGCTGCGGCCCTTGGCGCGCCAGGCGTCGCGGCGGGCGATGCGGACGGCCGCCCGCCAGGAGTGGAACCAGGTCTTCACGCCTCGGCCACCCGGCCCGTCAGGAGGGAGTCGGCCTCGCTGCGCACGGTCTGGTCGACGATGGCGCCGTCGCGCAGGAAGACGACCCGGTCGGCCCAGGCGGCGAAGCGCGGCTCGTGGGTGACGAGGACGCCGGCGGCGCCGGCGTCGCAGCGGGAGCGGAGCAGGGCGAGGACGGACTCGCCGGTCTCGGAGTCGAGG
Source organism: Streptomyces sp. NPDC057854 (assembly GCF_042797055.1). Taxonomy (NCBI): domain Bacteria; kingdom Bacillati; phylum Actinomycetota; class Actinomycetes; order Kitasatosporales; family Streptomycetaceae; genus Streptomyces; species Streptomyces sp. NPDC057854. The sequence goes on from NZ_JBHVMF010000017.1 coordinate 40,914, forward strand.
GCGCCGGTGGGCTCGTCGGCGAGGACGAGGCGGCGGTCGCCGACGAGGGCGCGGGCGATGGCGACGCGCTGCTGCTGGCCGCCGGACATCTCGTCGGGGAAGCGGTCGGCGAGGTGGCCGAGCCCCATCTCCTCCAGGGCGGCGAGCGCTTCGCCGCGGGCCTTGCGGGCGGAGGTCCCGTCGAGCTCGCGGGGCAGGGCGACGTTCTCGGCGGCGGTCAGGGCCGGGATGAGGTTGTAGTCCTGGAAGACGTAGCCGATGCTGCGGCGGCGCAGGGCGGCGAGCTCCTTGAGCCCGGCGGTGGTGATGTCGGTGCCCTCGACGATCACGTGACCGGAGGTCGGGGTGTCGAGGCCGCCGGCGATGGTGAGCAGCGTGGACTTGCCGGAGCCGGACGGCCCCATGACGGCGACGAGTTCGCCGGGGTGCACGTCGAGGTCGATGCCGCGCAGGGCGTGCACCTCGGTGGCGCCGGACCCGTGGACCCGGGTCAGGTTCTGCAGGCGCAGCACGGGCTGCGCGGTGGGCGGTGTGGACATGGCGGGGTCCCCCTAGGCGTGCGCGGCGGCGGCCGGGCACGGGTGTGAGCGGTGACGGTCGAAGCGAAGAAAGTGAAAGAAGCGGGGTGTGACGAGGTCCGGGCCCGGCTCAGCGGGCCCGTCCCCCGCCCGGGCCCCCGGGCGCGCCCCCCGACCCACCCGCGGCCCCGCGCCCCCCGTCCCCCGCCCGGGGCCCGCGCCGGGCTCCCTGCCCGGAGACGGCCCCCGCGACGGGCGCGGGCGCGGCGGCGGGGGCGGTGGCGGGCGGGGTGCCGGGGCCGGGGCCGGGGGCCGGGGCGGTGGCGGAGAGGCGGATCAGCCGGGACTCGCAGTGGTCGAGCCAGCGGGCCTCGGCCTCGGTCTGGAAGATCAGCTGCTCCAGGACGAGGAGCCAGGCGACGTCGTCGCGTTCGCGGGAGCCGCCGGCTTCGAGGGCGCTCAGGGCCTGGGCCTTGAGCCGGGTGTAGTCCTGCATGGCCTGCACGGTGTGGCGGCGCTGGGACTGGATGACCTCGCGGATGTCGACGCCGGGCGCGCCGACGGCCATGGCGAGCTTGATGGCGAGCTCGTCGCGGGCGGGGCTGGTGCGGTCCACGGGCCGTTCGAACCAGGTGCGCAGCTCGGCGCGGCCGGCGTCGGTGATCGCGTAGAGCGCGTGGCCGGCGCCGTCCTCGCCGTTCTGGGCGACCAGGCCGTCCCGTTCGAGCCGGCCCAGGGTCGTGTAGACCTGGCCGACGTTCAGCGGCCAGGTGGCGCCGGTGCGGGACTCGAACTCGGTGCGCAGCTGGGAGCCGTAGCGGGGGCCGTGTTCGAGGAGGGCGAGGAGCCCGTGGCGGATCGACATACCGAGTATGTATACCGGGTAAGTCGAGGGCGGCAACCGTCGCGAGAGGGACCCGGAAGGTCCGCCTCAGGGGGGACCCGGCGGGGGTGGCACGGGGGTCAGCGGCGGCGCAGCCGGAGGCCGAGGAAGCCGAGCCCGAGGCCCATGAGGGTGAGCCCGATGCCGAGGGTGAGCAGGGGAACGTCCTGGTCGGAGACGGTGGCGTCGTTCCGGACGGTGAGCCGGGGGGAGTCGGCGGGGCGGGTCGCGCGGGCCGTCGCCGGGTGGGTGCCGGCCTCCCCCTCGGGTACCGCGGCGTCCTCCTCGGGGAGGTGGCCCTCGGGGGATTCTGTAGCGGTTCTGTCACGTGCGGGGGTGGCGCCGGCGTCCTCGGTGGCGGTCGGTTCGGCCGGTTCGGGCCGCCCGGGCCGGACGCGTCCTTCCCCGGCGGGCCGGCCGGCGAGCGAGGGCGAGCCGGTCGGCGCGGGGGCGTCGCTGGTGGGGGCGGCGGCGGGCTTCCCGGGCCGGGGCGCGCGGGAGCCGCCGGGGCCGCCCGAGGGGGTGGGCGCCGTGGACGGCTTGGACGCGGTGGGGGCGCCGGGGGCGCGGGTCGCGGGGGAGGACGGGGTGGCGGGCGTGGTGGTGCCGGGGCCGGTGGCCGTGCCGGTGGACGCGGTGGGGCGGCCGGTGGTGGTGGCGGCCGGAGGGGTGGCCGTGCCCGTGCCCGTGCCGCCGGGCGGGGTGGTGGCGGGGACGGCCGTGGTGGGGGCGGTGGTGCGGGCGGCGGCGGGGCCGTGCGCGGGGCCGCCGGTGGGGCCGTGCGCGGGGGCGGCGGCGCGCCCGGCGGGGGGTGCGGAGGGGCCGGCGAGGGCCGCGCCGGAGAACCCGTACAGGGTGAAGGCGCAGGCCAGCGCGGGGGCGACGGCGCTCCTCCGGAGCCCCTGGAGCCGTACGAGACCATGCGGGCCGCAGGTGCCGTGGAGTCCCCGGAGTCGTCGCGCGCGGCGGTGCCGTCCGCCGCCGCTGCCGCGTCTGCCGGTCCCGCCGCGTGTGGGAGTCACCGGGAATCCCTCCCCTGCCGTGCCGCCGAGGTGTCCGACTCAGCGTCACATAACGGGACGGGCCCGGCATCCGGGGCGGTTACTTCGGGGGATTCCCGGTGGAGATCTCCAGGGTGAACTCGGCGTCCTCGGCCTTGATGTCCGTGCCGGCCGGCGGGTACTGGGTGAGGATCGTGTCCTCGCCGTACGTGTTCTCGTCCACCGGCGTCTGCTTCTTGATCTTCCAGCCGGCGGCGTGCAGGCAGTCCTTCACCGAGGTGAGGTTCTTGTACGTGAAGTCGGGCACCTCGAACTTCTCGGGGTCGTCGCTCGACTCCCGCGGCTCGGTGCACTCCTTCGTCTCGATGGTCTTCGACAGGTCCGGGCCCTTGTGGCCGGGGCCCTCCGTCTGGACCTGGCCGCCGGCCGTGGCGCCGCCGGTGCCGGTGGCGCCGGTGGTCCCGCCGTCCCCGTCGTCCTTCATGTTGAGCGCGACGATCACACCGCCGACCGCGATCAGGGCGACCAGCACCGCGCCGACGATCACCGGCATGTTCCGGCGCGGCGCGGCGGCCTGGGCCGGGGTGTGCGCGGGCGTGTAGGCGGCGGGCTGCGGGGTCGGGTAGCCGGGCGCGGGCGTGGGCGCCTGCTGCGGGTAGCCGTACGCGGGGTTGGGCGCGGGCGCCGGCGTCGGCGGGCCGTACGGGCCGGGCTGCGGGGTGTGCGCCGGGTACGGCTGCTGCACCTGCGCGGAGGGGTGGGGCGGCGGGGTCTGGCCGACCGGCGGGAAGACGGCCGAGCCGACGCCGGAGCCGCTGTTCACCGGCCCGCCGGCGACGATCACGGGGGCGGCGGACTGGCCGGCCGACAGCACCCGCAGGCACTCGTCGCGCATCGCCGCGGCGCTCGGGAAGCGCTCGTTGGGGTTCTTCCGCAGGGCGCGGGCCACCAGGGCGTCCATCGCGGGCGTCACCGAGCGGTTCACGGAGGACGGGGCGACCGGCTCCTCCTGCACGTGCGCGTAGGCGATGGCCAGCGGGGAGTCCGCGTCGAACGGCAGCCGGCCCGTCAGCAGCTGGAACAGCATGATGCCGACCGAATAAAGGTCGGAGCGGGCGTCCACCGCCCGGCCCAGGGCCTGCTCGGGGGAGAGGTACTGCGGGGTGCCGACCACCATGCCGGTCTGCGTCATCGACGTCACGCCCGACTGCATGGCGCGCGCGATGCCGAAGTCCATGACCTTCACGACGCCGCGCTTGGTCATCATCACGTTGCCGGGCTTGATGTCGCGGTGCACCAGGCCCATCTCGTGGCTGACCTCCAGCGCGGCGAGCACGTCCGCCGTCACCTTCAGCGCCTTGTCGGCGGGCATCGCCCCGTACTGGCGGACGTCGGCGGCGAGCACCGAGCCGAGCGGCTGCCCCTCCACGTACTCCATGACGATGTACGGCATGAGACCGCCGTCGAGGGTGTCCTCGCCGGTGTCGAAGACCGAGACGATGTTGGTGTGCGAGAGCTTCGCCACGGCCTGCGCCTCGCGGCGGAACCGCTCGCGGAAGGACGCCTCGCGGCCCAGCTCGGTGTGGAGCGTCTTGATGGCGACCTGGCGGTCCAGCGCGCTGTCGTACGCCAGGTAGACCGAGGCCATGCCGCCCTCGCCGAGGAGGTCGCGCAGCTGGTAGCGGCCGTTCGCGACCGAACCGCCCGCGTAGCGGCCGCCCTGAGCGCCGTCGTGGCTCATCTCTGCTGTCCCCCTGCGCCCCGCGGCGTCGGTCCGTCGTCTGTGGCCGGACCTTCGTATCCCGCCGATTTTCTGCGCCAAGTCTGCCCCAGGCCCCTGACACGTCAAGCCGGGTGCCCGTTCCGTGACCCTCCGTACCGCCGGAGCCGGGCGGCGGCCGGGCGAAACCCGCGGAATTTGCACAGGCGTACGCGAGAAGGGTTGGATGGCCGGTCATCGCGAACCGTGATGTCGCACGAAGCCTGTAGCGTGACGACTGACCCACGGCACGGACAGACGACGGCGAGGACTCATGGAACCCGGATCCGACGCAGGTGGCGGTGTGCCCGGCGCTGCCGCGGAGTCATGGGGAGTCGGCGGCATCGTCGGCGACGGCCGCTACCGTCTGACGCACCGTCTGGGCCGCGGCGGCATGGCCGAGGTCTTCGCCGCCGAGGACGTGCGGCTCGGCCGCACCGTGGCGGTGAAGCTGCTCCGCTCCGACCTCGCCGAGGACCCCGTCTCCAAGGCCCGCTTCACGCGCGAGGCCCAGTCGGTCGCCGGCCTCAACCACCACGCGATCGTGGCGGTGTACGACTCCGGCGAGGACCTGGTCGACGGCCGCCCGGTGCCGTACATCGTGATGGAGCTCGTCGAGGGCCGCACCATCCGCGACCTGCTGGTCAGCGCCGAGGCGCCCGGACCCGAGCAGGCGCTGGTGATCGTCTCCGGCGTGCTGGAGGCGCTGGCCTACTCCCACCAGCACGGCATCGTGCACCGCGACATCAAGCCGGCCAACGTGATCATCACGAACTCCGGCGCCGTGAAGGTCATGGACTTCGGCATCGCCCGCGCCCTGCACGGCGCGCAGGCCACGATGACGCAGACCGGCATGGTCATGGGCACGCCGCAGTACCTCTCCCCGGAGCAGGCGCTCGGCAAGGCCGTCGACCACCGCTCCGACCTGTACGCGACGGGCTGCCTGCTCTACGAGCTGCTGGCGCTGCGGCCCCCCTTCACCGGCGAGACGCCGCTGTCGGTGGTCTACCAGCACGTCCAGGACACCCCCGTCCCGCCGTCCGAGGTCCGCGGCTCGACGCCGCCGGAGCTGGACGGCCTGGTGATGCGCTCGCTCGCGAAGGAGCCGGACGACCGGTTCCAGAGCGCCGAGGAGATGCGCGGGCTGATCCAGTACAGCCTGGAGATGCTCCAGCAGCAGGGCAGCCACACCGGCACCTGGAACACCGGCCCGGTGACCGCGCACGACGGCGGCCACACGCCCGTCAACGGCATGGCCGCGACGACGGCCATGGGCCACCCGCCGCTCGGCGACACCGCGCAGGGCCGGATCGTCCCGCTGCCCAACCCCGACGACGGCGGCTACGGCGGCTACAACGGCTACGACGACGGCACCGGCGGCACGGGCGGCACCGGCGGCTACGGCCAGAACGGCGGCGGCTACGGCGGCCACGACGACCGGGGCCGGCGCAACCGGCGGATCCTGTTCGCGGCGCTCGCGCTCGTCGCGATCGTCGCCGGCGTCGTCTTCGCGGTGAACATGGCCGACGGCGGCACGAAGAAGAAGGACCCGGTCACGACGCCGACGACGGTGTCGCAGTCGCCGTCCACGGCCTCCGAGGAGCCCACCCCGTCCGAGGAGCCGTCCGAGGACCCGCACACCGAGCAGCCCAGCGACACGACCGGCGGCGGTGGCGGCAACGGCGGCGGCGGGAACACCACCCGGCAGCCGTGGAACCCGGACCCGACGACGGAACCGACCACCGACCCCACGACGGCCCCGCCGACCACCGAGCCGACGCCCAGCGACGAGCCGACCACGGACCCGACGGAGACCGGCGAGCCGTCCACCGAGCCGCCCGTCACCGAGCAGCCGACCGGCCAGCCCACGGGCGGCGACAGCGGCGGCGGCGACTCCGGCGGCCAGACCGAGCCGACCGGCGGCGGCAACGGCGACCCGAACACCCCGCCCGTCGACACCTCGGGCGGCGGCGACACCGGCGCGACCACCCCGTAGGGGCCGCTCAGGCGGAGAAGGCGTCGCGGACGGCGTCGTACTCCCGGGTCCACCACACGGCCAGGGCCGACACCGCGGGGAACTGCGGGTCGGCCCTGCGGTCGTGCAGCTGGTAGCGCCAGCGCAGCGTCCAGAAGTCGTTCAGCCGCTCCCACCACACCCGGTGCACCGCCGCCGCCAGCTCCGCGCCGTCGGCGCCCGCCGCCCGCCGGTACGCGCGCGCGTACGCCCGCACCTTCTCCAGGTCCAGCTCGCCCCCCGGCCGTACGAAGAAGATCGCGGCGGCCCGCACCGCCTCCTCCGCCCGCGGCCGGACCCCGAGGCGGTCCCAGTCGACGATCGCGGCCGGTTCCGCGCCCCGGTAGAGCACGTTCAGCGGGTGGAAGTCCCCGTGCACCCAGCCGGCCGTGGCGGGCGCCGGAGGGCGCCGGTGGGCGTGCTGGGCGATCAGCCGGCGGCGCTCCCGCAGCCGGTGCTCCGCGAGCGCGTCGAAGCCGCCGTACGGGCGGTGGGCGCGGGCCAGCCGGATCAGCTCGGCGATGTCCCGGAAGGTGTCCTCGGGGCGGGCGCTGTCGTGCCGGTCGCCGGCCGGCGGCGGCTCCATGACCCGGGCCAGCGTGGTGTGGACGCGGCCCAGGAGGGCGCCGAGGCGGCGCGAGCCCCCCGTGGTGAGCTGGGCGCCGTCCCGGTGCCGGCCCTCGACCCACGGGTGCAGGGCGTAGCAGCGCCCGCCGATGACGGCGACCGTGCGGCCCCGGCTGTCGGGGAGCGGCGGGGCCACCGGGAGGCCCAGGGCGTGCAGCCGCTGGGTGGCGCGGTGCTGGCGGGTGATGGTGGCGCGGTCGGCGGTGGAGGCGTCCAGGTGCTGCTTGAGGAAGTAGTGGCCGCGGGTGGTGGAGAGCCGGTAGCCGCGGTTGAGCAGGCCCTCGGTGACGGGGACGCAGGCCAGCGGCTCGCCGGCGTGCGGGTGGCGGCGCAGCAGGGCGCCGACCGGAGGAGCGGGGTGTTCAGATGAGCGCGGCACTCCGCAGATGTTAGATCACGCTGCGTGGTCGAGGTGTCGCGCTACGGAACCGGCGGCCGGGCCGTAGTCGATGCTGTGCACCGTCACGAACTGCGGTTCGATCCGCAGGTACACCGGGACGAACGGCTCGCCGTCGACGCTCCGCGGCTCCGGCCCGAACGCGTCCAGCTCCTCCGGCGTCGGCTCGACGATCTCGGCGGTCCCGGTGAACTGCACCGACCACAGGACGCCGGAGACCGGATCCAGGTCGTCCGCCCCGTAGGCGACGACGCTGCCGCTGCACGCCTGGTGGTAGCCGAGCCCTTCGTGCATGCGGATCACCACCCCGCCGTCCGAGACGATGTGCCGGGCGGGCGCGACGAAGGGCATCGCCCGCATGCTCGTGGCGACCCGGCCGTACGACGCACGGCCGAGCAGTTCGATGGCGCGCAGCTCCTCGGTGGACATGTCTCCACTCTCCGCCACCGGCACCCCGCCGGGAAAGGGGCGCCCGGCCCCCTCTGTCCGGGGACGTAGGTCCCTGGACACGGCGCCGGGCCCTCGGCTCAGTGCCGCTCGGCCTGCATCCGCGCCACATAGGCGGCGGCCTGCGAGCGGCGCTCCATGCCCAGCTTCGACAGCAGGCTGGACACGTAGTTCTTGATGGTCTTCTCCGCCAGGTGGAGGCGCTCGCCGATGGCCCGGTTGGTCAGGCCCTCGCCGATCAGGTCGAGGATCTTCCGCTCCTGCTCGGTGAGGTTCGCGAGCTTGTCGTCGCCCTTCGGGCTGTTCCCGTCGCGAAGCCGCTCCAGGACCCGCGCCGTCGCCACCGGGTCGAGCAGCGACTTGCCGGCCGCCACGTCCCGGACCGCGTTCAGCAGTTCGTTGCCGCGAATGGCCTTGAGGACATAACCCGAGGCCCCGGCCATGATCGCGTCGAAAAGCGCCTCGTCGTCCGCGTACGACGTGAGCATCAGGCACTTGATCGCGTCGTCCTGGGAACGGACCTCGCGGCACACCTCGACCCCGCTGCCGTCCGGCAGCCGCACGTCGAGCACCGCCACGTCGGGGCGGGTCGCGGGAATTCTGACCAGGGCGTCCGCCGCCGTCCCCGCCTCGCCCACCACCTCGATGTCGTCCTCCACGGAAAGCAGCTCGTGGACGCCGCGCCGGACGACTTCGTGGTCATCCAGCAGAAATACCCGGATTTTTCCTTCTTCGCGCACGGAGTCAGTCTCACATATTGGCTCTTCCGGTGCCCGGGGTGCGCGGGTTACGGTGCCGGATGTTCCGACGACGGCGTCGGGCCGCTGCTCATGGCGCTGACCTGGGCGACTTCCCGCTTTTCTCGATTTACTTGGAAATCCAAGCAAAATCGCAGGTCAAGTGGGGTTTCGCAGGAATGCCGCGCTATGGGTAACGTGCCTTGTGACGGCGCTCGCCGGGACACCTGTCACGCCGACCCCGGCCGCGTCGCACCCACCCCGTGCGCAGGGTACGGATAAGGCGGAGAGCCGCACTGGCCTTACCGGCGAACCCGGGGGCCGGACCGACGGAGGAGCACGCACGTGACCGTGGAGAGCACTGCCGCGCGCAAGACGACGCGACGCAGCAGCGGCGCCAAGCGCACCACAGGCGCCGGCGCCGGCGCCAAGAAGGCCGCCCAGGCCGCCCCGGCCGGGGAGCCCGAGCTCGTTCAGCTGCTGACGCCCCAGGGCGAGCGCGTCCAGCACCCCGACTACGACATCGACCTGAGCGCCGAGGAGCTGCGCGGCCTCTACCGCGACATGGTCCTCACCCGCCGCTTCGACGCCGAGGCGACCGCCCTGCAGCGCCAGGGCGAGCTGGGCCTGTGGGCCTCGCTCCTCGGCCAGGAGGCGGCCCAGATCGGCTCCGGCCGGGCCCTGCGGGACGACGACTACGTCTTCCCGACCTACCGGGAGCACGGCGTGGCCTGGTGCCGCGGCGTCGACCCCACCAACCTGCTCGGCATGTTCCGCGGCGTGAACAACGGCGGGTGGGACCCCAGCAGCAACAACTTCCACCTGTACACGATCGTCCTCGGCTCGCAGACCCTGCACGCCACCGGCTACGCCATGGGCGTCGCCAAGGACGGCGCGGACTCCGCCGTGCTCGCGTACTTCGGCGACGGCGCCTCCAGCCAGGGCGACGTCAACGAGTCGTTCGTCTTCTCCGCGGTCTACAACGCCCCGGTCGTGTTCTTCTGCCAGAACAACCAGTGGGCGATCTCCGAGCCCATCGAGAAGCAGACCCGCGTCCCGCTCTACCAGCGCGCCCGCGGCTTCGGCTTCCCCGGCGTCCGCGTCGACGGCAACGACGTCCTCGCCTGCCTGGCCGTCACCCGGTCGGCGCTGGAGCGCGCCCGCCGCGGCGAAGGCCCCACCCTGATCGAGGCGTTCACCTACCGGATGGCCGCCCACACCACCTCCGACGACCCGACCCGCTACCGCCGCGACGCGGAGCGCGAGGCGTGGGAGGCGAAGGACCCGATCCTGCGCCTGCGCGCGTACCTGGAGAACGAGGGTCACGCCGACGCGGCCTTCTTCGAGGAGCTGGAGACCGAGAGCGAGGCCCTCGGCAAGCACGTCCGCGAGGTCGTCCGCGCCATGCCCGTCCCGGACCACATGGCGATGTTCGACCACACCTACGCGGACGGTCACGCGCTCGTCGACGAGGAGCGCGCCCAGTTCGCCGCCTACCAGGCGTCCTTCGCGGACGGAGAGGCCGAGTAATCATGGCTGTGCAGAAGCTTCCCCTCGCGAAGGCGCTCAACGAGTCCCTGCGCAAGGCCCTGGAGACCGACCCGAAGGTCGTCGTCATGGGCCTCGACGTCGGCAAGCTCGGCGGTGTCTTCCGCATCACCGACGGCCTCCAGAAGGACTTCGGCGAGGACCGGGTGGTCGACACCCCGCTCGCCGAGTCCGGCATCGTCGGCACCGCGATCGGCCTCGCCCTGCGCGGCTACCGCCCGGTCGTGGAGATCCAGTTCGACGGCTTCGTCTTCCCCGCGTACGACCAGATCGTCACCCAGCTGGCGAAGATGCGGGCCCGTTCGCTCGGCACCGTGAAGATGCCGGTCGTCATCCGCATCCCGTACGGCGGCGGCATCGGCGCCGTCGAGCACCACTCCGAGTCCCCCGAGTCGCTGTTCGCGCACGTCGCGGGCCTCAAGGTGGTCACCCCGGCGAACTCCTCCGACGCCTACTGGATGCTCCAGCAGGCCATCCAGAGCGACGACCCGGTCATCTTCTTCGAGCCCAAGCGCCGCTACTGGGACAAGGGCGAGCTCGACACCGAGGCCATCCCCGGCGAGCTCCACAAGGCCCGGGTCGCCCGCGAGGGCACCGACCTCACCCTCGTCGCCTACGGCCCGATGGTGAAGACCTGCCTGGAGGCGGCGGCCGTCGCCGCCGAGGAGGGCAAGTCGGTCGAGGTCGTGGACCTGCGCTCGATCTCCCCGCTCGACTTCGACACCATCCAGGCGTCGGTCGAGAAGACCCGCCGGCTGGTCGTCGTCCACGAGGCGCCGGTGTTCTTCGGCTCCGGCGCGGAGATCGCCGCCCGGATCACCGAGCGCTGCTTCTACCACCTGGAAGCCCCCGTCCTGCGGGTCGGCGGCTACCACGCGCCGTACCCGCCGGCGCGCCTGGAGGAGGAGTACCTGCCGGGCCTGGACCGCGTGCTCGACGCCGTCGACCGCTCGCTGGCGTACTGAGGAGAGCACGACCATGACGATCCGCGAATTCAAGATGCCCGACGTGGGCGAGGGCCTCACCGAGGCCGAGATCCTCAAGTGGTACGTCCAGCCCGGTGACACCGTCACCGACGGGCAGGTCGTCTGCGAGGTCGAGACGGCCAAGGCCGCCGTGGAGCTGCCGATCCCGTTCGACGGCACCGTCCACGAGCTGGTCTTCCCCGAGGGCACCACGGTCGACGTCGGCCAGGTCATCATCTCGGTGAACGTCGGCGGCGGCGTGCCCGCCGAGGCCCCGGCCCAGGCCGCTCCGGTGCCCGCCGAGGCCCCGGCCGCCCCGGCGCCCGTCCAGGAGCCGGTCGCCGAGGCCGAGGCCGACGAGCCGCAGGGCCGCCAGCCGGTCCTCGTCGGCTACGGCGTGGCCGCGGGCTCCACCAAGCGCCGCGCCCGCAAGACCGCGCCCGCCGCGCCCGTCGCGGTGGTCCCCGAGCAGCTGAACGGGCACGGCGCCGTCACCGGCGCGCCCAAGCCGCTGGCCAAGCCGCCGGTGCGCAAGCTCGCCAAGGACCTCGGCGTGGACCTGGCGGCGGTCGTGCCGACCGGCCCGGACGGGATCATCACCCGCGACGACGTGCACCGCGCCGCCGCCCCGGTCGCCCCCGAGGCGCCGGCGCAGACCCCGCAGGCCCCGGCTCCGGCCGCCGTCCCGGCGCAGGCGCCCGCCGCCGTCGCCGCGGGCGACGCGCGGGAGACCCGCGTCCCCATCAAGGGCGTCCGCAAGGCGACCGCGGCGGCGATGGTCGGCTCGGCCTTCACCGCCCCGCATGTCACCGAGTTCGTGACCTTCGACATCACGCGCACGATGAAGCTGGTCGAGGAGCTCAAGTCCGACAAGGACATGGCGGGCCTGCGGGTCAACCCGCTGCTCCTCATCGCGAAGGCCGTGCTGGTCGCGGTCAAGCGCAACCCGGAGATCAACGCGGCCTGGGACGAGGCGGCGCAGGAGATCGTCCTCAAGCACTACGTGAACCTGGGCATCGCCGCGGCCACCCCGCGCGGTCTGATCGTGCCGAACATCAAGGACGCGCACGCCCAGACCCTGCCCGAGCTCTCGAAGTCCCTGAGCGAGCTGGTCGCCACCGCCCGCGAGGGCAGGACCACCCCGGCGGCGATGCAGGGCGGCACCCTGACCATCACCAACGTCGGCGTCTTCGGCGTCGACACCGGTACGCCGATCCTCAACCCCGGCGAGTCCGCGATCCTCGCGGTCGGTGCGATCAAGCTCCAGCCGTGGGTCCACAAGGGCAAGGTGAAGCCGCGTCAGGTCACCACCCTGGCGCTCTCCTTCGACCACCGCCTGGTCGACGGCGAGCTCGGCTCCAAGTTCCTGGCCGACGTGGCCGCGATCCTGGAACAGCCGAAGCGCCTCATCACCTGGGCGTAACGGCCCGAACAGCCCGAACAGCCCCAACAGTTCGATCGGGGCGTTTCACGTGAAACATCCGGTGGTGGCGTCCGTCCACCACCGGATGTTCTGCTAGGCGCATGGATCTTCGTCTCGAACCCCCGGACGGCGCCGGGCCCGTGCGGCTCGGCATGGACCTCGACGCGGCCGTGGCGGCCGTCGGCGAGTGGGGGGAGCCCCGGGTGCGCGTGCGGCCCGGGACGCGGCGGGGCACCGTCTCCGCGACCTGCGGCGGGATCGGCGTCGAGGTGCTGCTGGAGGAGGACGACCGGGTCACGGCCGTCGAGCTCTGGTGGCCGGGCGAGGGGCGGACGAGCACCGCGCGGGTGCTGCTCGACGGGCGGGACGTGTTCGCGACGCCCGCCGACGACCTCCTCGCCGGGCTCGACGCGCGGGACGCCGACGGCGAGGACCCGTACGTCCCGGGGCTGTCGCTCGGGTTCACGCGGCGGACCTCGCAGGAGGTGCCGCGCCGGCCCGACGGGCTGCCCGTCCACGTCACCTCCGTCCTCGTCGGCGGCGCGGGCTACTACGACTTCCGGCTGCGCTGAACGGGCGGTAAGGAGTCCAGGATGCGGACGCGACTGTCAGACGCATCCCTGATGTATCTATGCTGTGCGCATGCCCTCAGCGCTCAAGCAGCCGCCCGCCGCCGAACGGGTCTACAGCCACGTCAAGCGGGCCGTCCTCGACCGCCGTTACGAAGGCGGCACCCTCCTCACCGAGGGCGAGCTCGCCCAGGCCGTCGGAGTCTCCCGCACCCCCGTCCGCGAGGCCCTGCTCAAGCTGGAGATGGAAGGGCTGCTGAAGCTCTACCCGAAGAAGGGCGCCCTCGTCCTCGCCGTCTCCGCCCAGGAGATCGCCGACGTCGTCGAGACCCGGCTCCTCGTCGAGGAGTTCGCCGTCCGCAAGGCCGTCCCCGCACCCCCCGCGCTCCTCACCCGCCTCGAAGAGCTCCTGGCGGAACAGCAGCGCCAGGCCGGCGCCGGCGACCTCGCCGACGTCGCCGTCACCGACCGCTGCTTCCACGCCGAGATCGTGCGGCACGCCGGCAACCAGATCCTGGCCCGCCTCTACGACCAGCTCCGCGACCGGCAACTCCGCATGGGCGTCGCCGTCATGCAGGCCCACCCCGACCGCGTCGCCCAGAACATCACCGAGCACGCCGAGATCCTCGACCACCTGCGCGCCGGCGACGCGGACGGCGCCGCCGCCGCCGTCCGCCGCCACCTCGGCCGCGTCGGCAGCCTGGTCCGGGGTGAGGACCGGTGAGCGGACGCAACGCCTACGGCTCCGCCGTCACCCTCCCCGGCGACCCGCCCGGCGGCCGGCGCGCCGCCCTCGTCTGGGGCGTCGGCGTCGGCGTCTACTTCGTCGCCGTCATCTTCCGCACCTCGCTCGGCGTCGCCGGACTCGACGCCGCCGACCGCTTCCACGTCGGCGCCTCCGCGCTCTCCACCTTCTCCATACTCCAGCTGCTGGTCTACGCCGGCATGCAGATACCCGTCGGCCTCCTCGTCGACCGCCTCGGCACCAAGAAGGTCCTCGCCCTCGGCGTCGTCCTCTTCACCCTCGGCCAGCTGGGCTTCGCCCTCTCCCCCACCTACCCCATGGCCCTCGCCTCCCGCGCCCTCCTCGGCTGCGGCGACGCCATGACCTTCATCAGCGTGCTGCGCCTCGGCGGACGCTGGTTCCCGGCCCGCCGCGGCCCCCTGATCGCCCAGCTCGCCGGCCTCATCGGCATGGCCGGCAACCTGGTCTCGACCGTCGTCCTCTCCCGCGCCCTGCACGGCCTCGGCTGGACCGCCACCTTCGTCGGCAGCTCCCTCGCGGGCGTCCTCGTCCTGGTCCTGCTGCTGCTCTTCCTCAAGGACCACCCCGAGGGCCACGAACCCGCCCCCGTCCGGCACGCCGGCGCCGCCTACGTCCGCCGGCAGATCGCCGAGTCCTGGCGCGAACCCGGCACCCGGCTCGGCCTGTGGGTGCACTTCACCACCCAGTTCCCCGCCATGGTGTTCCTGCTGCTGTGGGGACTGCCGTTCCTCGTCGAGGCCCAGGGCCTCTCCCGAGGCACCGCCGGCGAACTCCTCACCCTCGTCGTGCTCTCCAACATGGCCGTCGGCCTCGCGTACGGGCAGATCATCGCCCGCCACGGCGGCGCCCGCGCCCCGCTCGCCCTCGGCACGGTCGCCGCCACCGCCCTGCTGTGGGCGGCCACGATCGCGTACCCCGGCGACCACGCGCCGATGTGGCTGCTCGTCACCCTCTGCCTGGTCCTCGGCGCCTGCGGACCCGCGTCCATGATCGGCTTCGACTTCGCCCGCCCGGCCAACCCGCCGGAGCGCCAGGGCACCGCCTCCGGCATCGTCAACATGGGCGGGTTCGTCGCCTCGATGACGACCCTGCTCGCCGTCGGCGTCCTGCTCGACGCGACCGGCGACGACTACCGGATCGCGTTCTCCTCGGTCTTCGTCCTCGAAGCCCTCGGCGTCACCCAGATCCTGCGCCTCAAGTCCCGCACCCACCGGCGCGAACGCGAACGCCTCGTCGCCAGCCGCGTCGAGGCCGTCCACGTGCCCGTGTCGTGACCCCGCGAGGGGACTACTTCGGCGTCACCGCGAAGTGGTTCAGGATCGCCGCGGCCAGCTCCGGATCGCCCTCGGTCTTGACCCGGTCGGCCACCTCGGCCGGCCGGACCCGGCCGCAGGCCAGCCGCACGTACGTCTCCCAGTCCGTCGCCAGCGTCACCGCCGGGCCCAGCGACGGCGCCCCGTCGATCGTGCCCCGCCCGTCCGCGTCCACCCGCACCGTCCGCAGGAACTCCACCGGACCGGTCACGTCCACCACGACCGCCGACCCGGCCGGCGCGCCCGCGTGCTTCGCGACCACCTTCGGCAGCGCCTCCAGCAGCAGGTCCCGCACCACCGCCGCGCCGGGCGAGTCCAGGTTCCCCGGCACGCCCAGCGCCGTCCGCAGGTCCTGCTCGTGCACCCACGTGTCGAAGGCCCGCAGCCGGTAGCCCTGCTCCAGCGTCTGCTCCGCGCCCAGCGGCGCCCGGATGACGTGGTCGGGCGCGCGGTTCTCGTTGCGCAGCTGCCGGGCCCGGCGGATCAGGACGTACTCCAGCTCCGCCGTCATCTCCGGCGCCGTGTGGTGCCGCCGGACGTCGACCTGCACCTCCATGTAGCGGGCGAAGTCCGTGCGCACGTGGTACAGGTCGCGGGGGAGCGAGTGGATCGGCCGCGGGTCGCCGAGCATCTCCGTCTCCATGCCGATCACATGGGACACGATGTCGCGCACCGACCAGCCGATGCACGGGGTCGCCCGGTTCCACTCGCCCTCCACGAGCGGC
This sequence comes from Streptomyces sp. NPDC057854, assembly GCF_042797055.1. NCBI lineage: Bacteria > Bacillati > Actinomycetota > Actinomycetes > Kitasatosporales > Streptomycetaceae > Streptomyces > Streptomyces sp. NPDC057854. The sequence goes on from NZ_JBHVMF010000017.1 coordinate 56,606, forward strand.
TGCACCAGCTCGGCTATCGCTTCGATGGAGTGGGTCCAGGCGTCGGCGTAGTTCTGGAGGCTGGGATGGACGGTCACGGGACCCCTCGACGTTCTTCGGTGCGGGCTGAAAACACGACTGGGCGACGGTGGAATGGGAGGCTCGGACGCTAAGTTACGCTCCCCGGGAGCACCCCGGCAGTGCTTTCGTGTGACGATCGTAGGCCGGTGTTGACGGCTTCAACGCCAGGACGGTGGTAGTGTGCGCGCCTCGCTGATCCAGATCGCGGTAGACCCGGACGAACCGGTCGCCGACCGGCGGGCCCGCGCGGCCCGTCTCGTACGGGAGGAGCGCGGGGCCGCGGACCTCGTCGTCCTCCCCGAACTGTGGCCCGTCGGCGCCTTCGCCGCCGACCTCTTCGAGCCCGAGTCCGAGCCGCTGCACGGCCCCACGTACGCGGCCATGGCCGCCGCCGCGCGGGACGCCGAGGTCTGGCTGCACGCCGGCTCGTTCGTGGAGGCCGCCGGCGGCGCCCTGTACAACACGTCGCTGGTCTTCGCCCCCGACGGCGAACTCGCCGCCTCCTACCGCAAGATCCACCGCTTCGGCTTCGACAAGGGCGAGGCCGTCCTCATGGCCGCCGGCGAGGACCTGGTCACCTTCGACCTGCCGCACCTCACCGTCGGCGTCGGCACCTGCTACGACCTCCGCTTCCCCGAGCTGTTCCGCGGCCTGGTCGACGCCGGTGCCGAGGCGTTCGTCGTCCCCGCCGGCTGGCCCGCCCGCCGCCGCGCCCACTGGCGGCTCCTCGCGCGGGCGCGGGCCGTCGAGAACCAGGCGTACGTCCTCGCCTGCGGCACGGCCGGCACCCACGCGGGCGTCGAACAGGCCGGCCACTCGATGGTCGTCGACCCCTGGGGCGAGATCGCCGCCGAGGCCGGCCCGGGCGAGGAGGTCCTGCGGGCCGTCCTGGACCCGGCGAAGCCCGCCGCGATCCGCGACGAGTTCCCGGCCCTCAAGGACCGCGTCCTCGGCGTCGCCGCCCCGCGCCGGACCCGGGTCCGCTGAGCCCGACCGTCCGCCGAGCACGACACCCCCCGGCGGCACCGCCGGGGGCGTCAGGCGGCGGTCCGCCGCGGCCGGCCGCTCCGCTCAGGCCGTCAGCTCGTCGGCGTCCGGGAGGAGGTCCGTCAGGGACTGCCAGAGGTGCTTCGGGGAGACCCGGCGCAGCCGGAAGGCGCTCTCCGGGGTGACGCCGCCCTCCGTCACCGGCTCCGCCGGCAGCTCCCGCAGCCAGTAGCCGAGCGGCCCGCAGTCCCAGGCCGCCACGGCCCGCGCCACGACGCCCCGCTCGCCGTCCCGGGCGCCCTGCCACGCGGCCGTGACCCGCCACTGCGAGCGCAGCTCCACGATCAGGTCGGCCAGCGGGCCCGCCGGGGCGCTCGCCGCCTCCAGCGCCGCCGCGACCAGCGCCCGCTCGTCCGCGCCCGGCGTCGACGCCGCCTTCTCCAGGGCGGCGAGACCGGCCTCCAGGGCCCCGACCGTCGTCTCCACGACCGCCTCTTCCGTCGGCACGCCGCCGGACTGGCGGAGCGCGACGAGGTCGGCGAGCGTCCACACCACCGTGCGCGGCTCGACGAGCCGGTAGACGGCCTCGGCCTCGCCCGGCCACGACTCGTGGCAGACGACGCTCTCCTCGCCGATCAGCAGCCCGTGGACGAGCCCGCCCTGCCGGCCGCCGGCCTCCAGGGAGACGATCACCGTCGGCTGCACGACCGTCTTCATCACCGGCAGCAGCAGGGCCGACAGCTCCCCGGCCCCGTTGATCAGCCCGGCTTCCCGCAGCGCCTCCCGGGCGCCCTCCATGGACTCCGGGACCGGCTGTCCGGTCGCCATCTGGGCCAGCACGTACACGTGGTCGTCGGCGAGGCGGAACCGGGACCGGGTCACATCGAAGGAAGGCATCTTTTGTCGCTCATTCGCTCGGGAGAGAACAGGGAAAGGGGGACGCGGGACGTGCGGGGGTGACGGGGGCGGCGGGGATCAGTACTGCGACTCCGCGAACAGGTGCGTCACCCGCGACACCCCCGCCTTCACCGCGCCCAGCCGGGTCAGCGCCGACCGGTCCACGCCCGCGAAGATCAGCCCCAGGGACAGGTCGCCGCCCTCCGCGCGGCCGGCGACCTGGACCGTGAGGCGGTGCTTCTTGCCGCGGCCGGTCTCCCGCACGGTGATCGTGACGCCCGGGTCCTCGTCGTCCGGCAGCCGACTGAGGACGTAGCCGTTCTTGTCGAGGGCCGAGAGCCGGTAGTCGTCACCCGCGAACCGCAGGTGCAGCGCGCGCTGGTCCAGGGTGAAGCCCGCGCGGTTGCGGGACATGGGCACCACCCGGTCGCCGACGCGGAGGGTCGACCGGTTGAGGGTGGGCAGCTTCACGACGTCGGTGTGGATCCCGCGCGCCTCGAACGAGGCCGTGGGCAGCAGCCCGCCCCGCAGCTCCGAGACGACGGCCGCCTCCGCGTTGCTCCGCGGCAGCGGCGCGGTGAGGACGATCTCGCCGAACTCCCGCGAGACCCCCCTGAAGCCGGCCCGGTAGTCGTGCCGGCCCCCCTCCTTCCACCGGTGCAGCTCGAAGGGGGAGACGTCGGTGTGCATGATCCCTGTGTACCTCTCAGTCGTGCCCGGCCGCGGCTCAGTCGAACGGGTTCAGGGCGCTGCCGAGCTTCTTCGCCCCGTCCTTGATCCCGTTGCCGATGTCGGACGCCTTGTCGCCGACCCAGTCGCCCGCCTTCTCCAGGCCCTTGCCGATGGCCTCGTGGTTGTCCCAGATGAGGGCGGCGCCGTACGCCACGCCGGTGCCGACCGCGAGGCCGAGGGTCACCGGGTTCGGGGCGACGGTCAGCGCCGTCATGGACGCGCTGAACGCCGTGCCGGTCAGGTCCGACGCGAACTTCGCCGGATCCGCCTTGATCATGTCCGCGTTGTACGTGGTCAGGTTGGCCACGCCGTACGCGGTCGCCGCGACACCGCCGACGACGCCGGCGCCGCGCAGCCAGCCGGCCGCCTTCGCCGCGTTCGCCAGACCGCCCTGCTGCGCCACCTTCACCAGGTTCGCCTCGGCGGCCGTCGGCATGAAGAAGGCGCCGTTGCGCATGTAGCCGCCCCACATGGCGGCCTCGTCGGAGCCGGTGATCGCGGTCGCGAGACCCGGGGGGATCTTGCTGAGCATGCTGCCGGGCGCGGCGCCCGCCAGCCGCATGTTGAAGTGCTTCGACAGGAACGTGCCGGGCGCCGTCGGGTGCACGAACGGCGGACGCAGCGCCTTGGACAGCTTGTACGAGTACAGGCCGGCCGCCGTCAGCGCGCCGGCGAACGCGCCCGCCGTGATCGCGCCGTTGGTGAACTTGGTGACCAGCTCCGCCAGCTGCGGATTGCCCGTCAGCCGCGTCAGGCCCTCGCGCTGGAGCCGCTTGACGTAGTCGTCCAGCGTCTCGTTGTCCTTCATCTCCAGCCAGGCGAGGTTCATCCGCTCGTCCTTGGCCTTGTCGTCGGCCGCGGCGACCTTGTCCGCGCCGCCGTTGAAGCCGCCGACCGTCTCGTCGTTCTTCGCGCCGCCGCTGTCCTTGACCACGGCCTCCAGGTCCTTCTTCAGGTCCTGGTCGGCGAGGTCGAACGCCTTCACGCACCCCTCGATCTGCGCGGCCCACGAGGACTCCGCCTCCCGCACGCTCCGGGCGAAGTCCGGGTCGTGCGCGGCGGCCTGCCGCTCACCGGGACTCATCCGCCCGTAGTCGTACGCGACCCGGCCCTCCTCGGAGACCTTCATCCCCGCCTTCACCGCGTCGGCGCGGGCCGACTCCAGCTGCTTCTTCAGCTCCACGAACTGCTGGTGCCCGTTCCGCAGCAGCGTCGCGGTCGCCTTCGCCTGCGTCTGCGCCGCCTGGTACTCGTACCGGGTGGCCGCGAAGTTGGTCCGCGCGGCCGTGGCGCTCTCGCCGATCCAGGCCGGCGACGAGGGCAGCGACTCCACGCTGTCCCGGTAGCGCCCCTCGACCCGGTGCAGCTCCTTCGCCATCTCGTCCCACTTGTCGGCGGCGGCGGACAGCTTGCCCAGGTCGGTCGTCATGATCTCGGAGTAGCTCGGCATGTCGGCGCCCCCGTCAGTAGTTCGCTATGGCGGACACCGGAGGCACGCTCTTGATCTGCGTGCGCACGTCCACGTCCTGGCCGGTGAGGGTGACGACCGTGCCGCGCAGCGCGCCCTTCTCGCGCGCGAGTCGCCCGAGCAACGCCTTGACCTGGCTGTTCCACGTGGTGTCGACCGTCTTCAGACCGGACGCGACCGCCCAGCCGCCGAACGCGGAGATCGCGCTGCTGGTGGCCTCGTCGGCCCACCGGGCGGCCTTGCCGGTGTTGGGCTCCAGCTCGGTCTCGATGGTGTTGGCCGCCGCCCGCTTCTTCTCCGGCGCCGTCCGCAGGTCCGGGGCGCCACCGCCGACGATGCCGCGGCCACCGGAGCCGTCGTCCAGCTGGTTCAGGCGCATGGCCGTCGGTTCCTGTGCCGGCGTGGTGGACCGCAGGCCCGCCCACTCCTCGTCAAAACCCATCTCGCGGAGCCCCCATGGCAGTACGACGATCAACACTTTGCAGGTGCACCGTATGGTTCCCTGTTTCGGCCCTCCGGCACAAGAAGCCTGGGCCACGGCCTCACAGGACCCTCACGCGGCACGGTACGGACCGGGGCGCCAATTGTCGCGGATTGGACCTGGGAACCTCCGCCCCCGGCTCCCCACACTGTGGCCATGATCCCCGACAGCACCGCCACCACGGACCACGGAGTCCGCCCCGAGACCCTCGCCGTCCACCCGCCCCGGGTCGAGATCACCGGCAGCGTGCCGCTCGGCGTCCCCCTCCACCAGGGCCACGTCTTCGCCTTCGAGTCCGCCGACGCCCTCGCCGACTCCATGCACTCCGGCGACTCCTTCCTCTACAGCCGCATGGGCAACCCCACCGTCCGCACCCTGGAGGACGCCGTCGCCCGCCTGGAGGGCGCCGCCGGCGCGCTCTCCTTCGCCTCCGGCATGGGCGCCATCAACACCGTCCTCCTCGGCCTGCTCTCCGGCGGCGGCCACGTCATCGCCCAGCGCTGCCTGTACGGCGGCACGTACGCCATGCTCACCGACCTGGCCGCCCGCTGGGGCGTCGAGGTCAGCTACGTCTCCGGCACCGACCCGGAGGAGGTCGCCGCCGCCCTGCGGCCCACCACCCGCCTCCTCTACCTGGAGACCATTGCCAACCCCACCACCCGCGTCGCCGACCTCCCCGCCCTCGCCGCCGTCGCCCGCGAGGCCGGCGTCCCCGTCGCCGTCGACAACACCTTCGCCTCCCCGCTGCTCTGCCGCCCGCTCGCCCTCGGCGCCGACATCGCGATCCACTCGGCCACCAAGTACCTCGCCGGCCACGCCGACGTCCTCGGCGGCGTCCTCGCCGTCGCTGACCCCGAGCTCCTCGCCCGGCTGCGCCACTTCGCCGTCGAACTCGGCGCCACCACCGACCCCTTCGCCGCCTGGCTGACCCTGCGCGGCATGCAGACCCTGCCGCTCCGCATGGAACGCCACTGCGCCTCCGCCGCCGACCTCGCCGCCCGGCTCACCGGGCACCCGGCCGTCGCCGCCGTCCGCTACCCCGGACTCGACGGCCACCCCGACCGGGAGATCGCCGCACGGCTGCTGCCGGACGGCGCGGGCGGCGTGATCTCGATGGACCTCGCGGGCGGCCGGGACGCCGGCCGCGCCTTCGTCGAGGCGGTCCGGCTGGCCTCCCTCTCCGTCTCCCTCGGCGACGTCAAGACCCTCGTCATGCACCCGGCGTCCACCTCGCACCGCCAGCTCGACGCCGCAGCCCTGGAAGCGGCCGGCATCGGCCCCGGCACGGTCCGCCTCGCGGTGGGCATCGAGCACGTCGAGGACCTGTGGACCGACCTGGAACAGGCCCTCGCCAAGGCGCTCTGACGCCCTCCGGCCCCCCTAGCCCTCCCGCTCGGCCATCCGGATCACGCACACCGCCACCGCGATCAACAGCGCCGCGTCGGCGTCCTCCCGGACCACGTCCACGGCGTACGTGTCACGGACGCGCAGCCACCGGCGGGAGATGTGGGCGAGGAGTTCGCCGTCGTACTCGACGGCGAACTCCCGGTCCAGGATCCGCCCGCTGACGTCCAGTTCCGTCCCGTCGGCCAGCGTCACCCGGTAGTGGTTCCGCAGCAGCGACAGCCGCTTGCGCCGCACGGTCGCCAGCGGCCGGTCGTCCCGCTCGACCGTCATCGCGTCCCGCAGCGCGAAGAACTTCTCCCGTAGCGTGACGAGCACCCGCCCGTCCGGGTCCTTCAGCTCCAGCGTGTCCCGCAGCCGCAGCGCCTTGCCGTCGACGAGGAAGGCGGGCCGGCCGTCCTCGTCCTCGATCCAGTAGTCGTCACCGATCGCGAAGATCTTGTCCCGTACGAGGTATTTCATACGGGATGTCTCCCGCTCACCGTTTCACGTGAAACAACGCGGCGCGCACGCCCGTCACTCGAAGTACCGCGTGAAGGCCTCCGGCCCCGTCCCCAGCGTCTCCCCGAACGGCTCGTCCAGCTGAGCGACCAGCAGCGCCGTGAACGCGATGAAACCCGCCAGGCCCATCACCATCACCACATGGGTGAACGTGCGGTGGATCCCGAAGATGAACATGAACGCCAGCGTGAGGAACCCGCCGATGATCAGCCCCGTCCACAGCACCGGCGACAACCGCTCCTCCGCCACCGCCTCCCGGCTGCGCCGCGCGTCGTCCACGTAACCGACCTGCGCCAGCACCTCCTGCGCGGCGATCTGCTGCGGGACGCTGGCGTCGTCACCGACCTCGCCGGCCTCCCGGAGCCGTTCGAGCAGCCGCCAGCCCTCCCGGTCGAGCGGCTGCCGGGCGGCCATCATCGGCCACTCCACGTCCACGACGTGATCGGCGTACGTCCGCGCCGCCACGCGCAGCGGCTCCCGCCGGTCCTCGGGCAGCGCGTCCGCCAGCAGATACGTCTGGTGCAGCGCGCTCGCCTCCGCCTGCGCGTGATCGGCGGCGGCCGACCGGTTCTCCCACACGGAGACCAGGCAGACGCCCAGGACGATCGCGTACAGGACCGAGACCATCATGGCGATGTACTCGGCCACGTCCTCGCGCGGCTCCTCGTCCGCCCCGGCGGGGAAGAGGCGCGCCTTCGCCACGACGGCGAGCGCGCCGAGCGCGGCGACCCCGAAGACGACGGCGAGCGTTTCGAACAGGGCCACGGGTCAGGACCTCCGGTTGCCGAGGAGCGCGGCGGCGAGGGCGGCCGGCACCAGGATCAGCAGCAGCATCACGACGACCCCCATCTCGTCCGCCTCCCGGCCCCGCCGCCGCAGCCGCCCGAGGAACCCCTCGCCGTCGAGCGCGGCGGCCCGAGGCGGCACGACGACCGGAGCCCGCCCGCCCCCGCTGTCCGCCTCCCCGACCCGCCCCGCCCCGTCCCCCCGCCCTTCACCGGCCCCGACTCCGACTCCTGCCCCGGCCGCATCTCCGGCCCCCGGTCCGGCTTCCGTCCCCGCTCCGGCACCGGCCGCGCCCAGTGCCGCGTCGGTGGCGGCGAGCGCGCCGGGCTCCGGGCCCGGAGGCCCGACGGGCAGCACCCCGGACACGGGCGGAACGGCAGCGACAGCCCCAAGAGCCCCGACAGCCCCGGCCACCCCACCCACCTCTGACGCCCCACCCACCCCGGGCGCCCCACCCGCCCCCGGCAGGGCACCGGACCCGACCCCACCACCGACCCCACCACCGACCCCACCCCCCACGCCGCCCCCGGGCAGGGACCCTCCAGCCGCCCGCCCCGGCTCCTCCGGCACCGTGAAGGACGCGGCGGCGCGGGCCGTGAGCAGCGGCGCGGGGACGCGGCGCCCGCGCCCGTCGTAGGTCGCGACCCGGTCGGTCGCGGTGGCGACACCGGTGCTGCGATGCGTACCGGCCGGCCGGCGGACGGTCGCGGTGCACCGGGCGGAGGCGCCGGCCGCGAGCACCGGGACGAGCCCGGGCCGCCCGCCGCAGTCCACGCCCCCGGCAGCGAGCCGGAGCGCCGGATCGGTGAGGCGCACGCCGTACAGGGGCCGGTTCCCCCGGTTGCCGACGGTGTACGTCACGGTGGCCGCGCCCGGCGGCGGCGCCACGCGCACCCGCTCGGCGAGGACGAGGGCGCCGAGGACACCGGCGTACCCGGCGCGGGCGGTCGCGCGGGCGGTCAGCCCCAGGGAGGGGACGTGCCCCTCGGCGCGCACGGTGCCGGTACGGGTCCCGGGCTGAGCGCGGAAGCGGGCGACGCACTCCAGGGACGTGAGTCCGACGAGGACCCGGCGCGGGCAGCGCACCAGGGTGCCGGCCGGGTTCCCGGGGTCGCGCACCCGCAACCCGTGCAGATCGGCGCCGCCCCGGTTCACCAGCCGGTACCGCTTCACCACCTCGCTCCCGGCCCGGACGGCGACCGGCTCGTCTCCGCTGCCGGTCCGCCCGTTGACGGTGACCGCGATCCGCAGCGCCTTGTCCCCGGCGCCGCCGGCCCGGGCTTCTCCCGGCCCGGCGAGCACGAGCGCGGGCAGCACGAGGACCCCGGCCAGCAGTCCGGCCCCGGCCCGCACCGCCCGCCTCCCCCGAAAGCGGGAGTAGTCCGATGATCCGCCCGCACACGTCATGGGCCCATGCCACCGCCCGCCCCGCCCCGCCCCCGGCCCGGGACACGCCGACACCCCCCGCCCGGCCGCACCGATCCACCCGTACGCCCGCCGCCCCCACGTGACGGGCCCTTCACGGTGCCGTCACGGACGGATGGCAAGCTTGAAGGATGAACGATGCCGCTCCGGCGCCCACCCCCGCGCCCGCCCCCCGTTCCCGCGCCCGTGTCCGCGCCCCCGAGCTGATCGGCAAGGGCGGCTGGCTGAACACCGGTGGCGACGACCTCACCCTCGCCGACCTGCGCGGAAAGGTCGTGATTCTCGACTTCTGGACCTTCTGCTGCATCAACTGCCTGCACGTCCTGGACGAGCTGCGGGAGCTGGAGGAGAAGCACCGGGACACGCTGGTGATCGTCGGGGTGCACTCGCCGAAGTTCGTGCACGAGGCCGAGCACCAGGCCGTGGTGGACGCGGTGGAGCGGTACGAGGTGCACCACCCGGTGCTCGACGACCCGGAGCTCGCGACCTGGAAGCAGTACGCGGTGCGGGCGTGGCCGACGCTCGTGGTGATCGATCCCGAGGGGTACGTCGTCGCGCAGCACGCGGGCGAGGGACACGCCAACGCGATCCGGACGCTCGTCGAGGAGCTGGAGGCGGAGCACGAGGCGAAGGGGACGCTGCGGCGCGGGGACGGGCCGTACGTGCCGCCGGAGCCGGTCGCGACCGACCTGCGCTTCCCCGGGAAGGCCGTCGTCCTCCCGGGCGGGAACCTGCTGGTCTCCGACACCACCCGGCACCAGCTCGTGGAGCTGGCCGCCGACGGGGAGACCGTGGTGCGGCGGATCGGCGGCGAGGGCGTGTTCCGCGAGCCGCAGGGGCTGGCGCTGCTGCCGGACGGGACGGTCGTCGTCGCGGACACCGTGCACCACGCGCTCCAGCGGTTCGACCCGGCGACCGGCGCGGTGGAGCGGATCGCCGGCACCGGGAAGCAGTGGTGGCAGGGGTCGCCGACCTCCGGTCCCGCGCTCGGCGTGGACCTGTCCTCGCCGTGGGACGTCGCCTGGTGGCGGGGCAAGGTGTGGATCGCCATGGCCGGCGTGCACCAGCTCTGGACGTACGACCCCGAGGGCGGGACCGTCGAGGTCGCGGCGGGGACGACGAACGAGGGGCTCGTCGACGGGCCCGGCGCCGAGGCGTGGTTCGCGCAGCCGTCCGGGCTCGCCGCCACCGAGGACCGCCTCTGGATCGCCGACTCGGAGACCAGCGCGCTGCGGTACGTCGACACCGACGGGCACGTGCACACCGCCGTCGGCACCGGCCTCTTCGACTTCGGGCACCGGGACGGCGCCGCCGGTCAGGCGCTGCTCCAGCACCCGCTCGGCGTGACGGCCCTGCCCGACGGCTCGGTCGCGGTCTCCGACACGTACAACCACGCCCTGCGCCGCTACGACCCCGCCACCGGCGAGGTCACCACCCTCGCCACCGATCTGCGCGAACCCAGCGACGCGGTGCTGGTCGGCGACGACATCGTCGTCGTCGAGTCGGCGCGGCACCGCCTCACCCGGCTGCGGCTGCCGGAGGAGGCCGTGCAGGTCGAGTCGGTGGCGCACCGCACCCAGCGCGAGGCGACCGAGGTCGCCCCGGGCCGGCTCCGCCTCGACGTGGTCTTCCAGGCGCCGACGGGCCAGAAGCTGGACGAGCGGTACGGCCCCTCGACCCGCCTCCTGGTCTCCGCGACCCCGCCGGAGCTGCTGCTGTCCGGCGAGGGCACGGGCACGGACCTCTTCCGCGACCTGGAGCTGAACCCGGCCGTCACCGAAGGCGTCCTGCACGTCTCCGCGATGGCCGCGTCCTGCGACGACGACCCGGCCAACGAGTACCCGGCCTGCCACGTCCACCAGCAGGACTGGGGCGTCCCCGTCCGGCTCACGCAAGCCGGCGCGAGCCGCCTCCCGCTGATCCTGGCGGGCATGGACGCCTAGGCCCGGGCGCCCGCGCTCAGCCCTCCAGGAAGGCGACCAGGGCGTTGGCGAGGAGGTAGGGGTCCTCGGCGCCGCAGAGTTCGCGGGCGCTGTGCATGGAGAGGATCGCCACGCCGATGTCGACGGTGGTGATGCCGTGGCGGGCGGCCGTGATGGGGCCGATCGTGGTCCCGCAGGGCATGTCGTTGTTGGAGACGAACGACTGCCACGGCACGCCGGCCTTCTCGCAGGCGGCGGCGAAGATCGCGCGGCCGGTGCCGTCGGTGGCGTACCGCTGGTTGACGTTGACCTTGAGGATCGGGCCGCCGTTGACGCGCGGGTGGTGGGTCGGGTCGTGCCGCTCCGCGTAGTTCGGGTGGACGGCGTGGCCGGTGTCGGAGGAGAGGCAGACCGTGCCGGCGAAGGCGCGGGCCCGGTCCTCGTAGCCGCCGCCGCGGGCGTACACGGAGCGCTCCAGGACGGTGCCGAGGAGCGGGCCCTGGGCGCCGGTGTCGGCCTCGGAGCCGTTCTCCTCGTGGTCGAAGGCGGCGAGGACCGGGATGTGCGGGAGGTTCTCGCGACCGGCGGTCTCGACGAGCGCGGCGACGCCGGCGTGGACGGAGAGGAGGTTGTCCATGCGGGGGCCGGCGACGAGGTCGCGGTCGCGGCCGAGGTAGGCGGGGGCGTCGACGGCGTGGACCATGAGGTCCCAGCCGGCCACGTCCTCGGCGTCGACGCCGGCCTCGCCGGCGACGAACTCGACGAGGTCGCCCTCGTGGACCTCTCCGGTGCCCCACACGGGCTGCATGTGCCGCTGGCGGTCGAGCTTCAGGCCGTCGTTGGCGGAGCGGTCGAGGTGGATGGCGAGCTGCGGGACGCGCAGCAGCGGCCGGTCGACGTTGACGAGCCGGTGGCTGCCGTCGCGGAGGGTGAGCCGGCCGGCGAGGCCGAGGTCGCGGTCGAGCCAGGTGTTGAGGAGGGTGCCGCCGTAGATCTCCACGGCGACCTGCCGCCAGCCCTGGGTGCCCATGTCGGGGCGGGGCTTGACGCGCAGGTTGGGGGAGTCGGTGTGGGCGCCGACGATCCGGTACGGGGTGTGCGGCTCGGCGCCCTCGGGCACGTACCAGGCGATGATCGCGCCGCCGCGGGTGACGAACTTCCCGCCGCTGGTCCCGTCCCACGCCGCGGTCTCCTCGACCCGGCGGAAGCCCGCCTTCTCCAGCCGCTCCGCGGCGTTCGCCACCGCGTGGTACGGCGACGGGGACGCCGAGAGGAAGGACATCAGGTCATCGGTGTGCCCGGGTCCGAACGGTGCGGACGCCGGACGGGAAGCTGCGCTGCTCATGCGCCCCACCTTACGGGGGCGTTTTCGCGGGGCCGGGTGGGGTGAGCCGACCGTCGCCGTCCGGCTGCCGGGAAGGCGGAACGGCCCGCCCCCCTCCCCGGGGACGGGCCGTTCCTGTATGGACCGAGGTGTGTTCGTACGGGGTGGGGTACGGGTACCCCACCCCGCCGTACCGGAGTACTAGAACGCCGCCTCGTCCAGGTCCATCAGGCCGCCGTCGACGCCCTCGGCGACGAGGCGCTCGGTGGAGACGCCGGGCAGGACGTTCGCGGCGAAGAACTTCGCGGCGGCGATCTTGCCCTGGTAGAAGGCGACGTCCTTGCCGGTCGCGCCGGCCGCGAGCTTCTCGGCGGCGACGGCCGCGCCGCGCAGCAGCAGGTAGCCGACGACGACGTCGCCGGAGGCCATGAGCAGGCGGGTGGTGTTGAGGCCGACCTTGTAGATGTTCTTGACGTCCTCGCCGGTGGCGGTGAGGTCGGTGATCATCTTGCCGACGATCGCCTCCAGGTCGACGGCCGCCTTGGCGAGCGCGTCGCGGGCGCCGGCCAGCTCCTCGCCGCCGGTGCCGGTGGCGAGGAACTTCTTGATCTCCTCGGAGAGGGTGTTGAGCGCAGCGCCCTGGTCGCGGACGATCTTCCGGAAGAAGAAGTCCTGGCCCTGGATGGCGGTGGTGCCCTCGTAGAGGGTGTCGATCTTGGAGTCCCGGATGTACTGCTCGATCGGGTACTCCTGGAGGAAGCCGGAGCCGCCGAAGGTCTGGAGCGACTGGGCGAGCTGCTCGTAGCCCTTCTCGGAGCCGTAGCCCTTCACGATCGGCAGGAGCAGGTCGTTGAGGCCGTGGAGCGCCTTGGCGTCCTCGCCGGCGGCTTCCTTGAGCTGGATGGCGTCCTGCACGGAGGCCGTGTAGAGGACGAGGGAGCGCATGCCCTCGGCGTACGCCTTCTGCGTCATCAGGGAGCGGCGCACGTCGGGGTGGTGGGTGATGGTGACCTTGGGGGCCGCCTTGTCCATGAAGTTCGCCAGGTCGGTGCCCTGGACGCGCTCCTTGGCGTACTCCAGGGCGTTGAGGTAGCCCGTGGAGAGGGTGGAGATCGCCTTCGTGCCGACCATCATGCGGGCGAACTCGATGATGAGGAACATCTGGCGGATGCCGTCGTGCTTGTCGCCGATGAGCCAGCCCTTGGCGGGGTGCTTGTCGCCGAAGGTCATCTCGCACGTGTTGGAGGCCTTGAGGCCCATCTTGTGCTCGACGTTGGTGGCGTAGACGCCGTTGCGGGCGCCGAGCTCGCCGGTCTCCCAGTCGAACTCGTACTTGGGGACGAGGAAGAGGCTCAGGCCCTTGGTGCCGGGGCCGGCGCCCTCGGGGCGGGCGAGGACGTAGTGGAGGATGTTCTCCTCCATGTCGTGCTCACCGCTGGTGATGAAGCGCTTGACGCCCTCGATGTGCCAGGAGCCGTCCTCCTGCTGGATCGCCTTGGTGCGGCCGGCGCCGACGTCGGAGCCGGCGTCGGGCTCGGTGAGGACCATCGTGGAGCCCCAGCGGCGCTCGACGGCGATCTGCGCGGCCTTCTTCTGCTGCTCGTTGCCCTCGGTGTAGAGGATGCCGGCGAAGGCGGGGCCGGAGGAGTACATCCAGATGGCCGGGTTGGAGCCGAGGAGGAGTTCGGCGTAGGCCCAGATGAGGGAGCGCGGCGAGACGGTGCCGCCGATCTCCTCGGGGATGCCGAGGCGCCAGTACTCGGACTCCATGAAGGCGTTGTACGAGTTCTTGAAGGAGGCCGGGACCGGGGCCGTGTTGGTCTCCGGGTCGAAGACCGGCGGGTTGCGGTCGGCGTCCGCGAAGGACTCGGCCAGCTCGTTCTCGGCGAGGCGGCGGATCTCGTCGAGGATGCTCTTGGCGGTGTCGACGTCCATCTCCTCGAACGGACCCGTGCCGTACACCTTGTCGCGGCCGAGCACCTCGAAGAGGTTGAACTCGATGTCGCGGAGATTCGACTTGTAGTGCCCCATGGCGACGGCTCCGTAAAGATCGGGGAGGGTGTCCTCGTACGTACGCCACCCAGGTCCTACTCACGAGTAGCGCACTGTTCTCTCCGATGATGCTACCCACCGGTAATAAGAGCAACCCCTACCGGGCGATCTGTGACGCAGTAGGCTCAGGGCCCATGTACGGCTACGAGCAGAATCCGGGTGCGCAGCAGCAGTACGGGATGCCCGGGATGCAGGGCGGCGCACCGGGGATGCAGGGTGGCGCGCCCGGCATGCAGGGGGGAGTGCCCGGCGGTTACGGGCAGCAGCAGGCCCCGCTGTACCCGGAGCCCTCGCCGCCCTCGCTCGCCGACGCCGTACGGGCCTTCACCACCGGCACCCTCGCCGCCGAGGACTTCCAGCAGATCTTCGCGACGTCCAAGGTCTACTGCCCGCGCGGCGACAACCCCGGCTTCCTCGCCCTGCACAACACCCAGCAGCCGGTGATCCCGATGTTCACCTCGCTGAAGGAGCTGCGGCGGTACGCGGGCAAGGAGTCGAAGTACTTCGTGATCACCGGTGCCGAGGTGATCGACCTGCTCCCGACCGGCTACGGCTTCGTCCTCGACATGGAGGGCGACCACCGGATGGTCTTCGACGCGAAGGCCGTGGAGCAGATGGTCGACTACGCGATGCGGCGGATGTACGGCTGACCGATCCTGAGAGCAGGAGCAGAGGGCGCCCGGGAGGAATTCCTCCCGGGCGTTCCGCGTTCCGGGTGGCAGGAAGTTCAGCATTCAACTAAAGTGGTCGTACGAGGACAGGCCGAGCCGGCCACCGTGCCCTCAGGCCGTATCAAGGAGGTCCCGCCATGCCCGCCGTGACTGTCGAGAACCCGCTCACCCTGCCGCGCGTCGTCGCCGGCGCCGACGCCGTCCCGCGCCCCGTGCTCGCCGTTACCACGGCCCCCCAGGGCTTCGAGGGCGAGGGCTTCCCGGTCCGCCGGGCGTTCGCGGGTATCAACTACCAGTACCTCGACCCGTTCATCATGATGGACCAGATGGGCGAGGTGGAGTACGCGCCGGGCGAGCCCAAGGGCACCCCCTGGCACCCCCACCGCGGCTTCGAGACCGTCACCTACATCATCGACGGCACCTTCGACCACCAGGACTCCAACGGCGGCGGCGGCACCATCACCAACGGCGACACCCAGTGGATGACCGCCGGCGCCGGCCTCCTCCACATCGAGGCCCCGCCGGAGTCCCTCGTCGTCAGCGGTGGCCTCTTCCACGGCCTCCAGCTGTGGGTCAACCTCCCCGCCTCCGACAAGATGATGGCCCCCCGCTACCAGGACATCCGCGGCGGCCAGGTCCAGCTCCTCACCTCCCCCGACGGCGGCGCGCTGCTCCGCGTCATCGCCGGCGAGCTCGACGGGCACGAGGGCCCCGGCATCACCCACACCCCGATCACCATGATCCACGCCACCCTCCGCCCCGGCGCCGAGATCACCCTGCCCTGGCGCGAGGACTTCAACGGCCTCGCGTACGTCATGGCCGGCCGCGGCACCGTCGGCGCCGAGCACCGTCCGATCCACCTCGGCCAGACCGCCGTCTTCGGCAAGGGCGGCTCGCTGACCGTCCGCGCCGACGAGAAGCAGGACTCCCACACCCCGGACCTGGAGGTCGTCCTCCTCGGCGGACGCCCGATCCGCGAGCCCATGGCCCACTACGGCCCGTTCGTCATGAACACCCAGGCCGAACTGCGCCAGGCGTTCGAGGACTTCCAGGCCGGCCGCCTCGGCACCATCCCCGCCGTCCACGGCATGGGCGAATAAGAGCGGTACGCCTCGATGTGACGGGTCGTCGCCCGGACGGCCCGTCACGTCCCCGTTCCTCCCGGATCGGTGTGATCTTATGGGCGGGTGGAGACGAGTCGTACGCCCCTGCTTCCCGAGCCCGCCCGCAAGCTCGGCGCCTGGTGCGCCGTCCTGCTCCTCGTCGCGGGCGTGGCCGCCGTCTTCGTCTGGCTGTGCGTGGTCTTCAAGGCGGCCGTGACCCCGGTGCTGCTCGCCATCCTCGGGACGGCGCTGCTCGGACCGCTCTACCGGCGGCTGCTGCGGATGAAGGTCAGCGCCTCCCTCGCCGCCGCGATCACCGTCGCCGCCGTCCTCCTGGTCGTCGGCGGCGCCACGTACATCGTGGTCGCCGCGCTCCTGGAGACCGGCGACCAGATCCTCGCCTCGCTGCGGCGGGCCGCCGTCGACATCGCCGACCACTTCGGCGCCGCCGGCACCTCGCTGGAGGACCTGGCCGCGAACGCCCGGGAGCTGCTGGAGAAGTTCGGCGGCACCGCCGCCTCCGGGGTGATCTCCGGGCTCAGCGTCGTCGGGCAGATGCTCGCCACCGCCGTCCTCGCCCTGCTGCTGATCTTCTTCTTCCTCCGCGACTCCGACAAGGCCGTCGGCGCGCTGCGCGCCTTCGTCCCGTCCGGCACCTCCGACACCGCCGAGGCGATGGCCCGCCGCGCCTTCGAGGCCGTCGAGGGCTTTATGCGCGGCACCACGTTCGTCGCCTTCGTCGACGCCGTCCTCATCGGCGTCGGCCTGCTGGTCCTCCAGGTGCCCGGGGCGGTCGGGCTCGCCGCGCTCGTCTTCGTCACCGCCTACATCCCGTACCTGGGCGCCTTCCTCTCCGGCGCGGTCGCCGTCCTCGTCGCCCTCGCCGACCGCGGCTTCGTCATCGCCCTGTGGGTGCTCGGCGTCGTCCTCGCCGTCCAGGTCATCGAGGGCAACGTGCTCCAGCCGGTGGTCCAGAGCCGCACCGTCCAGATGCACCCCGCCGCCGTCATGCTCGCGATCACCGCGGGCGCGTCGGTCGCCGGCATCCTCGGCATGCTCCTCGCCGTCCCGCTCACCGCCGCCGCCACCGGCATCCTCGGCGAACTCCGCGCCCGCTACGGCTCCGGCACCGGCACGGCCACCGCCCCGGCCCCGGACCCGGAGGCGACCGCCTAGACCGCCGCCGGTCCCGGCTCGAAGGACTTCAGCATGGCCTCCAGGGCCGCCTGGTCCGGGCCGACGAACGGATCGGCGTCCGGCGCCGCCGCCAGCGTCGCCAGCATCCGGTCCGTCATCCGCACGGCCGGCGGCAGATGCGTGGACAGCACGATCTCCGGGTCCATCGCCCGCAGCGGCTCCAGGGTCGCCCGGTACTTCTCCGGGTCCACCACGTGCACCCACGGGCTGTCGATCGTCGCCCACAGCAGCTGCGTACCGCGCAGCTCCTCCGGCTTCAGGTCGCTCGCGTGCCCGCTTTCCGCGAGTTCCCGGCTCGGCATCGGCCCGCCGAAGCAGTCCGAACTGAAGCAGATCCGGGTCCGGTCGTCGTAGAAGCCGACGGTCGCCGGATTGTCGAAGAGCGGCGGCCGGAAGGCGTGCAGCTCGCGGTCGCCGACGTCCAGGGACTGCCCCGGGTTGAGGAAGTACAGCCGGTCCATCGGCAGCGCCCGCGCGGTCGTCATGATCCCGGCCCCGATGAACGTGGTCACCACGCGCGCGTGGGGAGCGGCGTCCAGCAGGGCGAAGATGCCGCCCGTGTGGTCGCGGTCCGGATGGGTCAGCCAGATCCACCGCACGTCCGCGGGGTCGATCACCCCGGACAGCGTCCCGACGAAGTCGCGGTCCTCCAGCGACAGGCCGGTGTCCACGACGACGGGTTCGGCGGCGGTCAGCACATAGGCGTTGGCGGGGACGTGCCCGATCCCCGGCACTTCCAGGCTGTCGGCGAGGACGGTGGTGTCGCTCCCGACCTTGTGGGTGTCCATGACGCGCTCCGTGGTCCCCCCGGGCGGCCGTACGACACCAGTCTCCGCCCCTGGGGCACCCCCCGCGCGCCGGAAGGGCGGACGGGCCGGGAGGGCTGCCGCGGGCAGGGCCGCCCTACCCGCAGCAGCCCTCAGGCCCCGTCGGTTCGCGGAGTTCGAACCAGATCGTCTTGCCCTCGCCGCGCGGCTCGACGCCCCACGCGTCGGCCAGCATCTCCATCAGCACCAGGCCCCGGCCGCTGGACGCCATCTCGCCGGGCTGGCGCCGGTGGGGGAGCTCGTCGCTGGCGTCCGAGACCTCCACGCGCAGCCGGCGCGCCTTCTCGCCGCAGGCGACCTCCGCCGTCAGCAGCGCGTCGCCGTCCGTGTGGACGAGGACGTTGGTGACCATCTCCGACACCATCAGCACGGCCGAGTCCAGCTGCTCGGCGTCCGTCCAGTCGTGCAGCAGCTGCCGCACCTGCTCGCGCGCCTCCGCGATCCGCTCCGGCTCCGCCTGCGCGATCGTCATCAGCGTCCGGCGCGGCGTCTGCCGCACCGGCGTCGCCGGCCGCCGGGACAGCAGCAGCACCGCGATGTCGTCCTCGCGCCGGTCCGCCAGCGGCCCGGTGGTGTGGTGCGACCCGGGCCCGTGCACGGCCTCCACCAGCGTGTCGGCCAGCTCCTCCAGATCGTCGCCCCGGTGCTCCTCCAGGATCCGCCGGACCCGTTCCCAGCCGCTGTCGAGGTCGTGCCCGCCGGTCTCCAGCAGGCCGTCGGTGCAGATCATCAGCGTCTCGCCCGGTTCGAGGGTGAGCCGCGTCGTGGGGTAGTCGGTGTCGGCGTCGATGCCGAGCGGCAGCCCGCCGGCCGTCGGCCTGAGCAGAACCGTTCCGTCGACCATGCGGACCGCCGGGTCAGGATGACCCGCCCGGGCGATGTCCACCGTCCCCGTCTCCAGGTCCACCTCCAGGTACAGGCAGGTCGCGAACCGCGGCCCGGCCCCCGGCCCGCCCGTCTCCGTCTCCGCCCCGTACCCGTCGTTCACCCCGTACAGGAACCGCGACGCCCGCGACAGCACCGCGTCCGGCCGGTGCCCCTCGGAGGCGTACGCCCGCAGCGCGATCCGCAGCTGCCCCATCAGCGCCGCCGCCCGCACGTCGTGCCCCTGCACGTCCCCGATGACCAGCGCGATCCGGCCCGCGCCGCCGCGCCGGCCGCCGGGCAGCCGGATCATGTCGTACCAGTCGCCGCCCACCTGGAGCCCGCCGCCGGTCGGCACGTACCGCGCCGCCACCTGGATCCCCGGGATCCCCGGACCCAGCACCGGCATCATCGTCCGCTGGAGCCCCAGCGACAGCTCCCGCTCCGACTCCGCCACCCCGGCCCGCGCCAGCGCCTGCGCCAGCATCCGCGCCACCGTCGTCAGCACCGACCGCTCGTCCGGCGTGAACGCCACCGGATGCTTGAACGCCGCCATCCAGGCGCCCATCGTCCGCCCCGCCACCACCAGCGGCACGAACGCCCACGACTGCCGCTCGAACTGCTCCGCCAGCGGCCAGGTCGTCGGGAAGCGGCGCCGGTACTCCTCCGGGGACGGCAGGTAGATCGCCCGCCCGGTCCGCACCACCTCCGCCGCCGGGTAGTCCGTCGCCAGCGACATCGACGTGAACGGGCCCTCGTCGCCGTCCCGCTGCCCGTGGTGCCCGATCACCGTCAGCCGCTCGCCCGACACCCCGAACACCGCGAGCCCGTCCGGCGAGAACCCCGGCATCGACAGCGACGCCGCCACCCGCAGCACCTCGGCCGTCGACCGCGCCTCCGCCAGCGCCCGCCCCGCGTCCAGCAGGAACGCCTCCCGCGACCGCCGCCAGTCGCCCGTGATCGGCGTGTGCGGCCCGGCCGTGCCCGGCTGCGGGTCGGCCACCTCCTGGAGCGTGCCGACCAGCTGGTAGTCGCCGCCCTCGACCAGCGGCTTCGACCGGCTGCGTACCGTACGGAGCACCCGGCCCCGCTCGTCCATGATCCGAAGCCGCGCCTCGGCGAGCGTCCCCTCGGCCACCGCCAGGCTGACCACGCCGTCGATCTCGTTCCAGTCGACCGGATGGAAGCGCGAGCGCACGGCCGCCTCGGTCAGCCGCGCCGGCTCCGCGGGCAGCCCGAGCAGCCGGGCGGCCTCGGCGTCGAGCGAGACGATCCCGGAAGCGTTGTCCCAGCGCCACAGGCCCGTGGCGATCGCGGCCAGGACGTCCTCGGTGCGCATTGCCCCACTTTATGAATATCGGACTGCGTGTCGCCACCGAGCGTATTCGAATCGCGATCTTGGGTGGGCCGGTAGGCTGGTGGGGCTTGGCTAGTGACTAGTCACGTCCCACCCCACCGATCCCGAAGACTGGATGAACGACGATGCATCGGTACAGGTCCCACACCTGCGGCGAGCTCCGCGCCTCTGACGTCGGCACCGACGTCCGGCTCAGCGGCTGGCTGCACAATCGGCGCGACCTGGGCGGCATCCTCTTCATCGATCTGCGCGACCACTACGGCATCACGCAGCTCGTCGCCCGCCCCGGCACCTCCGCCTACGAGGCCCTCGACAAGCTGACGAAGGAGTCCGTCGTCCGCGTCGACGGCAAGGTCGTCTCGCGCGGCGCGGAGAACGTCAACCCCGAGCTGCCCACCGGCGAGGTCGAGGTCGAGGTCGGCGAGGTCGAGGTCCTCGGCGCCGCCAAGCAGATCCCCTTCACCATCAACGCCGACGACGGCGTCAACGAGGAGCGGCGCCTGGAGTACCGCTTCCTCGACCTGCGCCGCGAGCGCATGCACCGCAACATCATGCTGCGCTCCGCCGTCATCGCCGCCATCCGCTCCAAGATGACGGCCCTCGGCTTCAACGAGATGGCGACCCCGATCCTCACCGCGACCTCCCCCGAGGGCGCCCGTGACTTCGTCGTCCCGTCCCGCCTCAACCCGGGCAAGTTCTACGCGCTCCCGCAGGCCCCGCAGCAGTTCAAGCAGCTGTTCATGATCTCGGGCTTCGACCGCTACTTCCAGATCGCGCCCTGCTTCCGCGACGAGGACGCCCGCGCCGACCGCTCGCCCGGCGAGTTCTACCAGCTCGACGTCGAGATGAGCTTCGTCGAGCAGGAGGACGTCTTCCAGCCGATCGAGAAGCTCATGACCGAGCTCTTCCAGGAGTTCGGCGGCGGCCGCGAGGTCTCCTCCCCCTTCCCGCGGATCCCGTTCCGCGAGTCGATGCTCAAGTACGGCAACGACAAGCCCGACCTGCGCACCTCCCTCGAACTCGTCGACATCACCGACGTCTTCGAGAACTCCGAGTTCAAGGCGTTCGCCGGCAAGCACGTCCGCGCGCTCGCCGTCCCGGACACCGGCGACCAGCCGCGCAAGTTCTTCGACGGCCTCGGGGACTTCGCCGTCTCCCTCGGCGCGAAGGGCCTGGCCTGGGTCCGCGTCGGCGAGGAGAACGCCCTCACCGGCCCGATCGCCAAGTTCCTCACCGAGGAGAACGTCAAGGTCCTCACCGAGCGCCTGGGCCTCAAGCCCGGCCACGCCGTCTTCTTCGGCGCCGGCGAGTTCGACGAGGTCTCCAAGATCATGGGCCCGGTCCGGGTCGAGGCCGCCAAGCGTGCCGGCCAGTTCGAGGAGAACGTCTTCCGCTTCGCGTGGATCGTCGACTTCCCGATGTACGAGAAGGACGAGGAGACCGGAAAGATCGACTTCTCGCACAACCCCTTCTCCATGCCGCAGGGCGGCCTGGAGGCCCTGGAGACGAAGGACCCGCTGGACGTCCTCGGCTGGCAGTACGACATCGTCTGCAACGGCATCGAGCTGTCCTCCGGCGCCATCCGGAACCACGAGCCCGACATCATGTTCAAGGCCTTCGAGATCGCCGGCTACAGCCGCGAGACCGTCGAGACCGAGTTCGCCGGCATGCTCCGCGCCTTCCAGTACGGCGCCCCGCCGCACGGCGGCATCGCCCCCGGCGTCGACCGCATCGTCATGCTGCTGGCCGACGAGCCCAACATCCGCGAGACCATCGCGTTCCCGCTCAACGGCAACGCGCAGGACCTCATGATGGGCGCCCCGACCGAGCTCGACGAGTCCCGCCTGCGCGAGCTGAACATCCAGCTCCGCAAGCCGGTCGAGAAGAAGCCCACCGACGACCGCCCGGTCACGGACGCGGTCCACCCGGACGCGTCCCGGTAAGCAGCCGTCGAAGGGCCCGGGATCCGCCGCTCGCGGATCCCGGGCCCTTGTCGTCTGCCGGTCTTGTCGTCTGCCGGTACGAACCCCGCGGCGCGGCCGGCCTCGGCGGGACCGAGGCCCCGGGCGCCGGCGTCTCAGCCGTCGGCGGGCAGGATCCGGAACGCGGGCAGGCCCCGGGTGAGCGGCTCGATCGCCCGGTAGTCCCGCTGATCGAGCGTGAAGATCCGGTCGGTTCGGTACCGGTCCGCGAGCACGACGCCCACGGCGTCCGCCAGATCCAGGCGGAGCCCCTCGTACTTCGCCCTCACGGCGTGGGCGGACATCAGGTCCGCCAGGCGCAGCTCCGCGAGCTTGTACTGGCCCGCCTCGATCCTCGCGTTGAGTGCCTCCATGATCTGCATGGCGGCGGGGAACCCGAGATCGCGGTGCACCAGGTGGTCCAGTTCGGTGATCACGAGCGGCGAGATCGCGAACACCTCACGGTCCAGGAGCGCCGCGGCGGCGGCGTGCTCCGGTTGTGCGGCGTCGAAGGCCGCGTAGAGGGCGGACGTGTCCGCGATGATGATCAACGCCGGGCGTTCCGCTCTTTGATGTGCTCGTACACCGCGTCGTCCATACCGGCCGCGGTCCGCGGACGCCCGCTGTCGAAGACAGGAAGCGCTCCGGTGCCCTTCTGCGCCCTGGGCGAGGAGTCCAGGAGCAGGGCGATGGCCCGTCGAATGAGCTCCGCCTTGCTGACGCCGGTGGCCGCGGCCTCCGCGTCGAGGCGCAGCTCCAGCGCCTCAGGGAGATACACCGTCGTCTTTATCATGCCCTATAGGGTACCACCCGTGCCCGATTCGTCCCCTGTGCGTGGAGACGGCGCCACCCACCGCACCTCCCCGTCGTGCACCTCATCGGTCGGTACGAGCCCGGCGGCGCGGGCGACGGCGGCGGAGGCGGCGTGCTCGGGATGAACGTGCGCGACGACGGTACGGCCCCGGTCCCGCAGCCACCCGACGAGCGCGCGGGCGGCCTCGGAGGCGTACCCGCGCCCCTGCCAGGCGGTCCCGACGACCCAGGCGACCTCGGCGCGGTCACCGGCGACGGTCGCCTGCACGGTCCCCACGAGCCGCCCGCCGTTCCGCTCCCGGACCACCCAGTTGCACCAGCTGGTGCCCGGCTCCGGCGCCCCGGCCGCCCACCGCGCGTACCGAGCACGCAACTCCTCCAGCCCCTCCGGCGCACCCCCGATGAACCGGTGCAGCGCCGGATCTCCCAGCACCCCCACCATCTCCTCGGCGTGCCCGACCTCCAGCGGCACGAGCTCCAGCCGCTCCCCGGCCGGGATCACCTCGACGACGACGTCCTGCCGCACCTTCTCGACTCCTCTTGCGCGAGTACTCCAGCTCAAGACCTCGATGGCTCCCGCCAGGGACGCGGTGGCGCGGCTCAGTCAACACTGTTGCTGTAGGCGGAAATCCGGGAAATGTAGGCCATTTCAGCGGTGGCGTGCAACTGGACCGGGACGGAGTCGATCCCCAGCGTGATTCCGTCCTGCGCTCGCAGGGAGATCGACACCACCGGGTTCGAAGCGAAACCGCTGAGCGAGACGCTTCGCAGGCCGGAGAGGCCCAAGGTGACCTGAACTGTATTGAAGCCCTGCACGCTCCACTTCTTCGGAGGCCGTTCCGGAAAGGACGGCATGTCGAACCTGAGGTTCAGTGCCGGACCGTCGCGAAGGATTTCGACCTCGTGAAGTGACACGTTTTCGAGGTCAGGGATGTGTCCTCCATAAATGCTCTCGAATCCTGCGGAGTCGGCGAGAAGGGAGATCCATGTCATCCGCGTATCCTGTCAGTAGTCATAGCACGAGCCGGCGGTCACCCCTTGCCCTGCTTCCGTAGGGTTCGCAGTATCGCGTCGAGGTCCTCAAGGGCCCGGACGCAGAATTCCTGGTCCCGCATCAACTGGTCCACGCGCTCGTCGAACTCCGGCGAGTCCGCACGCTCACCAGAATCTCCTAGGAGCTGTGACGGGGCGAGGAGCCAGTTCCTCCTCGACGTGTCGATACGCCATTCGTATCGCGTGGGGGTTGCTTTTCTTGCGTCTTCGATGGTGCGCAGTTTCTCTTCGTCGGGCTCGGCGAACCTCCAGCCGAGGAAGGGAACCTGCTGGTACCCGTAGAGTGGGTGCCGGCCTCCGCTCAGTCGGATCCACCGCAACTCTCCGAACCGACTCAGCGCCTCGCGGGCCAGATCAAAACGCTCCGACAATTCCTCGGCTGCCTTCCTGAACGCACCATGAATCGGCCGTCATCCACCGCACCTCCCCGTCGTGCGTCTCGTCCGTGGGTACGAGCCCGGTGGTACGAGCTCCAGCCGCTCCCCGGCCGGGATCACTTCGAGGACGACGTCCTGCGGCACCTTCTCGACTCTCTTCGGCTTACCCGTCACGGCTGCCGGTCGACGATCCGGCTTCTTCCTCACCGCGTCACACTCCGCTGGGCCGGACCGCCTGAACGGCCCCCAGCCGGCGGAACTCGTGCGTCGCGAGGGGGAACAGAGTGGAAAGGATGCCCGACCTCAGTTCTCCGTCGAGGCAAGAGGCGAGGAACTGGGTGCACGTGATGGGGAAATGCTCCCAGCGTTCGCCCCGGGCCTCGTTCACCATGACCGTCCATCGGTCCGGATCGACGTCCGGACGGACGAGCCAGTAGAGGCACTCTCCGTTGTCCGTGGTGGCCCAGGGCAGGACTCGGGCCCCGTCGGCCTCAAGTTCCGCGGGCTTCTTCTCGACCTCCCACAGGTATTCGAGGTCCTCTGCCTGGTTCCTCGCCCATGTGATGAGGTCATAGTGCCTGTTGGGGCATTCCGGCTCCAGGACGTAGAGATAGTTGTCCCACTTGCTCCCGCCGTAGATACCGATGAACTCCTTGTAGTCGGAGGGGAGTTCGGACCCCAAGTTGGCCTCGAACGCATCCCAGTCCTTCGTTCGAGACCCCTCGGGCGCCGGGGATATTTCGAGCAGTCGAGAAATTCCGCTTGTCATGCGTGAGTCCCTTTCTCGGGTGCCGTGAGTCCAAACTGCAGAGGAATCCCACGGGGCTGACAGCCGTCGCGGCGTGGTCCCGCAGGCGTCCCGTCACCCTGTCCGCTCCCTCGCCTGGCACGTGGTCGACTCCCTTGGTGCAGGTGGTGAACGGTTCTCAAGGAGAGGTGGCGGCGAGGTAGGTGCGGGCGCGGGTGAGCCTCGCTTCCTCGGCCCGGAAGGCGAGGTGTTCCGTCGGACTCTCGACCGTCACCGTGATGCCCCTGGGCCCGGGCGCGCGGAGGATCCGCACGGTGCGCCGCGCGCTGCCTCCCCGGCCGGAGACGCGCAGGCCGGCGACGGAGGTGAAGGTGAGGAAGAACTCGAAGGCGTTGCCGCCGTCTCCGTTTCCCCAGTGCTCCAGGACGGCGGGCGGCGCGGGGCACAGGTCGAACCCGAGCGTGACGCTGACCTCCCTCTCGTCGACGAGGCAGTGGAAGAGCTCGCACGCGTCGAGTGCGGGGAGCGCCGCCGGCGGCTCCCACGCTTCCTCGGCACCGGCCACCGGGCCGATCCGTTCAGAGCCGTTCATAGAAGGTCTTCTCGCTGAGGTCGGGCAAGGTGACGAACCTACGGGAGTCGACTTTGCCGAGGAACCCCCGGGGCCCGCCGTCGCCCCCGTCCGGGCCGGCCGCGAAGGCGCTCAGATGACCGGCGACGACGGAGTCGGACGCCTCGAAGGACAGCCGGAGCGAGGCGGACTCGGCGGTCACCAGCACCCTGCGCCTCCCCGCTTCCTCGACGCGGAGGACGGTCGTGGCGGGCGGGTGCCACCCTCGCATCTCCAGACGCTCGACCGCGAGGAACTGGAGGTGGCACTGCAGGCGGTCGAACCCCGCCTCCCGCCACGCGGGCAGGGGATGGGCCGGATACGAGGGCAGGTCCACCCGCAGCGTGAGCGCGGGGCCGTAGTGGTTCAGGTGCACGGACCGTACGACGAGCGGCCCGGCGGGCGGCAGCCCTCCGTAGAGGGCGTACAGCTCCGCCTGGTTCACCAGCAGGTCGACCCAGTCCGGAGACACGGCCTCGGCTCCCCTCATCGCAGCCGCTGGACGACGATCCAGTAGTCGTCCTCCTCTTCGCTCACCGCGCAGACCACCCGCCCGTCCCTCGACATGGCCAGTAAGTCCAGCCCCTCCTCAGGCCGCACGAGCCGCGGAGCGAGTACGGCGCCGGGCGCCCACCCCACCACGGTTCCGTTCGCCACGCTCTTCAGCGCCTCCAGCACGGAGGGAACGCCGCCGGGCGCGTCCTCCTCCGGGACCACGAGCCCCGTCGCGGCCGACGAAAGTGCACGCCATCTCATCGTGCAACCTTACGAGTCCGAACGGCGGCCGTCCCGGGAGAAGCCCCCATGTCGCTCCTCCGGCCGGACGCATCACTACCTCCCGGGCCGTCATGTGAGCAGTGCTCCTCAGTGGCGGGTGTCGTGGGTGGTGGAGTGGGAGGTGTTCGTGCTGCCGCAGCGGGGGCAGGGGGTGCCGTCCGGGGATCTGAAGGCGGCGTCGCAGGCGTGGCAGTACTGGAGGGGTGCGGGTGGGGGTGGGGGGAGCTGGGTGCCCAGTGGGGGTGCCGGGGGGAGGTGGGCGGTGAGGCGGTGGGCCAGGAGGGCGGCGGGGCGGTGGAGAGGGGTGGTGGGCAGGCCGGTCGTCAGGGCGTGGCGGACGGTCTCGGGTGAGGCTCCGCGTTCGAGCCAGGCGGCCACGCCGGGGGTGAGGTGTGCGGCGTCGGTCTCGGAGCAGTGGAGGCGTGGGTCGGCGGTCCGTAGGTCGAGGAGGACCTGGAGGGCGGAGCGGAGGAGTTCGCGGGCCGGGAAGCCGGGGTGGGGGACGGGAGGGAGGGGGCGGGGGGAAGGGGGCTCGGGGGGTGTCGCGGGGGGTGCGGGTGGGGGTGCGGGTGCGGGCGGCTGCTGTTTTTGGGTGGGCTCTTTTTGGGGTGGGGCCGGCTTTTCTGCCGGGGGGTGGAGTTGCGTCGGGCGGTGGTAGAAGACCGTGTGGGTGGCTACGCGGCCGTCGGCCGAGCGGACGACGGTTCGGCGCAGGTAGTGGTGGGCTTCGAGCGCGTTC
Source organism: Streptomyces sp. NPDC057854 (assembly GCF_042797055.1). Classification (NCBI taxonomy): domain Bacteria; kingdom Bacillati; phylum Actinomycetota; class Actinomycetes; order Kitasatosporales; family Streptomycetaceae; genus Streptomyces; species Streptomyces sp. NPDC057854. The sequence continues at coordinate 83,742 of NZ_JBHVMF010000017.1, forward strand.
AGGGCCTTCGCCACGGTGGCCCTGCCGAGCTGGAGGTCGCGCGCGAGGCTCCTGATGTCCACGCGAGTGCCCTCGGGCAGTGACGCGATGCGGACGGCGACGCCGATCGCCACGCCGTTCAGCCCCTTGTGCTGGAGGAGGGCGTTGTCCAGGACCGTGAAGTTGCGGGTGAGGCGGGCGCGCTCGTGGCACACACCGCCGGAAGTACGCCGGGAAGAGTGGTTCTTGGGGTGTGAGCGGGACGTGGCACGGGAGCGCCGACTACGCTGTGGGGTATCCATCGGGAAGGTAGTGCTTCCTGTTTGGTAGGCCCTCGCACTGGGACGGCAATCCCGGCGGGGGCCGACGCATTTCTGCGAACGGTGGGTATGAAGCCGAGCGTAGAGCAGTCAAGACGCCCTTGGGTCGCGTTAGTTGGCATATTCACTCGCGTGAGTGACCGCGCTCCCACGCCGCGCGGGGGTGGGTGGGTGGGAGTTCTTTCCCCCGGTTCTTTGTCTTGAGGGGCCCGCACCGGCGGCGTCCGGCGCACCGGAGCCCGGTTCGCCGGGCTCCGGTGTCAGGGCCCGGTTTTCCGCCCTCCGGCCGTGTGGTCGCACTCCGCCCAGACCGTCTTGCGGGGTACCGGGCCCGGTGTGATCCCCCAGCGGTCCGACAGCTCCTCGACCAGCAACAGGCCGTTTCCGGAGTGCGGTTCCGGAAGGTCTTCGCCACGCGTGTCCGTGACCTCGATGCGCAGCGTTCCCGGGCGGGCGGTCAGTGCGAGCCGGAAGTCCCGGCCGGCGACCCTGCCGTGCGTCACCGCGTTCGCCGTCAGCTCGGCGATGATCTGCGCGGCCGCCTCGGTCACGTCGTACGGGATGTCCTGGCGTGGCCGCAGCCACTCGACGGCCAGGAGGCGAGCCAGCCTCGCGCCGCGCGGGGTCGGGGAGAGCTGGATTTCGAAACGGCGTTCGGTGTGCGGGAGTTGCAGCGTCCCGTTCTTCTCGTTCACGTCACCGAGCGTGGCCGCGTGCGGCTAGCGTGAACAGTCACCCCGCCGATACGTAGGGTGACTGTCCGGAGCTTGTCCACCGCTGTCCGGTCTGTCGAAAGCCCCGCGGCGGGTAGGGGGTTGCGGCCATGCAGGACACGCGGAGGGGTGCGGGATGTCGGCTGAGGAAAGCGGCTGGGAAGTCGATCCGGACGACGAGTGGGGTGTCGCCGTCGTCGCCACGGTGGGTCGCCAACTGCGGCTGCGTCGGGAGGCGGTGGGCATGCGGGCCGCGGAGTTCGCGGAAGCGGTCGGTTATGGCGAGGACCTGGTCTACAAGATCGAGGGCGGCAAGCGGATCCCGCGCCCCGAGTACCTGGACAAGGCGGACGAGGTCCTGCGGGCCGACGGGCTGCTGTCGGCGATGAAGGACGACGTGGCGAAGGTCCGGTACCCGAAGAAGGTGCGCGCTCTGGCGAAGATGGAGGGTAAGGCGGTGGAGATCGGGGTGTACGAGTGCAACCTCATCCCGGGGTTGCTCCAGACGCAGGAGCACGCCCGGGTCGCGATCGAGGCGGCCCAACCCCCGTACTCGCAGGGCGACGTGGACCGCATGGTGGCCGCCCGCGTGTCCCGGCAGTCCGTCTTCGAGCGGGACCCCGTGCCCGCCCTGAGTTTCGTGCTGGAAGAGGGTCCTCTGAGGCGGCCTCTTGGCGGCATCATGGTGTGGCGAAGGCAGCTCGAACGACTGCTGGAGGTGGGGCGCATGCGTCAGGTGACACTCCAGGTGATGCCGACGCACCGTGAGGTCCACTCGGGGCTGGACGGCCGCATCGAGCTGCTGAAGTTCGCGGACGGGACGGCGGTGGGACGCTCCGAGGGCGCGTTCAACGGCCGTACGGTTTCCGACCCGAAGCAGATCCGCATCCTTGAGCTGCAGTATGGGACCATCCGAGCGCAGGCACTCCCGCCAGGGGAGTCGCTGGCCCTCATCGAGCAACTGCTGGGAGAGACATGATCCGCAACACCCCTGTGGGGGGCGCCTCGGAACTGGCATGGTTCAAGAGCAGCTACAGCGGTGGCAACAACGGAGAGTCGTGCGTCGAGGTCGCCGCCGGATCCGGCGCCGTCCGTGTGCGGGACTCCAAGGACACCGGTCTGCCCCACCTCGTCCTGTCGCCCGAGGCGTGGGCCGGGTTCGTCGGGTTCACGCGCGCCCACGGCTGACCGCCTCGCGGATCCTCAGCGGGCGTGGTCCTTCAGGAACGCGCCCGCCAGCGCCGCCGCTTCCTCCTTCGTGGGGGCGGCGGCCTCGTCGGTTCTGGAGCCGTCGGCGGCCGTGGCCGTCCACGTCCAGGTGTCGCCGGAGGGGGCCAGCTCCGCGCGCCCGCCGAAGAGGGCGAGGGTGGTGGTGCCGGGCGTCGGGCGGGGCACCGCGTCCGGCCATTTCTTGCGGGCGCCCTGCCGGGTGATGCCCCAGACGGCGCCCAGCTGCTCGTAGCTCGCGCCGTACGAACCGGCCGTGCCGGCGGCGACGGCGGTGAGGCGCTTGACCTCCTGGTCGACCACCTTCCAGGCGGCGAGGACGGAGAGGGCGATGTCCACGGGTTCGCCGTGCCACATCCGGTCCTCGGGCTGCCCGGTGGCGCGGGCGCGGAGGGTGGCGGCGAGGGGGTTCAGGGCCTCGCAGAGGGCGGATTCGAGGCCGGTCAGTTCTTCTTCGGGGAGCTGGTCCGAGAACGTCATGCGACAACTCTAGTTTACGAGACCTGGGCTTGGGAACTCTTGTTTACATGAATCTCGAGTCGCTGTTCTCCGCCGTCGTCGTCACACCCTCGCCGTCCGCTCCGTCATCCCGGTGTACGGCCCCCTCCCGGGGCCGCGACCGGAGGAGTCGTCCACATGTCCACCACCGCCGCCGTCGTCACCGCGCTCGCCGCCTTCATGGCCGGGTTCTCCGGCGCCTCGGTGCTCGCCAGGGCGAAGTTCGTCGTGGAGCCGCTTGCCGCGTACGGGGTGCCCCGGTCGTGGTGGAACGGACTGGGGGTGCTCAAGCTGGCCGGGGCCGCGGGGCTCGTCGCGGGGTTCTGGGTGCCGGTCGTCGGGGCGCTCGCGGCCGTGGGACTGGTGCTGTACTTCGCGGGCGCCGTGATCACCGTCGTACGGGCGAAGGCGTACGGGCACGTGACGTTCCCGCTGGTGTACATGGCGCCGGCGGTCGGCGTGCTCGCCGTGGGGTGACGGCGGGGACGGCGAAGGCCGCCGGCCCGGTCTGTACCGGGCGGCGGCCTTCGCTCGCGTGCGGGCGGACGTCAGTCCTTCTTCGGGTCCTCCAGACGCGGGAAGAGCACCGCGCCCTTCGTGACCGTGGCGCCCGCGGGGAGCTTGCCCCACGTGCCGGCCTCGGCCAGCGGCTGGTCGGCGAGGGCACCCAGGGACGCCTCGGCGCCGAGGGAGTCCCAGAGCTTCTGGGAGGTCTCCGGCATGATCGGGTTGAGGAGGACGGCGACGGCACGGAGCGCCTCGGCGGCCGTGTAGAGGATCGTCGCCAGGCGGGCCCGGCCCTCCTCCGACTCGTCCTTGGCGACCTTCCACGGCTCCTGCTCCGTGATGTAGCCGTTGACCTGCTTCACGAAGTCGAAGACCGCCAGGATGCCGCCCTGGAAGTCCAGCTCCTCGCCGATCTTGGCGTCGGCGGTCGCGACCGCCTTCGCCAGGCCCTCGTGGACGGCCTTCTCGGCGTCGCCGTCGGCCGCGGAGGCCGGCAGCGCGCCGCCGAAGTACTTGCCGACCATCGCCGCCACGCGGGAGGCGAGGTTGCCGTAGTCGTTGGCCAGCTCGGACGTGTAGCGGGCGGAGAAGTCCTCCCACGAGAACGAGCCGTCGCTGCCGAACGCGATCGCGCGCAGGAAGTACCAGCGGTACGCGTCCACGCCGAAGTGCGAGGTCAGGTCCTGCGGCTTGATGCCGGTCAGGTTCGACTTCGACATCTTCTCGCCGCCGACCATCAGCCAGCCGTTCGCCGCGACCCTGCCCGGCACCGGGAGGCCCTGCGCCATCAGCATCGCCGGCCAGATCACCGCGTGGAAGCGGAGGATGTCCTTGCCGACGAGGTGGACGTTCGCGGGGAAGGTCTCCTCGAACTTCTCCGGGTTCTCGTTGTAGCCGACGGCCGTCGCGTAGTTCAGCAGCGCGTCGACCCACACGTAGATCACGTGCTTGTCGTCCCACGGGATCGGGATGCCCCAGTCGAACGTCGAACGCGAGATGGAGAGGTCCTGCAGGCCCTGCTTCACGAAGTTCACGACCTCGTTGCGGGCCGACTCCGGCTGGATGAAGCCCGGGTTCGCCTCGTAGAACTCCAGGAGCTTCGGGCCGTACTCGCTCAGCTTGAAGAAGTAGTTCTCCTCCTTGAGGATCTCCACCGGCTTCTTGTGGATCGGGCACAGCTTGGTGCCGTCCTCGGCCTCGATGAGATCGCCCGGGAGCTTGTACTCCTCACAGCCCACGCAGTACGGGCCCTCGTAGCCGCCCTTGTAGATCTCGCCCTTGTCGTACAGGTCCTGCACGAACTCCTGGACGCGGTCCGTGTGACGCTTCTGCGTGGTGCGGATGAAGTCGTCGTTCGCGATGTTCAGGTGCTCCCAGAGGGGCTTCCAGGCCTCCTCCACGAGCTTGTCGCACCACTCCTGGGGCGAGACCCCGTTCGCCTCCGCGGTGCGCATGATCTTCTGACCGTGCTCGTCCGTGCCGGTGAGGTACCACACCTTCTCGCCGCGCTGACGGTGCCAGCGCGTGAGCACGTCGCCTGCGACGGTCGTGTAGGCGTGGCCCAGGTGAGGAGCGTCGTTGACGTAGTAGATGGGGGTCGTGACGTAGAACGCCTTCGCCCCCTGCTTCTCGGATCCAGTGGCCGCCATGGTCGAAATCCTAACGGCCTTACGAAGATCCACTCACATCGAATAAGGAGGGGCAGGGGGCGGGGCGGGGCGGGCTGGGCAGGCGTTACGGCTTCAGGCCGGTGAGGACGCCCCGGTAGAACTCCTCGTGCGGCGTCTCGGCCGGCGCCGGGCCCGCGAAGTGCGTCGCCGTGCGGTCGGCGGTGAGCTTCCGCAGGTAGTCGAACGCCTTGCCGTCCGCCTCGCCCCAGGCCGTGAACCGCCAGTGCACCGGGCGGCCGGCCGCCTCGGCCAGCGCCTGGTTCGCGGCGGTACGGGACTCGGGCGCGCCGTCCGTCTGGAAGATCACCAGTGCCGGGCGGGCCGGGTCCGCCTTCTCGTGGTGGGCCAGGACCTCCTCGACGGCGCGGTGGTAGTTCGTCCGGCCGAGGCGGCCGAGACCGGCGTTGATCTCCTCGACGCGGGTGGGGGTGAGGTCGGCGGGGGTGACGTCCACGACGCCGTCGATGTCCGTCGAGAAGAACACGGTGGTGACCGTCGCGTCCTCGTCCAGGTGCGCGGCCAGCGCGACGGCCTGCTCGGCGAGGCGCTGCACGGAGCCGTCCTTGAAGTACCCGCGCATCGAGCCGGACCGGTCGACCACGAGGTACACCTTGGCCCGCGTCCCTTCCAGCCCCTCGGCCGCGAGCGCCTTGCCGGCGGCACGGTGGGCGTCGAGGAGGTGCGGGGGCAGGTCCGTCGGCGGCTGCGGCTGCGGCTGCGCCTCCGGCGTGGCGGGGGCGGCGGGCGCGGGGGCGGGTGCGGGCTCGGACTCCGTCGCCGTCTCCGCCTCCGGCGCGCTCGCGTCGTCGGCGTCGGTAGCCGCGTCCGCCTCCGGCGCCTCGGCGTCGGTGGTCTCGGCCGGGGCCGGCTCGGCGTCGGTGGCCGCCTCCGGTTCGGTCGCGTCGGCCGGGGCCTCGGTGGCGGCGGTCGCCTCCGGCTCCGCAGGTTCGTCCTGCGCCTCGGGCGCGGGCTCCGGGGTGGCGTCCGCCGTTACGGCGGCCTCGGACGCGACGGCGACGTCCGCCTCCGGCGCCTCGGCGTCGGTGGTCTCGGCCGGGGCCGGCTCGGCGTCGGTGGCCGCCTCCGGCTCGGCCGTTTCGGCCGGGGCCTCGGTGGCGGCGGTCGCCTCCGGCTCCGCAGGTTCGTCCTGCGCCTCGGGTGCGGGCTCCACGACGGCGGCTTCCGCCTTCGGTGCCTCGGTGTCGGTGGCCGCCTCCGCCTTCGGCTCGGTCGCGTCGGCCGGGGCCTCGGTGTCGGCGGTCGCGGGCTCGGCCTGTGCCTCGGGCGCGACGGCCGGGTCCGCCTCCGGCGGCTCCGCGTCGGTGGTCGTCTTCGCCTCGGGCGCGGCCTGCTCCTCCGGCTCCGCCGTGTTCGCGTCGGCGGTCGCCTCGGTCGGGGGCGCGGCGTCCGTCGTCGGCGCCGACTCCGCGTCGGCGGTCGGCTCGGCCTCGATGGTCGCCTCTGCCTCGGCCTCCGCCACCGGCTCCGCGTCGGCGGTCGCCTCGGGCTCGGCCTCGGGCTTCGTCACCGGCTCCGCGTCGGCGGTCGCCTCGGGCTCGGCCTCGGGCTTCGTCACCGGCTCCGCGTCGGCGGTCGCCTCGGGCTCGGGCTTCGTCACCGGCTCGGCCGTGTCGGCCGGGGCCTCGGTGTCGGTGGTCGCCTTCGGTTCAAGCTCCGCCACCGGCTCGGCGGTCTCCGGCTCCGCCGGGGTCGGCTGCTCCGCAGGGTCGGCCGGGGCCGCCTCGGCCTCCGTACCCGCCTCCGTATCCGTCGGCTGGGGGGACCTGCGGGCCCTCGGGATCTGGGGGTTGTCGAAGGCCGCGGCCACCAGGTCGTCCGCGGCCTTCAGGGCGGCCGTCGGCGACGGGGTCGCATCCTGCTCCTGGGGCGCGGACTGCTCCGGAGCCGGAGCCGGAGCCGATTCCGCAGTCGGAGTCGGCGTCGGTTCCGGTGTCGGAGCCGGAGTCGGGGCCGCGACCGTCGCCGTCGCCGTCTCCGGGGTCGGGTCGGGTTCGCGGGACTGGGGCGGGACGGAGGGGGTCGTCGCGGGATTCTCGCGGTCGCGGCCGAATACCTTGCGCAGCAAGCTCCGAATACCCATGGGCGAACCCTTTCGCATGAGTTGGATGCGGTATGCGTCCTTCATCCCTGGCCAGGGCGGACACGTAAGGTTAGCGGCCACGCCCTCCGGTTCCGTGGACCCCGTCGGTCACGGTTGCCGTGCATTCATCGGGCGTTCACTCCGCCGCCGTCCCCGTGCAGAGGTGCGCACATACCGTCGCGGCCGAACGGATTCCCGACACCATGTCGGCGCAGTGCTGCGCCGGAGGAGGACGAAGTGCGCAAACTGCTGCCGCTGATCGGCACCAACCCGCACGGAGGCGGTCGTTCCGCCCTCACCTGCCGGTTCCGCTGTGGCGACGCCTGCTTCCACGAGGTGCCGAACACCAGCGACAACGAGTACGTCGGCGACGTCATAGCCGGGGTGCTGTCGCGGCGTTCGGCGCTGCGGGCCGCCGCCGTCGCGACCGTCGCGACCGCGGCGGGCGGCTCGCTCGTCCTCGGCGGCGCCCCGGAGGCGCAGGCCCAGCCGGGCAACGGCCACGGCCACGGGAACGGACACGGGAACGGCCACGCCCCCAAGGCCGACGGCGCCCGCGGGCTCCGGTTCGCGCCGGTCGCGCCCAACACCGCCGACCAGGTCACCGTCCCGTCCGGGTACGCGCAGAACGTCGTCATCCGGTGGGGCGAGCCGATCCTCCGCGGCGCCCCCGCCTTCGACGCCGAGAACCAGACCGCCGCGGCGCAGGCCGGGCAGTTCGGGTACAACAACGACTTCCTGTCCCTGCTGCCGCTGCGCGGCGAGCGCGGGCGCCAGGTGCTCGTCGCGAACCACGAGTACACCGACGAAGTGCTGATGTTCCGCGGGTACGACTCCGAGAACCCGACCCGCGAGCAGGTCGAGATCGCCTGGGCCGCGCACGGCCTCTCCGTCGTCGTGGTGCAGGAGGAGCACCGTACGGGCAAGCTCTCCCCGGTCTCCCGGCACTACCTGAACCGGCGGCTGCACACCACGAGCGAGTTCGAGCTGACCGGCCCGGCCGCCGGCTCCGCGCTGGTGAAGACCTCCGCCGACCCGGAGGGGCGTACCGTCCTCGGCACGCTCAACAACTGCGCCGGCGGCACCACCCCGTGGGGCACCACCCTCCACGGCGAGGAGAACTTCAACCAGTACTTCGCGTACGGCTCCTCCGTCACCGACAAGCGGTACGGCGTCGGCAGCGGCGCCTCCGAGCGCAAGTGGGAGCGGTTCGACAAGCGCTTCGACCTCCGCGCGGAGCCGAACGAGGTCCACCGCCAGGGCTGGGTCGTCGAGCTCGACCCGTACGACCCGGAGTCGACGCCCCGCAAGCGCACCGCGCTCGGCCGCTTCAAGCACGAGGCGGCGCAGCCGCGGCTGACCGCCGACGGGCGCCCGGTCGTCTACATGGGCGACGACGAGCGGTTCGACTACTTCTACAAGTTCGTGTCGTCGAAGCGGATGATGAAGGGTTCGTCGCGGCGCGCCCGCGAGCACAACCTGACGCTGCTGGACGAGGGCACGCTGTACGTCGCCAAGCTGACCGGCGACTCCCCGGCCGCCGAGATCGACGGCACCGGCAAGCTCCCGAACGACGGCGAGTTCGACGGTTCCGGCACCTGGATCCCGCTGGCCACGGCCGGCCCGGACGGCGCCGTCTCGCACGTCCCCGGCATGACCGCCGAGGAGGTCTTCGTCTTCACGCGGCTCGCCGGCGACAAGGTGGGCGCGACGAAGATGGACCGCCCCGAGGACGTCGAGCCGTCGCCGCGCTCCGGCCGCGTGTACGTCGCCCTCACCAACAACTCCAACCGCGGCAAGGGCACCAACCCGGGCGCGGACGAGGCCAACCCGCGCAACCTGAACAAGCACGGGCAGGTCCTGGAGCTGGCCGAGCACTGGGACGACCCGGCGTCGGACGGCTTCGCGTGGCGGCTCTTCCTCGTCGCCGGCGACCCGGAGGACCCGTCCACGTACTTCGCCGGCTACCCGAAGGAGAAGGTCTCCCCGATCTCCTGCCCGGACAACGTGGCCTTCGACCCGCACGGCAACCTGTGGATCTCCACCGACGGCAACCAGCTCGGCTCGCACGACGGCCTGTTCGGCGTCGCCGTGCACGGCGAGCGCCGCGGTGAGCTGAAGCAGTTCCTCACCGTCCCGCGGGGCGCCGAGACCTGCGGCCCGGTCATCCAGGACCGCCGCGTGCTCGTCGCCGTGCAGCACCCGGGCGAGATCGACGGCGCCTCCGTGGAGAACCCGGCGTCCGCCTGGCCCGACGGCCCCGGGAAGATCGTCCGCCCGTCGGTCGTCGCCGTGTGGCGCGCCGACGGCCGCGACATCGGCGTCTGATCCGGCCGCACCGGGAGGGTCGGGGCGGTCAGCCGACCCCCAGGCCCTCCCGGAAGCGGACGAACTGCTCCTCCGGGTCGCCCGTGTACGCCCACGGCACCCACGCGGCCCGTCTGCCGAGCAGGCCCAGCAGCTCGCGGGCCGGCTCCACCTGGCCCGCGTAACAGGCGGCGTGCGCGAGGAAGTTGAGGTCGGCGACCTCTTCCGGTGCGACGGGGCGGGAGGCGTCCCGGCCGCCGATCCACCGCTCGTAGGTGCGCCGCAGCTCGGTCACCGCCAGCTCGTGCTTCCAGTGCTGGTCGAAGCCGCGCACCGGGCCGCGGCCGAGGGCCCCGTCGGCGATGTAGCGGTACTCCTCGACCCGCGCCACCTGCACCAGGACGGGCAGTGGCGAGCCGGGCGGTGCGACGCCGGCGGCGTCGCGCGCGAAGTCGTACATGGAGCCGTGGGTGCCGTGCCAGCGCGCCGAGAGGTAGCGCAGCACCTGCACGTGGCCTTCGAGGTTGTACGGGTCGCGGCGGCGCAACTCGTCGAACCAGTAGCGCAGTTCCCGGCGCGGCACCCCGCCGTCGTACAGCCGCGCGACCGACAGCAGCGACACCCACGGCATCGGGTCTGCCGGGGCGGCGTCGGCGGCGCTCCGGCAGGCGGCCACGGCCGCGTCGATCCGGGCCCGGTCCACGGTGGCGCCCCGCCCGGCGGCGATGGCCGCGTCGAAGACCCGTACCACCTCGGTCGCCGCCCGCAGCACGGCCGCGTCGGCGCTGTGCGGCTCGGCGGCCCGCCAGGTCTCGACGGTGGAGCTGCCGGCGGCGGCGTGCGAGAGCAGCCGGACGCGGTGGGTGCGGCGGGCCCAGTCGTCGCCGGTGGCGGCGAGCAGGTCCCGGACGCCCTGCCAGCGGCCGATCACGATGTCGTGGCGGGCCTCGGTGAGCGCGCGGTCACCGAAGTCCGGGTCGAAGTCGGGGACGAACCGGTCCGCGCGTGACCGTGACCGTCCGAGGGCGCGTCGGCGTACGCCCATGGGGAACCTCCTTCGATCGGCGCGGTGGCGCGGGAAACGGGCGGTGGGTCAGAAGTCCGTGGGGTCAGAAGTCCGTGGCGTCAGAAGTCCGTGGCGTAGCTCTTGTCCCGCATCCGGCTGCCCGGGGACGCGGGTGCCGACTCGCCGGCGGCGGCGAGGGCGCGGGAGGCGTCGAGGCGGGCGGGCCGGTAGTAGGCGCTGCCCTTGCGCCAGTACACGGCCATGGGGACGAGGCCGGCGGCGAGCCCGCCGAGGCCGATGGTGAGCGCGGTGGTCGACAGCTCACCCAGCGACTCGACGAACGCCCACAGCATGAACAGCGAGCCGAGCAGCGGCCACACCCCGCCGAGCAGCAGGTTCCGGGCGGAGCGCAGCAGCAGCGACTTGTACGCGACGACGGCGGCGATGCCCGCCAGGCCGTAGTAGAACGCGATCTGGAGGCCGATCGCGGAGACCGCGTCCCGGAGGATCCGCTGCACGGAGCCGGCGGAGGCCGCGGCGGCGAAGAGGACGAGCGCGGCGGCGCCGACGGCGGCGACGGCGACCCACGGGGTGTTCCAGCGGCGGTGGACGAGGCCGAAGGCGGCGGGCAGGGTCCGGTCGCGGCCCATCGCGAAGAGCGAGCGGGTCACCTGGATGAGGGTGGTCTCCAGGGTCGCGACCGTGGACAGCACCACGGCGACGACCAGCAGTTTCCCGCCGACGCCGGGCCAGATCTCCTCGCCGAGGACGGCGAGCACGTTCGGTCCGGCGGACGCGATCCGGTCGGCGGGCAGCAGCACGTTCACGGCGACGGTGAACGCCACGAAGAGCAGGAAGACGAAGCCGACGCCGACGAGCGCGGCGAGTCCGGCGGTCCGGCGGCTGTTCCGGGTCTCCTCGCTGAGGTTGCTGGTGACGTCCCAGCCCCAGTAGTAGAACGCGGCGATCAGCGCGCCCGCGGCGAAGCCCGCGGGGCCGTCGAAGTGCCCGAGGCCGAACCAGGACCAGTCGAAGGCGACGGCCTGCCCGCGGTGCGCCACCGCCGCGACGACGAACACCAGCAGGATCGCCATCTCGACGCCCGACATGACGATTTGGGCCCGTACGGTGAGGCGGGCGCCGCCCAGCACGACGCCGAGCATCAGCAGGAACCAGCAGGCGCCGACGGCGGTCGCCAGCGGCGTCGAGGCGGCGAGGTCCGCGTCGAACAGGGCCAGCGTGAGGGCGCCGGCGGGCAGCGAGCCGGCCACCATGAACACGGTCGCGGCGAAGACCAGCGCCCACCCGGAGAGGAAGCCCAGGAAGGGGTGGAGGGTGCGGCCCACCCACGAGTAGCCGGCGCCCGCGTTGACGTCGATCCGGCCGAGGCGCGCGTACGCGAGGACGATGCCGAGCATCGGTATCGCGCAGTACAGCAGCGCCGCCGGTCCCGCGTAGCCGACGGCCCCGAAGAGCACGGCGGTCGTGGCGGCGAGCGAGTAGGCGGGGGCGCTGCCGGCCACGGCCATCACGATCGTGTCGAAGGTGCCGAGGACATTGGGCTGGAGCCCTCTGCTGGTGGTGGTGCGCATGGCGGTGTCCTCGGAGTCCTGGGATCGGGTGGGGGGTTCCGGACGACGGAGGGAGGGGCGGGGCGTGGGCGGGGAGCGGACGGGCAGGGCGAAGTGGCCCGGGGAGCGAGCCGGTTGGCCGGCCGGGCGCGGGCGCGGGCAGGGGTGCGGGCGCTGATCACATCGCGGCGGTCGAGCGCATCGTAGTCGCCCCGGTGCGATCCGGTAACGGTGGCAGGAAGGTTCCGTTCCGTGACCGCCGGTAAGGGCTGCGGTGCGCCCCCGCGTACCGTCCCAAAGGGGTTTACGGGGTGCGTCAGCGCAGTTCGGGTCCGGCGATGGCGCGGGCCGCGCGGACCTCGTGGCGGAGCGGGGCGAGAACGCCGTCCTCGTCGCCGGGGAGCGCGGTGCGGACCGGGACGAGGGTGTCGGTGGTGCGCAGGCCGGCGGCCAGCTCGCGCAGTTCGCGCGCGACGGCCGTCACCTCCGCCGGGTCGGGCGGTGGCGCGCCGTGCGCGACCCGGATGCGGGCGGCGGTGGTGGCGTCCAGGATCCGTTCGACGGCGATGGCGAGCGGCCACCAGGCGGCGGCGCGGGGGCCGGTCGGCGGCGGTTCGGTGAGGGCGCGCTGGAACTCGGAGCGGACCGCCGACAGGTCGCGGTAGAGCGCGCGGCGGGCGCGCAGCCGGCCCGCGTCGGCGTCGGTGCCGAAGGCGCGTTCCACGTACGCCGCCGCGTCCGCGACCGCGTCGGCGAGCCGGTCGCCGATCCGGGCGTGCCAGGACTCCGGCCACAGCAGGTAGCCGGCGACGAGCGCGATGGCGCAGCCGAGGAGGGAGTCGTACAGGCGGGGCAGGACGAGGTCGAAGCCCTCCTGGTTGAGGGCGTCGGAGAGCAGCAGGATGACGGGGGTGATGGCGGCGGTCTGGAAGGCGTACCCCTTCGCGGTGAACGCCGGGATCAGCGCGGCGAGCACCGCCATCACCGGCACGTCCCACCAGCCGCGGGGGACCTCGGCGAGGACCAGGGCGGCGGCGACGAGGCCGAGGCAGGTGCCGACGGCGCGCAGCACGGCCCGCGAGAACACGGAGCCGAAGTCCGGCTTCATCACGAAGGTGACGGTCAGCGCGACCCAGTACGAGCGGGGCACGGGGATCAGCGAGACGAGGGCCTGGGCGAGGCCGATGCAGAGCGCGAGGCGGAGCCCGTACCGCCAGGCGGGCTCGGACAGCAGCATGGTGCGGGCGGCGCGGCGGGCGCGGACGGTGAGCGCGGCGGGGCGGCCGAGGCGGTCGTCGACGTTGTGCGGGTCGGGTTCGGCGGCGTGGACGACGGTGGCGGCGTACCGGAGGGCGTGCTCGACGGCCTTCTCGGCGGGGCGCGGGGAGGGGCCGAACAGCGGCTCCGGCGGGTCGGGGGGTGCGGTGCGGCCGGTCTCGACGGCGTCGGCGAGGTCGCGGACGGTGCCGGCGACGGCCGGCGGCAGCGGGCCGTGGAGGCGGGCCCGCAGGTCGGCGGCGGGGGCGGCTTCGAGGAGCGGGACGAGGACGTTGAGCTGGGCGAGCAGCCGGGCCAGGGCGGAGGTGCGGCCGTGCTGGCGGGCCCGGCGGGCCAGGATCAGGTCGTACGACTGGTTGAGCGAGGCGGTGACCGCCTGCCGTTTCTCCTGGTACGACTCCGAGCCCGCCGCCTCGTACAGGTCGGCGACGGTCCGGTAGGTGGCGGCCACCGCGGCCCGTTCGGGCGCGGCGCGGCGCAGCGGCCAGCCGAGGAGGGTCAGCACAAGGACGACGAGGCCGCCGGCGGTGAGCAGCAGCGGCGCCTTCCACCAGGGGTCCGGCATGGGGAGGCCGGCGCCGACGACGGCGTTGAGGAGCAGCAGCAGGCCGGAGGCGGAGGCGAGCGCGCCGATGGAGGAGATCATCCCCGAGACGAGCGCGACGACGGTGAGCGTGGCGACCGCGAGCCAGCCCTGCCCGTACGCGAGCGTGCCGAGGGTGACGCCGAGGGCGCCGAACAGCTGGGGGACGGCGATGTTGAAGAGGCGCATCCGGTAGGCGTCGGCGGTGTCCCCGATGACGCCGGACAGCGCGCCCATCGACACGAGCGCCCCGTAGGCCGGCTGTCCGGCGGCGAGGCCGACGGCGAGCGGCGCCGAGAGGGCGATCGAGGCGCGGGCGACGGCGGCCCAGGGGACGGGGGCGGGGGCGGGGCGCAGTCCCGCCGTCAGCCACGCGGGAGGAGCCAGCCGACCGGGGTGACGCCGTGCAGGACCCATGGCCCCAACGTAACCGTCCGGGTGGGCGTCAGCTGCGGTAGGACTCGACCTCGGAGGCCGGGCGGAGGGTGGCCGTGTCGGGGTCCTCGCCGAACTCCGCCTTGGCGCGCCGCTGCCTCAGCAGGTCCCAGCACTGGTCGAGCCGGACCTCCAGCTCGGCCAGCCGGGTGCGTTCCTCGGGGAGGAGGCCGCCGGTGCGCTGCCGGAGCGCCCGCTCCTCTTCCACGAGCGCGCCGATGTCGTCGAGGATCTGCTCGTCGTCCATGCCTCCAGCGTCGCCGATCAGCGCCGGTCGCGCAGGTCGAGATCGGCGACGACGGCCCGGTGGTCGCTGCCGGGGAGGGCGGGGAAGCGGGTGGCGGTCGCGGTGAGGTCGGGCGTGGTGACGACGTGGTCGATCTGCACGTACGGCGGGACCGGGCCCTCGGCGGGCCAGGTCGGGGTGCGGGAGGCGCCGGTGGTGCGGGCGGCGTCGTGGAGCGGGCCGGCGGCGAGGAGGCCGCGGTAGGCGGCGTGGTCCTGGGAGGCGTTGAAGTCGCCGGCGAGGACGAGCGCTTCGCCGGCGGGGCGGTCGGCGACGGCGTCGCGGAGGCGGGCCAGTTCGGCCTTCCAGAGGGCGACCTGGCCGGGGACGGGCGGCATGGGGTGGGCGAGCTGGAGGCGCACCGGCCGTCCCGCGACGTCCGCCGTGGCGCCCGGCATCCCCATGACGGACGGGACGACGGACCGGTCGCGCAGCGGGTGGGCACTGAGCAGGACGGAGCCGGCGGAGCCCGCCGCGTCGACGGAGACCCGGTGCGGCAGCTGCGCGGAGAGCGCGGCGGTGAGGGCGCGGGCGCAGGCGGGGTCGCACTCGGAGACGAACAGCACCTGGGGCCGTTCGCGCCGGGCCAGGTCGATGAGGGAGCCGGTGGCCTGCCCGAACTCGACGTTCGCGGCGATGACGCGGAGCCGGGCGACCGGCGGGGCCTGGCCGGGGGCGGGCGGCGGGGCGGACGGCAGCGACGCCCAGGCGGTGCCGGTGACGACGAGCGCGGCGGCGAAGGCGAGCGCCCGGCGGCGGGCGGCGGCGGCGAGCAGCAGCCCGAGCCCGGCCGGGGCGGTCAGCCAGGGGAGGAAGGAGAGCAGCTGGGGGACCGGGGTGACGCCGTCGGTGCCGAGCGCCCGGCACCCGGCGACGGCCGCCGGGACGGCCAGCAGCGGCCCGGCGGCCCAGGCGAGGGCGCGGTCGCGGGGGCGGGGGGACGCGGGCGGGCGTCCGCCGCCGGTGAACGTACGGCTGACGCCGCCGGCGGGGCCGGGGGTGCCGGTCGGCGTGAGGGCTCGGTCCACTCCTTCAGTGTCGCAGGGCCCGTACGACCTCCGCCGTCGTCGCCCCGTCGAGCGTCCGATGGCTGCGCGCCGTACCGGACTTGGCGGTTCCGGCCGCGACGCGGTCGACGGTGAGGACGACCGCGTCGAGGACGGCCCCGGCCGCGTCCCGGAAGACGACCATGACCGTGTAGTCGGCGGTCGAGTCCAGGGGGTTGGCGGCGGTGACGGCGGCGGCCGTGCGGTCGCCGTCGGCGGAGACCGGGCCGGCGGTCACGTCGCCGGTGGCGTTCGCGCCGTCCTTGATCCGGTCCATCCGCTCCCGGGCGGCGCCGGAGACGGCGGCGGACGCCGAGGACGCGAGGTCCCCGGCGGCCTCCCGCGCGGCGTCGCAGCCGGCGGTGCCGACGGCGACGGCGAGGACGAGGAGCGAGGCGGTGAGGGCCCGGCGGGGCGCCGTCGTCATGTCCGGCGCGCCGTCAGTAGCGGGCGCCGGGGCCGTACGCGTCGTCCGTGGCGAGGGCCCAGATCACGAAGACCGAGATGGCCATCGAGAGCAGCGCCCACCACGGCTGGTACGGCAGGAACAGGAACTGGAGGAGGAGGTTGAGGGAGGCCAGCGCGATGCCGGCGACCCGGCCCCACTCGGCGCCCTTGAGGATCCCGTAGCCGGCGATCGCGACGACGACGCCGACGATCAGGTGGATCCAGCCCCAGGTGGTGAGGTTGAACTTGAAGACGTAGTCGCCGACGCGGGCGTAGACGTCGTCCTCGGCGATCCCGGCGATGCCCTGGAAGACGTTCATGAAGCCGGTGACGAGCATGAGGACACCGGCGAAGAGCGTCCCGCCGGAGGCCCACGCCTCGGAGGCGGACGGCTTGTGGGGGCGGGAGGGGGCGCTGTGCTGCGCACTGTTCTGGCTCATGAGCCCATCGTGGGATCAAGGGGATGAAGGCGACTTTTCTGATGAGCCGAACGGGTGAGGGCGGGGGGTTTGGGGTCGTTCTTGCGGGAGTAATCCTGGATGTGTAGGGTCCAGAATAGATCCTGGATGTCAGGCATCCTGAATACGTCGCGGGCTCCGCCCAGCCGCGACACCGCACCGTGAAGGGGAACGACCCGTCATGACCGACCAGCGCACCCTCACCAACCCGCCCGCCCTCCACGACCCCGCCCCCTTCGGCTACAGCCACGCCGCCTCCGCCCCCGGCGAACTCGTCTTCATCGCCGGGCAGTACGCCTCCGACGCCACCGGCGCGCCCGTCCCCGGCGACTTCGCCGCCCAGGTCGAGCTGTCGCTCACGAACCTGCGGCTCGCGCTCGAGGGCGCCGGCCTCGGCTACGAGCACGTCGTCCGGCTCGGCTCGTACGTCGTCGACCACGACCTCGGCAAGCTGGAGGTCCTCGGCAAGGCGCTGCACGCGGCGTTCGGCGACCGGCTCCCCGCGCAGACGCTCAGCGGCGTCGCCTCGCTGGCGCTGCCCGGGATGCTCTTCGAGATCGACGCGGTCGCGGTGCGGCCCGGCGCCGGCCGCTGATCCACTTGCGGGAGGCGGGGCGGCGGGTGTGCCCTGGACACGAGTGACGCGACATCGCGCCCTCGCGACATGCGCCCTCGCGACATGCGCCTTTGCGACATGAAGGAGTCCCCGCCATGGCCGCACACGCAGCGGTACCCGCGCGACACCACGCGATCCCCCACGGCGCCGTCCTGCCCGCCGTCCTCGGCATCGCCTACGGCCTCTACGCCGCCACCGTCTCCCGCCACGGCGGCGCCCTCACCTGGGGCCAGCTGTGGCTCGGCCTCGTCTCCGCGCTCCTCCTCGCCGGCGCGGTGTACGCGCTCCGCACCCACGGCCGCGCCCTCCCGCGCGAAGCGCGCGCGGTGGCGTGGGGCGCGCTCGCCGGCATCGCCGTCGGCTTCCTGTTCAGCCTCTCGCGGGCGAGCGTGCTCTCCGCGACCGTGCTGGGGCTGGCGGTCGCGGCGGGCGTCGGCGGCGCGGCCTTCTACCTCTTCTACACCCACGAGGACGCCACGGGCCGCCCGGCGCCGTACTGACCGGCACCGGTTCCGGGGCCGCGCGCCCGACAGGCGCGGCGCGCGGGCGCGCGGGAGACTGGGGCGTATGACTGGCTTGGCCATCGAGACCGACGGGCTCGTCAAGGTCTTCGGCGGGAACCGCGCCGTCGACGGCGTCGACCTCCGCGTCCCCGCCGGCACCGTCTACGGACTGCTCGGCCCCAACGGCGCCGGCAAGACGACCACCGTCAAACTGCTCGCCACCCTCCTCCGGCCCGACGCCGGCCACGCCCGCGTCTTCGGGAACGACGTCGTCCGGGACGCCGACACCGTCCGCGGCCGCGTCAGCCTCACCGGCCAGTACGCCTCCGTGGACGAGGACCTGACCGGCACCGAGAACCTCGTCCTGCTCGCCCGCCTCCTCGGGCACACCCGGCCCGCCGCCCGCGACCGCGCGGCCCAGCTGCTCGGCGCGTTCGGGCTCGCGGACGCCGCCGACCGGCAGGTCAAGAACTACTCGGGCGGCATGCGGCGCCGCATCGACATCGCCGCGTCCATCCTCAACACCCCCGACCTGCTCTTCCTCGACGAGCCGACCACCGGCCTCGACCCGCGCAGCCGCAACCAGGTGTGGGACATCGTGCGGGCCGTCGTCGCCCAGGGCACGACCGTCCTGCTCACCACCCAGTACCTCGACGAGGCCGACCAGCTCGCCTCCCGCATCGCCGTCATCGACCGGGGCCAGGTCATCGCCGAGGGCACGAAGGGCGAGCTGAAGGCGTCGGTGGGCTCCGGCTCCGTGCACGTGCGCCTCCGGGACGCCGAACAGCGCCCGGAGGCCGAGCGGATCCTCACCACCGCCCTCCGGGCCGCCGTCCAGCTCGACCCCGACCCGGTCGCGCTCACCGCCACCGTCAACGGCCACGGCACCGACCTCGGCGCCGCCGAACAGGCCGCCCGCGCCCTCGCCGAACTGGCCCGCGCCGGGATCACCGTCGACAACTTCGCCCTCGGCCAGCCCAGCCTGGACGAGGTCTTCCTCGCCCTCACCGACCGGAAGGGGCCGGCCGCATGAGTACCGGCACCACCTCGACCGACACCGCCGTCCCCCGGGAGGAGTTCGCCGCGCCCCGGGCCGACGAACTCGCCGCCCTGCTCGTCGCCCGGGACCGGCCGCCCCGGCCCGGCGCGCTCGCCGCGTCGCTGACCTTCGGCTGGCGGGCCATGCTGAAGATCAAGCACGTGCCGGAGCAGCTGTTCGACGTGACGGCGTTCCCGGTCATGATGGTGCTGATGTACACGTACCTCTTCGGGGGCGCGCTGGCCGGGTCGGTGTCGGAGTACGTGCAGTTCCTGCTGCCCGGCATCCTCGTGATGTCGGTCGTGATGATCACGATGTACACCGGCGTCTCGGTCAACACCGACATCGAGAAGGGCGTCTTCGACCGCTTCCGCACGCTGCCGATCTGGCGGCCGGCGCCGATGGTCGGCTATCTCCTCGGCGACGTCGTGCGCTATCTGATCGCCTCCGCCGTGATGCTGACCGTCGGCCTCGTCATCGGCTACCGGCCCGGCGGCGGGGTGGTCGGCGTGCTGTTCGGGGTGGCGCTGCTGCTGGTCTTCTCGTTCGCGTTCTCGTGGATCTGGACGATGTTCGGGCTGCTGCTGCGCAGCGAGAAGTCCGTGATGGGCGTCAGCATGATGGTGATCTTCCCGCTGACCTTCCTGTCCAACGTGTTCGTCGACCCGCGGACCATGCCGGGCTGGCTCCAGGCGTTCGTCAACAACAACCCGGTGACCCATCTGGCGACGGCGGTGCGGGAGCTGATGGCCGGCGCGTGGCCGGCGGCGGACGTCGCGTGGACGCTGGGCTGGTCGGCGGTCCTGGTGGCGGTCTTCGGCGCGGTGACGATGCGGCTCTACAACCGCAGGTGAGCGGCTCCGCAACCGCAGGTGACCCGGGCGGCGGCCCCGGCTACCGCTCCGGGCGGGGCGTCTTCTGCTGGACGGCCCAGCGGTTGCCGTCCGGGTCCGTGAAGTACACGAACGACCCCCACGGCCGGTCGTCGATCTCGCCGACGTCGACGCCACGGGCGGTCAGGCCGGCGTGGGCCTCCTCGATGTCGTCGACGACGACCTGGAGGTTGTCCAGCGACCCCGGGGCCATCTCGGTGATGCCCCTCCCGAACGCGATCGAGCACGCGGAGCCGGGCGGGGTCATCTGCACGAAGCGGATCGCTTCGCTGACGGTCACGTCGTGGTCGGCGTGGAAGCCGACGCGCTCGTAGAAGGCCTTGGCGCGGTCGACGTCGGTCACCGGGACGCCGACGAGTTCGAGCTTGATGTCCATGGACGCCATCCTCGGCCCGCGCGCCCGAGCCCGCAGCCCAGCGGGGGCCTGCCGGGTGCGGCCCACGGCAGGGCCGGGGCGTGGGCGCGCCCCGGGGCGGGGTCAGGTGCCGCGGACGACGACGACCGGGCAGGGGGCGTGCTGGGTGACGTGGGTGGAGACCGAGCCGAGGACCGCCGCCTTGAAGCCGCTGTAGCCCCGGTCCCCCACCACCAGCAGGCTCGCCCCTTGCGCCTGGTCGAGCAGCGCCTGCGCCGCGTTGCCGCCGACGACCGTGCGGGTGGTGGCCGCGGCCTCCTCGGGGGTGAGCGTGTCCGCGAGGGACTGGTCGAGGATCTGCCGGGCCAGCCGCTCGGGGTCGAACTCCGGCGGGACGCCCGGCATCAGCGTCGCCCAGGACGCCGGGTACTCCCAGCTGATCACCGCGTGGAGCGCGTCCCCGGTGAGGGCGGCCTGGCCGGCCGCCCATGCCAGTGCCTTCAGGGACGGCTCCGAGCCGTCCACGCCCACCACGATCCTGCCGCCGGCCATCGCCGACCTCCGTTCGTCGTCGGGAGTCACCGTGAGGCAACCGTAACCACCCACAACGTAACAAACCGCTCAGTCCAGGCGGAGGTCGGCCAGCTGCTTCTCGAAGGGGACGAGCTCGTCGTCCCCGGACCGGGGCCGGCCGTTCGCCGTCGCCGCGACCAGGTCGGCGAACTCCTCGCCCGCCCGGGTGATCCGGTGCGGCAGGCCCTCGGTGTACTCGTCGCCGCCGGTGCCCCAGTCCTCCGAGGCCGCGTAGACGGCGGTGGGGGCGGTGCGGGCGCGGAGGTAGGCGAAGAGCGGGCGCAGCGCGTGGTCGAGGACCAGGCTGTGGCGGGCGGTGCCGCCGGTCGCGCCGAGGAGGACCGGCGTACCGGTGAGGGCGGCCGGGTCGACGAGGTCGAAGAAGGACTTGAACAGGCCGCTGTAGGAGGCGGTGAAGACGGGCGTCACCGCGATGACGCCGTCCGCGCCGGTCACCTTGTCGAGCGCGTTCTGCAGCGCCTCCGACGGGAAGCCGGTCACGAAGTTCTTCGCGATGTCGACGGCGAGGTCGCGCAGTTCGACGACCTCGGCCTCGACGGCGTACTCCTGCTCGGCCAGCCGGTAGCGGGCGGCCTGGACGAGCCGGTCGGCGAGGAGCCGGGTGGAGGACGGCGAGCTCAGGCCGGCGGAGACGGCGACCAGCTTCAGGGTCTGCATGGCGTCAGACCTCCTTCGTGGCGTTCGGGGTGTCCGTGGTGTCCGGGGTTTCCGTGGCGCTCGCGGTCTTCGCGGCGACGACGGCGGGGTGGAGCGGGGCGGTGGCGGGGACGCCGGCGGGGCGGAGGCTCGCGAACTCCTTGCGGAGCACCGGAACGACCTCCTCGCCGAGGATGTCGAGCTGTTCGAGGACCGTCTTGAGCGGCAGTCCGGCGTGGTCGATGAGGAAGAGCTGGCGCTGGTAGTCGCCGACGTAGTCGCGGAAGGACAGGGTGCGCTCGATGACCTCCTGCGGCGAGCCGACGGTCAGCGGGGTCTGGCTGCTGAACTCCTCCAGGGAGGGGCCGTGGCCGTACACCGGGGCGTTGTCGAAGTACGGGCGGAACTCCCGTACCGCGTCCTGCGAGTTCTTCCGCATGAACACCTGGCCGCCGAGGCCGACGATGGCCTGCTCCTCGGTGCCGTGGCCGTAGTGCGCGTACCGCTGGCGGTAGAGCCGGACCATCTTCTCGGTGTGCTGCTTGGGCCAGAAGATGTGGTTGGCGAAGAAGCCGTCGCCGTAGTACGCCGCCTGCTCGGCGATCTCCGGGGAGCGGATGGAGCCGTGCCAGACGAACGGCGGGACGCCGTCGAGCGGGCGCGGGGTGGCGGTGAAACCCTGGAGGGCGGTGCGGAACTTGCCCTCCCAGTCGACCACGTCCTCCCTCCACAGCTTGTGGAGGAGCGCGTAGTTCTCGATGGCGAGCGGGATGCCCTGGCGGATGTCCTGGCCGAACCACGGGTAGACCGGGCCGGTGTTGCCGCGGCCCATCATGAGGTCGACGCGCCCGTCCGCGAGGTGCTGGAGGGTGGCGTAGTCCTCGGCGATCTTCACCGGGTCGTTGGTGGTGATGAGGGTCGTGGACGTGGAGAGGATCAGGTTCTCCGTGCGGGCCGCGATGTGGCCGAGGAGGGTCGTCGGGGAGGACGGGACGAACGGCGGGTTGTGGTGCTCGCCGGTCGCGAAGACGTCGAGCCCGACCTCCTCCGCCTTGAGCGCGATGGCGACCGTGTTCTTGATGCGCTCGTGCTCGGTGGGGGTGCGGCCGGTGGTGGGGTCGGTCGTCACGTCGCCGACGGTGA
This sequence comes from Streptomyces sp. NPDC057854, assembly GCF_042797055.1. Lineage (NCBI taxonomy): Bacteria > Bacillati > Actinomycetota > Actinomycetes > Kitasatosporales > Streptomycetaceae > Streptomyces > Streptomyces sp. NPDC057854. The sequence goes on from NZ_JBHVMF010000017.1 coordinate 105,953, forward strand.
AGATCCCGAACTGCATCGTGGTCACCTCTCGCGTTTCCTCGCTGATGGTTGAATCTTAAATCACTTGGGGGAACGGTGCCACCCGCCCCGCTATTCCGGTGCCGCCCCCTCCTCTCTTCCGGTGCCGCCCGCCCCTCTCCTCCGGCCCCGGCGTGAGGACGGCCACGTGCCGTCCACCTGCGGCTCTCACGTAAAGTCCCCGACGTGAACGCTGCGATATCGGTGGTGTCGGTCGTCGGGATCGGCGCGGACGGGTGGGACGGACTGCCCGAGAGGGCCCGCCGGGTGCTGCGCGACGCCGAGGTGATCGTGGGCGGGGCCCGGCAGCTCGGACTGCTGCCCGACGACTGCCGCGGCGAGCGGATCACCTGGCCGTCGCCGCTCCGCCCCGCCGTCCCGGCCCTGCTCGCCGCCCACCACGGACGCGCGCTCGCCGTCCTCGCCAGCGGCGACCCCTCCTTCTACGGGATCGCCCGCACCCTCCGCGAAGCCGCGGGCGACCGGGAGCTGGACGTCCACCCGCACCCGTCCTCCGTCTCGTACGCCTGCGCCCGCCTCGGCTGGCCGCTGGAGGCCGTCGACACGCTGTCGCTGGTCGCCCGGCCGCTGGACGCCCTGCGCGCCGCCCTCCACCCCGGGCGCCGGCTGCTGCTGCTCGGCGAGGGACCCGAGACGCCCGCCCGGGTCGCGGCACTGCTCCGCGAGGCCGGCTGGGGCGGGACCCGGATCCGGGTCCTGGAACAGCTCGGCGGCCCCGCCGAACGGCTCCTCGACGCCACCGCCGCCGACTGGCCGCACCCGCGCACCGACGCGCTGCACGTGCTGGCCCTCGACTGCGTCCGCGACCCCGGCACGCTGCGGCTCGGCAGCACGCCGGGGCTGCCGGACGAGGCGTACGAACACGACGGGCAGCTCACCAAGCGGTACGTTCGCGCCGCGACGCTCGCCGCGCTCGCACCCGCCCCCGGCGAACTCCTCTGGGACGTCGGCGGCGGCTCCGGCTCCATCGGCGTCGAATGGATGCGCGCCCACCGCGACTGCCGGGCGATCGCCGTCGAGAAGTCGCCCGCGCGGGCCGAACGGATCGGCCGCAACGCCGCCGCCCTCGGCGTCCCCGCGCTGAAGGTCGTCACCGGCCCCGCGCCCGCCGCCCTCGCCGGCCTGCCCGCCCCCGACGCCGTCTTCGTCGGCGGCGGCCTCACCGCCCCCGGCCTGCTCGACGCCTGCTGGGACGCGCTCCCCGCCGGCGGCCGGCTCGTCGCCAACACCGTCACGCTGGAGTCCGAGGCGCTGCTCGCCCGCTGGTACGCCCGGCACGGCGGCGAGCTGATCCGGCTCGCCGTCTCCGCCGCCGTGCCCGTCGGCGGCTTCACCGGCTGGCGCCCGGCCATGCCGGTGACCCAGTGGTCCGTAACGAAGGGTTCTGCACACGAATGACCGTCTACTTCATCGGCGCGGGCCCCGGCGCGGCCGACCTGATCACCGTGCGCGGCGCCCGCACCCTCGCGGCCTGCGGCGTCTGCCTCTACGCCGGCTCGCTCGTGCCCCGCGAACTGCTCGCCGAGTGCCCGCCCGACGCGAAGCTCGTCGACACGGCGTCGATGCACCTCGACGAGATCGTCGCCGAGATCACCGCCGCGCACGAGGCCGGCCACGACGTGGCCCGCCTCCACTCCGGCGACCCGTCCGTCTTCAGCGCCATGGCCGAGCAGATGCGGCGGCTCGACGCGGCCGGCATCCCGTACGAGGTCGTGCCCGGCGTCCCGGCCTTCGCGGCGGCCGCGGCCGCGCTGAAGCGGGAACTGACCGTCCCGACCGTCGGCCAGACCGTCATCCTCACCCGCATCGCCCAGCAGGCCACCCCCATGCCGGAGGGCGAGGACCTCGCCACCCTCGGCCGCAGCGGCGCCCTGCTCGTCCTCCACCTCGGCGCCCGCTACGCCGACCGGATCGTCTCCGAACTGATCCCCCACTACGGCGCCGACTGCCCCGCCGCCGTCGTCGCCATGGCCAGCCGCCCCGACGAGATCGTGCTGCGCGGCACCCTGGAGGACATCGCGGACCAGGTGAAGGCGGCCGGCATCACGAAGACGGCCGTCATCGTCGTCGGCCGCACCCTGGCCGCCTCCGCATTCCGCGACAGCCACCTCTACGACCCGGCCAGGGACCGCCACACCTGCTGACGGCCCCCGGCCCCGGCGGCCGGCGGTCCGGCGCCTCAGGCGTTGGGCCGCTTGCCGTGGTTCGCCTTCTTCTTCTTGCGCGCCCGCTTCTTGTTCCCACGCTTCGCCATGGCGATTCCTCCCTGTAGGTGAGGGTTGTCGCAGCCGAGCCTAGGTTCGCCGCCCCGGTCCCGCATCCGGTCGGTGCGGCGGAGGGTTCCCGGGGCTACGGGCCCGACGGGGTCGCGCGGCCGACGACGGTGCCGGCGCGGTCGATGGCGAGGACGTCGACGGTGACCGGGGCGCCGCGCAGGACGGACAGGGCCTCGTCGCGGGCGCGGGCGGCGACCACGTCGCCCAGGGGGACGGCGGCGGCCTCGCAGAGGCGGAGGGCGGCGAGACCGGTGTTGGCGGCGGCCACCTCCGCCGCCAGGGCCTCCGGCGCGCCGGCCTCGCGGGCCAGGCCGGCGAGGAACGCCTTGTCGACCTGGGAACGGGCCGAATGGAGGTCCAGGTGGCCGGCGGCGAGCTTGGACAGCTTCGCGAAGCCGCCGCAGATCGTCAGCCGGTCGACCGGGTGGCGGCGGAGGTACTTGAGGACGGCGCCCGCGAAGTCGCCCATGTCGAGGAGGGCGAGCTCCGGGAGGTCGTACGCCTGGGTGACGGTCCGTTCGGAGGTGGAGCCCGTACAGCCGGCGACATGGGTGAGGCCGGCCGCGCGGGCCACGTCGACGCCGCGGCGGATCGAGTCGATCCAGGCCGAGCACGAGTACGGGACGACGACGCCGGTCGTGCCGAGGACGGACAGGCCGCCGAGGATGCCGATGCGCGGGTTCCAGGTGGAGCGGGCGATCTCGGCGCCGTCGTCGATGGAGAGCGTGATCTCGACGTCGCCGGGGGCGCCGTGGGCCGCCGCGACCTCCGCCACGTGCTCGCGCATCAGCTGCCGCGGCACCGGGTTGATCGCCGGTTCGCCGACCTCCAGGGGCAGGCCGGGAAGGGTGACCGTGCCGACGCCCTCGCCGGCCCGGAAGACGACACCGGAGCCCGGCGGGAGGAGCCGTACCGTCGAGCGGATCACCGCGCCGTGGGTGACGTCCGGGTCGTCGCCCGCGTCCTTCACCACCGCCGCCATCGCCGCGTCCGCCGTCAGCGACTCCGCGGTGAGGGCGAACGACGGGGTCTGCCCCTTGGGCAGCGTGATCGTCACCGGGTCGGGAAACCCGCCGGTGAGCAGCGCCGTGTACGCGGCGGTGGTCGCGGCCGTCGCGCAGGCGCCGGTCGTCCAGCCGGGCCGCAGACCGGTGTGCTTGAGTTGGGCCTCGCGCCCGCCGCCGGTACTCACGAAAGGGCTCCTGTGCACGTACTCATTCTCGGAGGGACCACCGAGGCCCGCGCCCTGGCCGGCCTGCTGGCGGGGCGGCCCGGCGTCCGGGTGACGAGCTCGCTCGCCGGGCGGGTCGCGGCGCCCCGGCTGCCGGCCGGGGAGGTCAGGATCGGCGGCTTCGGCGGCCCGGAGGGGCTGGCGGCGTGGCTGCGGGAGCACGCCGTGGACGCGGTCATCGACGCCACCCATCCCTTCGCCGAGCGGATCAGCTTCAACGCGGCCCGGGCGGCCGCCACCGCCCATGTTCCCCTGCTGGCCCTGCGCCGCCCCGGCTGGGTCCCCGGGGACGGTGACGACTGGCACGACGTGGCGTCCCTGGAGGAGGCGGCGCGGGCCCTCGACGGGTTCGGCGACCGCGTCTTCCTCACCACCGGCCGCATGGGCCTCGCGGCCTTCGCGGCCCGCCCGGAGTGGTTCCTGGTCCGGTCGGTCGACGCCCCGGCGGCCCCGATGCCGGCCCGCGTCGAAGTCCTCCTGGACCGGGGCCCGTTCACCCTCGACGGCGAGCGGGAGCTGATCGCCCGCCACCGCGTCGACGTCCTGGTGACGAAGGACTCCGGCGCCGCCGCCACCGCCCCCAAGCTCACCGCCGCCCGCGAGGCCGGCGTCCCGGTCGTCGTCGTCCGCCGCCCCCCGTCCCCGCAGGGCGTCCCGGCCGCCACCACCCCGGAGGAGGCGGCGGCGTGGGTGCGGGGCGGGTTCCGTCAGCCGTAGCGGCGGGGGGTCCAGGTGATCGTGTGGCCGTCGGCGCGTTCGACGGCTCGGGTCTGGGAGGAGCCGATCAGGAGGAGAGTGCGCATGTCGACCTCGGAGGGTTCCAGGGTCTTCAGGGTCACCACGCGGACCGACTGCTCCGGGCCGCCGACGTCGCGGGCGACGACCACGGGGGTGTCGGGGGAGCGGACCTCCAGGAGGAGGTCGCGGGCGGCGGCGACCTGGTGGGTGCGGGACTTCGAGCCGGGGTTGTAGAGGGCGAGGACCAGGTCGGCCTCCGCCGCCGCGCGCAGGCGGGTCGCGATGACGTCCCACGGCTTGAGGCGGTCGGAGAGGGAGATCGTCGCGTAGTCGTGACCGAGGGGGGCGCCGGCCGCGGCGGCGGCGGCGTTGGCGGCGGTCACGCCCGGGAGGACCCGGACGGGCACGTCCGCGTACGCCGGTTCGCAGGCGACCTCCAGGACGGCAGTCGCCATGGCGAAGACGCCCGGGTCGCCGCCGGAGACGACCGCGACCTTGTGCCCGCGCCGGGCCAGGTCGAGCGCGAACTCGGCGCGCTCCGACTCGACCTTGTTGTCGGAGCCGTGCCGGATCTGGCCGGGGCGCAGGACCGGCACCCGGTCGAGGTAGGTGGTGTAGCCGACGAGGACGTCGGCGTTGACGAGCGCGCCGCGGGACTCGGGGGTCAGCCAGGGCGCGCCGGCGGGGCCGGTGCCGACGACGGTGACCTCGCCGCGCTCCCGTACCGGGTTCTTCCGGTCGATGCGGGAGGGGAGGACGGCGACCGAGAAGTACGGGACGGTCTCCGGGTCCACGTCGGCGAGGCGGTCGGTGCGCTCGCCGGCCATGAACGCCCGCTCCACGTACCGCGCGTCCTCCAGGCGGCCGGCCCGCTCCAGGGCGCGGCGCACGGCCGGGAAGGTGCGGCCGAGCTTCATCACGACCGCCGAGTCGGTGCCGGCGAGGCGGGCGGTCAGCTCGTCCTCGGGGAGGGTGCCGGGGACGATCGTCAGGACTTCCTCGGCCTCGCACAGCGGCTCGCCGAGGCGGGCGGCGGCGGCGCTGACGGAGGTGACGCCGGGGATGACGGTGGTGTCGTAGCGGTGCGCGAGCCGCTTGTGCATGTGCTGGTAGGAGCCGTAGAACAGCGGGTCGCCCTCGGCGAGGACGGCGACCGTGCGGCCCGCGTCGAGGTGCGCGGCGAGGCGGGCGGCGGCCTCCTCGTAGAAGTCGTCGAGGGCGCCGCGGTAGCCGCCGGGGTGGTCGGTGGTCTCGACGGTGAGCGGGTACATGAGCCGCTCCTCGACGTGGTCCTCGCGCAGGTGGGGGGCGGCGATGGAGCGGGCTATCGAGCGGCCGTGGCGGGCCGAGTGGTAGGCGACGACGTCGGCCTCGGCGATGGCCTTCACGGCGGCGAGGGTGAGGAGGTTCGGGTCGCCGGGGCCGAGGCCGACCCCGTACAGCTTGCCCTTCACTACGGTCACTGCTGGATCTCCGGTTCGTGCGCGAGGGCGTTGAGGGCGGCGGCGGTGATGGCGCTGCCGCCGCGGCGGCCGCGGACCACCAGGTAGTCGAGGCCGAGGTCGTTGGCGGCGAGGGCGTCCTTGGACTCGGCGGCGCCGATGAAGCCGACGGGGATGCCGAGGACGGCGGCGGGCTTCGGGGCGCCCTTCGCGATCATCTCCAGGAGGTGGAAGAGCGCGGTGGGGGCGTTGCCGATGGCGACGACGGAGCCTTCGAGGCGGTCCCGCCACAGTTCGAGGGCGGCGGCGGAGCGGGTGGTGCCGAGCTCGGCGGCGAGGCCGGGGACGGCGGGGTCGGCGAGCGCGCACAGCACCTCGTTGTCGGCGGGCAGCCGCTTGCGGGTGACGCCGGAGGCGACCATCTGCGCGTCGCAGAGGATGGGGGCGCCGGCCTGCAGGGCGGCGCGGGCGCGGGTGACGACGCCGGGGGAGTACGCGAGGTCCCGCACGAGGTCGGTCATGCCGCAGGCGTGGATCATGCGGACGGCGACGGTGGCGACGTCGGCGGGCAGCGCGCCGAGGTCGGCCTCGGCGCGGATCGTGGCGAAGGAGCGGCGGTAGATCTCGGCGCCGTCTTTCTCGTACTCGTACATCCTCAGTGCTCCATCGGTTTCGTGCGGGCCGCCGCCACGGCTGCGGCCAGGGCGGTGCGGGGGACGGGCGCGCCGTCCAGCAGATAGGTGCCGGTGTCCCGGGCGGTGACCTCGACCCAGGTGCCGTGCGGGTGTCCGCAGCGGCGCTCGCAGCCGGAGTAGTGCACGGGCAGCGGTCCGGCGGGGGCGCGGGCGGCGTCGGCGCGGACGTCGGCGAGGGACTTGGCGCAGCCGGGCAGGCCGGTGCAGGCGGTGACGCCGGTGCCGGGGGCGGCGGGGTCGGTGAGCAGGCCGAGGGCGGCGAGGGCGGGGAGCCGGCCGGCGGTGGGGCCGACGGCGACCGCGCCGCGCCAGGGCGTCAGCCGGATCTCGGCCGCGCCGTCGGCGAGCGCCCGCAGTTGCCCGGCGGTGAGCCGGCCGAGGGGGGCGAGGACGTGCACGGCGTGGTCGCCGAGCGGGCCGGGTGCGGGCGGGGGTCCGGCCGGCCGGGCGGGAGAGGGTACGGGCTCCGCGGTGATCGCCGCGCGGCGCAGGGCGCCGGCCCAGTCCGGGAGGTGCCCGGGCGGGAGTTCGCGGGGGCGCCAGGCGCCGGTGGCGGCGGTGTCGGCGGCGTCGAGGAAGGCGAGGGCGCAGGCGAGCGCGGCGGGCGCGGCGGCTTCGGCGCCGGGCAGCCGGAAGGCGCCGGAGCCGGTGTCGAGGACGACGGTGCCGTCGGGTGCTGCGATCAAGGTCACATCGCCGCCGAGTCCGGCGACGTCGCCGCGGCCGTCGTCGAGGACGAAGAGGAAGCGGCCGGAGAGGGCCGCCGCGCGGGGTGCGGCGCAGAGCGCGGCGTCGAGGGCGCGGGCCCACAACTGCACGTCGGCGTGGCCGAGTCCGTCGAGTCCGGCGGCGGGGGAGGCGACGATGTTCCGGACCCGCTCGTGGGTGGGGGAGGGCAGCAGGCCCGCGTCGCCGAGGAGGGCGGCGAGCCGGGCGCCGCAGTCGTCGCGCAGGCCGCGCAGCTCGGCGTTGCCGCGTGAGGTGACGGAGACGGCGCCGTCGCCCAGGGTCTCGGCCGCGTCCGCCAGCGCCAGGGCCTGACGATGCGTCAGGCGGCCTGCGGGGAGGCGGAGTCGGGCGAGGTGCCCGTCGGCGGCGGCGTGCAGCCGGAGCGCCCCGGGGCACGCGTCGCCTCGGTCCCGTATGCGGGGTTCGCCCGGTTCGGCCGGGCGGGGCGGGGTCGGCGGCATGGCGGCGAGCATACCCACGGGGAACCGGACGGCCACCGAGTGTGATCCGGCCGACTCTCCGGCGCCCTCCGGCGCGCCGACGGCACGCTCTACTATGCAGATCGGCATGGGGTCCCAGGACCCCGGGGAGGAAGCCCGGTGAGAATCCGGCGCGGTCCCGCCACTGTGAGCCCGTACCCCACGGGTGAGCCAGGAACTCCCGCCGTCCATCGACCACCCGGGGCGCGGACAACCCCGAGGAAGGGCCTGAGCCTCGCCATGCTCCTGCTGCTGTCGCACTCCGACACCGACCTGCTCAGCGCCCGTGCGGCCGGCGGTCCGGTGGAGTACCGCTTCGCCAACCCGTCCCGGCTCCCGCTCGCCGACCTCCCCGCGCTCCTCGACGGCGCCGAGCTGGTCGTCGTCCGCCTCCTCGGCGGCGTCCGCTCCTGGCAGGAGGGCCTCGACGCGGTCCTCGCCACCGGGAAGCCGGTCGTCGTCCTCAGCGGCGAACAGGCCCCCGACGCCCAGCTGATGGCGGCCTCCACGGTGCCGGTCGGCGTCGCCACCGAGGCGCACGCCTACCTCGCCCACGGCGGCCCCGCCAACCTGGAGCAGCTGGCCCGCTTCCTCTCCGACACCGTCCTGCTCACCGGCCACGGCTTCGAGGCCCCGGCGCCCGCCCCCACCTGGGGCCCGCTGGAGCGGACCGCGCGCCCCGGCGACGGCCCGACGATCGCCGTGCTCTACTACCGCGCCCACCACATGAGCGGGAACACCGCCTTCGTCGGCGCCCTCTGCGACGCGATCGAGGACGCCGGCGGCCGGGCGCTGCCGTTGTACGTGGCGTCGCTGCGGGCGCCCGAGGAGGAGCTGCTGGCGGAGCTGCGCCGCGCCGACGCGATCGTCACCACCGTCCTGGCCGCCGGCGGCACCAAGCCGGCCGCCGCGCAGGCGGGCGGGGACGAGGAGGCGTGGGACGCGGGGGCGCTCGCCGCGCTCGACGTGCCGGTGCTCCAGGCGCTCTGCCTGACCGGTTCGCGCGCCGCCTGGGACGAGAACGACGAGGGCCTGTCGCCGCTGGACGCGGCGAGCCAGGTCGCCGTCCCCGAGTTCGACGGCCGTCTCATCACCGTGCCGTTCTCGTTCAAGGAGATCGACGCCGACGGCCTGCCCGCCTACGTCGCCGACCCGGAGCGCGCCGCCCGCGTCGCCGGCATCGCGGTCCGGCACGCGCGGCTGCGGCACATCCCGAACGCCGAGAAGAAGCTGGCGCTGGTCCTCTCCGCGTACCCGACGAAGCACTCCCGCATCGGCAACGCCGTCGGCCTGGACACTCCGGCCTCCGCCGTCGCCCTGCTGCGCCGGTTGATCGCCGAGGGGTACGACTTCGGGCCGGCCGAGGAGCTGCCGGGCCTGGTGTCCGGCGACGGCGACGAGCTGATCCGCGCCCTCATCGAGGCCGGCGGCCACGACCAGGACTGGCTCACCGAGGAGCAGCTGGCGCGCAACCCGGTCCGCATCCCGGCCGCCGACTACCGGCGCTGGTACGCCGGGCTGCCGGCCGAGCTGCGCGAGCAGGTGGAGGAGCACTGGGGTCCGGCGCCCGGCGAGATGTTCCTGGACCGGTCGCGGAACCCGGAGGGCGACATCGTCCTGGCGGCGCTGCGGCGCGGGAACCTGCTGATCCTCATCCAGCCGCCGCGCGGCTTCGGCGAGAACCCGATCGCGATCTACCACGACCCGGACCTGCCGCCGTCGCACCACTACCTGGCCGCCTACCGCTGGATCGCGGCCCGCGCGGAGGACGGCGGCTTCGGCGCCGACGCGATGGTCCACCTGGGCAAGCACGGCAACCTGGAGTGGCTGCCCGGCAAGAACGCCGGCCTGTCCGCCGCCTGCGGCCCGGACGCGGCTCTCGGCGACCTGCCGCTCGTCTACCCGTTCCTGGTCAACGACCCGGGCGAGGGCACCCAGGCCAAGCGCCGGGCGCACGCCACGCTCGTCGACCACCTGGTGCCGCCGATGGCCCGCGCCGACTCGTACGGCGACATCGCGCGCCTGGAGCAGCTGCTCGACGAGTACGCGCAGATCTCCTCGATGGACCCGGCGAAGCTCCCGGCGATCCGCGCGCAGATCTGGACCCTCATCCAGGCCGCCAAGCTCGACCACGACCTCGGTCTCCAGGAGCGCCCGGAGGACGACGGCTTCGACGACTTCCTGCTGCACGTCGACGGCTGGCTGTGCGAGGTGAAGGACGCGCAGATCCGTGACGGCCTGCACGTCCTCGGCGGCGCGCCGACCGGCCCGGAGCGGGTCAACCTGGTGCTGTCCATCCTCCGCGCCCGGCAGATCTGGGGCGGTACGCAGGCGCTGCCCGGTCTGCGGGAGGCGCTGGGCCTGGACGAGTCGGCGGCCACCCGGACCACCGCCGACGAGGCGGAGGCGAAGGCCCGCGAGCTGGTCGAGGCGATGGAGGCCGCGGACTGGGACGCGGACGCGGTCGCGACGGTGGCGGCGGGGCACGGCCCCGAGGTCGCCGCGGTCCTCCGGTTCGCCTGCGACCAGGTCGTGCCGCGGCTGGCGGCCACCACCGACGAGCTGACGCACGCGGTGCACGCCCTGAACGGCGGCTTCGTGCCGGCCGGCCCGTCCGGCTCGCCGCTGCGGGGCCTGGTCAACGTGCTGCCGACGGGCCGGAACTTCTACTCGGTCGACCCGAAGGCCGTGCCGTCGCGGCTCGCCTGGGAGACCGGGCAGGCGCTCGCCGACTCGCTGCTGGAGCGCTACCGCACCGACAACGGTGCGTGGCCGACCTCCGTCGGCCTCTCCCTGTGGGGGACGAGCGCGATGCGGACCGCCGGCGACGACGTCGCCGAGGCGCTGGCGCTGCTGGGCGTCCGGCCGCTGTGGGACGAGGCGTCGCGCCGGGTGAAGGGCCTGGAGCCGATCCCGCTCGCCGAGCTGGGCCGCCCGCGCGTCGACGTGACGCTGCGCATCTCGGGCTTCTTCCGGGACGCGTTCCCGCACGTCATCGGCCTCCTCGACGACGCCGTCCGGCTGGTCGCGGGGCTCGACGAGCCCGCGGCGGACAACTACGTGCGGGCGCACGCCCAGGCCGACCTCGCCGAGCACGGCGACGAGCGCCGCGCCACCACCCGCATCTTCGGCTCCCGCCCGGGCACGTACGGCGCGGGCATCCTCCAGCTGATCGACTCGCGGGACTGGCGCACCGACGCCGACCTGGCCGAGGTGTACACGGTGTGGGGCGGGTACGCGTACGGGCGCGGGCTCGACGGCCGGCCGGCGCGCGCCGAGATGGAGACCGCGTACAAGCGGATCGCGGTCGCGGCGAAGAACACGGACACCCGTGAGCACGACATCGCGGACTCGGACGACTACTTCCAGTACCACGGCGGCATGGTGGCGACCGTCCGCGCGCTGCGGGGCACCGCTCCCGAGGCGTACATCGGCGACTCGACCCGCCCGGAGACGGTCCGCACCCGGACGCTGGTGGAGGAGACGTCCCGGGTGTTCCGGGCCCGGGTGGTGAACCCGCGCTGGATCGAGGCGATGCGCCGCCACGGCTACAAGGGCGCGTTCGAGCTGGCCGCGACGGTCGACTACCTCTTCGGTTACGACGCCACGACGGGTGTCGTCGCCGACTGGATGTACGACAGGCTGACGCAGGAGTACGTCCTCGACGAGACGAACCAGGCGTTCCTCAAGGAGGCCAACCCCTGGGCTCTGCACGGCATCGCGGAGCGCCTGCTGGAGGCGGAGTCGCGCGGCATGTGGGAGAAGCCGGACCCGGAGACGCTGGCCGCGCTGCGCCAGGTGTTCCTGGAGACGGAGGGCGACCTCGAAGACCAGGGTGCCGCGGAGGACGCGGGCGCCTAGGGGTCCCCTGGCCGCGGGCTTCGCCGACCGGACGGGGGTCGGTGGGCGGAGCCGCGGCCCGGCGGAGCGGCCCGGAGCGGTCGGGCCGCCGTCCGCCGCGGTGGCGAGACGAAACGTATCGTATCGAGTGAGCGTCAGGCGCTGGCTATGCGCAACACCAGCGCGACCGCCGGGAGCACGGTGAGGACGACGACCGGTGCCAGCGCGTAGTCCTTCGCCCGCACGTGGGTGACGAGGGCGCCGATGAAGTAGAGGACCAGGCCGATCGCGGCGGCCTCGCCGAGGACCGGGACCACCAGGCCGACGAGCAGGCCGAGCGCGCCCGCCACCTTCGCCGTGCCCAGCCACGGCAGCCACGTGTCCGGCACCCCGAGCTTCGTCATGTTCCCCGCCACCGCCGGGTTGCGGGTGAAGGTCGCGACGGCGGAACCGGTCATGGCGAGGGCGAGCAGGCCGGCGAGGACGGCATAGGCGATGAACATGGGGACGCTCCAATGATCCGTGAACGGAAACCATTGAAGAGTATCAACGATTTTTCTCGCTCCACAATCACCTTGTTGTTACGGTGGACGGCATGGCAGCCCTCCCGACCGACCGGCTCGGTTTCCTCCTCTCCTTCCGCGGAGAGCTCACCGGCGCGCGCATCCGCTCCGCCCTGGGCGTCGAGGGGCTGCATCCGCGCAACGCGATGACCCTGATGCAGCTCGCCCCCGCGCCCATGAGCCAGCGCGACCTCGCCGCCGCGATGGAGATCGACCCCAGCCAACTGGTCGCCGTGCTGAACGAGTTGGAGGCCGAGGGGCTGGCCGAGCGGCGCCGCGACCCGGCCGACCGGCGCCGGCACATCGTCGAGATCACCCCGGCCGGCGCGGCCGTCCTGGAGCGCATCGACCAGGCCGTCAGCGAGGCCGAGCGCGAGCTCTTCGCCGACCTCACGGAGGCGGAGCGCACCCTGCTGCGGGGCCTGCTCGACCGCGTGGTGGTCGACCCGTCCGCCCACGAGTGCGGCGAGGAGTAGGGAGCACCCGGGCCGGGCGATGAGTTTCCGGCCCGGCCGCCGTCTACCCCTGCGAGCGCACCGCACGGAGGAGAGAACGATGGCCGAGCCCACCACCCGCACCCTGGAGACCGACGGCGCGACCCTGCGCTACGACGTCCGCCCCGGCACCGGCACGGACCCGCGTCCGCTGCTGCTCGTCGGCTCCCCGATGGACGCGACCGGATTCACCACGCTGGCCTCGCACTTCACGGACCGGACCGTCGTCACGTACGACCCCCGGGGCACCGGCCGCAGCGAGACCGCCGACGGCGGGCCGGTCGAGATCCGGCCGGAGGAGCACGCCGACGACCTGGCCCGGGTGATCGAGGACCTGGCCGCCGGCCCGGTGGACGTCTTCGCGAGCAGCGGCGGCGCCGTCAACGCCCTCGCCCTGGTCGCCCGCCGCCCCGGTCTGGTGCACACCCTCGTCGCCCACGAGCCGCCCGCCGCCGGGATCGTCCCGGACGGCGCCGAGGCGCTGGCCGCCTGCGCGGACGTGCACGCCGTCTACCAGCGGGACGGCTGGGGCGCCGGCATGGCGAAGTTCATCGCGCTCACCAGCCACGAGGGGCCGGTCCCGGCGGACTGGGCCGGGCTTCCGGTGCCGCCGCCGGAGACCTTCGGCCTGCCGGCCGAGGACGACGGGCGCCGCGACGACCCGCTGCTCGGCCGGAACCTGCGCCTGTGCACCTCGTACGCCCCCGACGTGGAGGCGCTGAGGGCGGCCGGCACCCGGATCGTGCCCGCCGCGGGCGAGGAGTCCCGGGGGCAGCTCGCGGCCCGCGCCGCCGCCGCGCTCGCCGACCGCCTCGGCACCCCGCTCGCCGTCTTCCCCAGCCACCACGCGGGCTTCCTGGGCGGGGAGTTCGGGCAGCAGGGCGCGCCGGAGGAGTTCGCGAAGACGCTGCGGGCGGTCCTGGAGGGCTGAGCCGGGGTCGGTTCCGCTCAGGACCCGGGTCAGTTCCGCTCAGGGCACGGGTCAGTTCTGGTCGGCCGCCGCCTTCACGGCGGCGGCCGCGTCCACGTTGCCGAGGCCCAGCTTGGGGTTCTGCGACGGGTTCTTCGCCGTGTCGCGGATGGTCCGCATGATCTCCTCGGGGTTCAGCCCCTGCTGGTGGAGCGCGGCGGCCACGGCGGCGACGTACGGGGAGGCCATCGAGGTGCCGGAGAGCTTGCCGTACCCCGTGGTGTTCTTCAGGGTCTCCCTGGACGTGTAGGTCGGCAGCGTGGAGAGGATGTCCACGCCGGGCGCCGCCACCGCGTTCCGCGCCCCGAAGTTGGTGAAGGTGGCCGGCCGCCCCTCGGCGTCGGCGGCGTTCACGACGAGGACCGGGGTCTCCAGCTCGTACGGCTGGAGCAGGGTCGCGTCGTTGCCGGCGGCGGCGATCACCACCGCCCCCTTGCCGTTCGCCACCGAGATCGCCTCGTTGAGGACGCCGCCCTTGAGCAGCCGGGCCATCAGGCCGGACTCGCCGAGGGACAGGTTGATGACGTCGGCGCCGTGCTGGGCGGCCCAGACGATCCCCTTGGTGATGTTCGCGTCGCTGCCGCTGCCGTCGGCGCCCAGCACCCGGACCGGCATGATCTTCGCGCCGGGCGCGCCGCCCGCGATCCCGACGCCGTTGTCGGTGTGCGCGGCGGCGATGCCGGACACGTGAGTGCCGTGGCCGTTGAGGTCCTTCGGGTCGTCGTCGCCGTCCACGAAGTCGTAACCGTCCACGAGCCGCCCCTCGAGGTCGGGGTGGCCGGGGTCGACGCCGGTGTCGACGACGGCGATCACCGTGTCGTCGCCCCGGGCGGTGGACCAGGCGTCGGGGAGCTTCAGGGCGTTCAGCGCCCACTGCTGGTTCCGCATCGGGTCCGGCTCGTCGTCGCTGCCGCAGCCGGTGGCGAGGACGGCGGTGAGGCCGGCGAGGGCGGTGAGGGCGGCGGCGGACCGACGGCGCATGAAGTCTCTCCCCTTTTTCGGTGACAAACGTCCGGATATGTCACTGATTTGCCCCATTCAACAACCGGCTCCCCGGGCCCGCATCCGGAGGGTGGGGGTGGCCGGCCCTCCCCGTAAACCGACTTGTTCTAGTAGAGTGCGAACAAGTAGTCCGCGACTCAGGGGAGGGTCCATGTCCACCGCTCCACGCGCCTCCGCGCTCCGCGTCCCGCTCCGCCTCCGCGCCTTCGCCGCGCTCCCGTTCCTGCTCGCCACCGCCGCGTACCTGCTGCTCCTCGTCCTCCACGCGGACCGGCTGCCCGACCCGCTCGCCACCCACTTCGGCCCCGGCGGCGACGCCGACGGCTTCACCGGCCGGACCGCCTTCGCCGCCGCCGGCAGCGCGCTCCTGCTCGCCCTCGGCGCCGGCTGGACCGCGCTCGCGCGGCGCGGCGCGCTGTGGGGCGCCTGGCTGACGGCGGGCCTGCTCGGGACGCTGCTCTGCCTCCTCGTACGGGACAACCTCGACGCCGCCGACGCCGCCGGCGTCCGCTCCCCGCTGTCGAACGTGGCCGTCGCGCTCGCCGCCGGCGCCGTCTGCGCCCTCGCCGGACACGCCCTGTCCCGCCTCGTCCCGCCGGACGACACCGCCGCCGGCGGCGACGGCCCCGGCCCGGACGCACCCCGGCTCGACCTCGCCGACGGCGAACTCGCCGGCTGGTCCCGCACCACCGCGTCCGCCCCGCTCACCGCCCTCGGCCTGCTGGTGCTCGCCGCCGGGGCCGTCGCCGCCCTCTTCGGGCCCTGGCCGGTGCTGCCGCTCGCCGTCCTCGTCGCCGTCCCCGGCATCGCGCTCGCCCGGGTCCGCGTCACCGTCGACCGCCACGGCCTCACCGTCCGCTCGACGCTCACCCCCCGCCCCCGCCTGCACGTGCCGCTCGCCGACGTCACCGGCGCCGACGCGCGCGACGTCGCCGCCCTCGGCGAGTTCGGCGGCTGGGGCTACCGGGTCCGCGCCCGCCGCACCGGCGTGATCCTCCGCTCCGGCGAGGCCCTGGTCGTCCGGCGCGGCGACGGCCGCGAGGTCGCCGTCACCGTGCCCGACGCCCGGACCGCCGCCGCCCTCCTCAACACCCTCACCGAACGCCGTGGAAGGCTCTGACCGTGCTCTTCCGTGTCGACCCCGCCTCCGCCGTCCCGCTCGGCGACCAGATCGCCGCCTGCGTCCGCGGCGCCCTCGCCGACGGCACCGCCGCCCCCGGCGAACGGCTCCCCGCCGCCCGCGAGCTCGCCGACTCCCTCGGCGTCAACGTCCACACCGTCCTGCGCGGCTACCAGCGGCTCCGCGACGAGGGCCTGATCGAGCTCCGGCGGGGCCGCGGCGCCATCGTCGTCCCCGGCGCCGCCGCCCCCGACCGCGCGCGGCTCGTCACCCGGCTCCGCGAGGCCGCCGCCGAGGCCCGCGAACAGGGCCTCACCGACGAGGAGTTCCTCGCCCTCGCCCGTACCGTCCTCGACTAGAGCGCGCTCTCCCGGATCACGAGAGGACGCGGACCGGCGCCCCCGCCAGGTACGCCTCCACGTCCTCCACCGCCTGCCCGAAGTAGCGGGCGTAGTTCGCCTCGGAGACGTACCCGAGGTGGGGGAGGGCCAGCACGTTCGGGAGGGTGCGCAGCGGGTCGCCGGCCGGCAGCGGCTCCGTCTCGTACACGTCGAGCCCCGCGCCCGCGAACCACCGCTCGCGCAGCGCCCGCAGCAGCGCCTCCTGGTCCACCAGCCCCGCCCGCGAGGTGTTCACCAGGTACGCCCCCGGCCGCATCGCCCGCAGCTCCGGCTCGCCGACGACGCCGCGGGTGCGGTCGGACAGCACCAGGTGCAGCGAGACCACGTCGCTCCCCGCGAACAGCTCCTCCTTGCTCTTCGCCAGCCGCACGCCCTCCCCGTGCGCGGCGACCCGCTCCTCCGTCAGGTTCGGGCTCCACGCCAGCACGTCCATGCCGAAGGCGCGGCCGACGGCGGCGACCCGCCCGCCGATCTTCCCCAGGCCCAGCAGCCCCAGCGTGCGGCCCGCCAGGTCGCCGCCGACCGTCGACTGCCACGGCCCGCCCTCGCGCAGCGCCCGCGCCTCCGTCGTCACGTGCCGGACCAGGCCCAGGATCAGCGCCCAGGTCAGCTCGGCGGGCGGCTCGGAGCCGCTGGCCGTGCCGCAGACGGTGATCCCGCGCTCCCGGCAGGCGGCCAGGTCGATCGAGGCGTTCCGCATCCCGGAGGTGACGACCAGCCGCAGCCGGGGCAGCCGGTCGAGCAGGGCGGCGTCGAGCGGCGTCCGCTCCCGCATCACGACCAGGATCTCGCAGTCGCCGACGGCGGCGGCCAGCGCGTCCCGGTCCGTCAGGTGCTCGCGCAGCACCCGCACCTCCACCCGCCCGCGCAGCGGGCTCCAGTCGGCGGAGGCGAGGGCGGCGCCCTGGTAGTCGTCGAGCACGGCGCAGATCGGCAGAGAAGTCATGCCCGCATGATCGCCGACGGGACGCCCGGCGTCACCCGTCCGGCCCCACCCGGGGCGCCGGGACCCCGCCCCGCCCCCACAGTGGCCCCATGGGAGCACCAGACGGCGGCGCCGACGACGAACTCACCCGGCTGCGCGCCCGGGTGGCCGCGCTGGAGTCCGGCGCCGCACCCGCGGCGCCGCGCCGGGAGCGCCACCGCGGGCGCTCCTTCCTCTCCGGGCTGCTGGTCGTCCTCGGCTGCCTCCTCGTGCCGCTCGCCCTGGTCGCCGTCTGGACCTCGGACCTGATCGGCGACACCGACCGGTACGTGCGGACGGTGCGGCCGCTCGCCGCCGACCCGGACGTGCAGGCGGCCGTCGCGGACCGGGTCACCACGGCCGTGACGGCCCACGTCGACCTGCCGGCGCTCCTCGAAGGCGTCGCCCCCGACGAGCGGCCCCTGGTGGAGAAGGCCCTCGGGAAGCTCGGCGGCTCGCTGGAGGGCGCGGTCGCCGGCTTCGTCCGCGACCGCGCCGGGGACGTCGTCGCCTCCCCGGCCTTCGAGACGATCTGGACCGACGCCAACCGCGCCGTCCACACCTCCCTCGACCGGGCCCTCACCGGTGACCCGGACGGGGCCGTGAAGATCGAGACGGACGCGGTCACCGTCGACCTGGCGCCGGTCGTGGAGCGGGTGAAGGAACGTCTCGTCGACGCCGGCCTCACGGCCGCCGCGAAGGTCCCCGAGGTGCACACCGACTTCACCGTGCTGCGCTCCGACGACATCGGGAAGGCGAAGACCGGCTTCGCGCTGCTCCAGGCCATGGGCGCGTGGCTGCCGGTGATCTCCGTGCTCTGCGTGGCCGGCGGGGTGCTGCTCGCGGTGCGCCGCCGGCGGGCGCTGGTCGCCGGGGCCCTGGGCCTGGCGGTGGCGGCGGTCGTCCTCGGGATCGCCCTGACCGTCTTCCGTACCGTCTACCTCGACGCCCTGCCGTCGTCGGTCTCCCCGGCGGCGGCCGGCGCGGTCTACGACACGCTGGTCCGCTTCCTGCGCACCTCGGTCCGGGTCGTCGCCGTCCTCGGCGCGCTCGTGGCGCTGGCCGCCTGGCTGTCCGGGCCGAGCCGCCCGGCCGTCCTGGTGCGCGGCCTGTGGCGCTCGGGCGTGGGCGCGACCCGCGCGACGGCGGACCGGGCGGGGCTGCGGCTGGGCCCGGTCGGCCCGTTCGCGCGCCGCTTCCACCGGTGGATCACGGTGATCCTGGTGGCGGGCGCCGCGCTGGCCTTCGTCCTGTGGCCGCACCCGACCGGCTGGGTGGTCGTCGGCCTCGCCCTCGCGCTGCTCTTCGCTCTGGCGGTGACGGACTTCCTGGCCGGCCCGGAGGAACCGCGGACCGGCGAGACCCCGCCCCCGGGCGTCAGCGGCGCTCGTACGCCGTGAAGGACCCCGCCCCGGTCTCCCGCGTCCCTCGGTGAAGATCAACAGAGGTCAGGATCCGAGAAGCGCGGCGGGGGCGGCGCCGCTAGCGTGATCGTCATGGACATCACCATCCACACCACCGTCCTCCCGCACGAGGACCCCGACGCCTCCCTCGCCTTCTTCCGCGACGTCCTCGGCTTCGAGGTCCGCAGCGACGTCGGCCAGGGCCGGATGCGCTGGATCACCGTCGGACCCGCCGGGCAGCCCGGCACGTCGATCCTGCTCGCCCCGCCGGCCGTCGACCCGGGGATCACCGAGGACGAGCGCCGCACCATCGCCGAGATGATGGCGAAGGGCACGTACGGCTGGATCCTGCTGGCGACGCCCGACCTCGACGCCGCCTTCGAGAAGGTCTCCGCCGGGGACACCGAGGTCGTGCAGGAGCCGACCGAGCAGCCGTACGGCGTCCGCGACTGCGCCTTCCGCGACCCGGCCGGCAACCTCATCCGCATCCAGGAACTGCGCTGAATCCCAGGGGGGGACCGACATGTGCCAGCCCGCATGGGCCGCGGCCCGCACGGAGGCGGTACGGCTCCAGGGGCTGCGGACGCTGCGCCGGGTCCGTGACCGCATCGACCGCGAGTACGCCCGGCCGCTGGACGTCCCGGCCCTGGCCCGGACGGCCGGCCTGCCCGCCGGGACGCTGCACCGCGCCTTCACCCAGGCGTACGGCCTGAGCCCGCACGCCTTCGTCACCGCACTCCGCACCACCCGGGGGAGAACCGCATGACCACCGCACCCTGAGGGACGGCGTCCGGCTCTCCTGAGGCCGCCGGTCAGTTTCGGAGAAGCACCGGGGGGACCCGGAACCTAGCCTGGAATCACACCGCGAAAGCCCAGCCCGACCAGCTCAGCAGCTCAGCCAGCGACGAGGGGAACCAGCATGGCCGGCAAGACCACCGCCTCCACCCGCACCACCGCCAAGACCGCGGCGACCGCCTCCGGCAAGGCCACCGCGTCCTACGACGGCTTCACCGAGGACGAGCGGGAGGCGATGAAGGAGCGCGCCAAGGAGCTGAAGGCCACCAAGGCCCGCTCCTCGCGCGGCAAGGCCGCCGACGGCGAGGCCGACCTCCTCACCAAGGTCGCCGAGATGCCCGACGCGGACCGGGTCCTCGCCGAGGGCGTCCACGCCCTGGTCAAGAAGGTCGCGCCCGGCCTGACCCCGAAGACCTGGTACGGCATGCCGGCCTACGCCAAGGACGGCAAGGTCGTGCTCTTCTTCCAGAGCGCCGCCAAGTTCAAGGCCCGCTACGCCACGCTCGGCTTCAACGACTCCGCCACCCTCGACGACGGCGACATGTGGCCCACGGCCTTCGCCCTCGCCGCCCTCACCCCCGAGGTCGAGGCCCGCATCGAGGCGCTCATCGCGAGGGCGACGGCCTGACCGCCCGCATCCCGGCCCGGTGGTCGCCGTACCGGGGCGTCCAGCCGAGGTCGCGGGTGGCCTTCGCGTGCGAGACCCGCAGCTGCGTGTCGAGCATGAGGGCGCCCAGGTAGGGGACGGCGAGGCGGAGCAGCCGGCCGGGGACCCGCAGCCGGGAGCCGCGGGCGGCGGCCAGCTCGCCCCAGGTCGACGGGCGGTCGTCGACGATGTTGTACGCCTCGCCCGCGCCGCCCCGCTCCAGCGCGGCGACCGTCGCCTCCGCCGCGTCCTCGACGTGGATCCACGACATGGTGCCGCCGCCGCCCCGCGGCACCGGGAACGGGCGGCTGCCGGGCGCCGGGTCGAACCAGGTGCCGGGGCCGTAGAAGACGCCGTACCGCAGCGCCGTGCCGGCCACGTGGCCGGCGGCGAACAGCCGGCCCTCCGCCTCGACGAGGCCCGTGATCACGTGGTCGGCGACGGTGCCGTTCCGGACGCCGAACGGATCGTCCTCGGTGACCGGCCGGGGCCCGTGGTCGCGGTAGCCGTACCCCAGGACCAGCGACTGGGTGACGAACCGGCCCGCACCCAGCACGCCCGCCGCCTCCAGCAGGTGGTCGGTGCCGCGGACGCGGAGCACGTTGCTCGGGTCGTCCTCGGTGAGCCGCAGCTTCGGCGAGCCGAGCGCGGTCAGCTGGTGGACGACCGCGTCGGCGGACAGCCCGTCCAGGGCCCGCAGCAGGCCCTCCCGGTCGAGCGCGTCCGCGCGGACGGGCGTCCCGCCCAGGGCCCGTACCGCCCCGGCCGAGGCGTCGGAACGGGCCAGGGCCAGCACCTCGTGCCCCTCCCGGACCAGGGCCCGGGTCAGCGGACGGCCGATGGCGCCGGTCGCGCCGGCGAGCAGGATCCTCATGGTCAACCTCCTGGTGTCGTCACCAGCGGAGGTTGGACAGGAGGCCCGTACGTGACAGCGGGACGCCCGCCGGAAGGGTGACGCCCGTCACGTCCCGTCCGGCGCCCGGTCGCGCGGCCCCGCCGGATCCAGCAGACCCGCCTGGGCGATGAGGTACGCGAGCTGGGCGCGGCTGTTGCTGCCGAGCAGGTCCGACGCCTTCTTCATGTGCGCGGCGACCGTCCGCGGGCTCATGCCGAGACGGCTGGCGATGGCCGCGTCCGTGTAGCCGTCGACCATGAGCCGCAGCACGTTCAACCGCGTGGCCTCGGTGAGGAGTTCGGGCCTCTGGTGGTCCGAGCGGTACGTGACCGGCTCCGCCCGCTCCCATGCGTGTTCTAAAACCGACGCCAGGTAGTGCACGATCCCGGGGTCCCGGATCATGATGGCGGACAGGTGGCGGGCGCCCTGGTTGTCGGGGATGAACGCCACGGAACGGTCGTAGATGATCAGCCGCTCGAAGACCTCGTCGATGGTGCGCACCTCGACGCCGACCTCGGTGACGCGCCGGATGTAGTCGAGCGTGGGGCCGTGGGCCCGCACGGTGTGCTGGTACAGCGTGCGCTGGGCGACGCCGCGGTCGCGCGCCTCCAGCGCCCGGGGCAGCGCCTCGGCCAGGATCTCCGCGGGCCGCCCGCCGCCGGGGTGCGCGGTCAGGGACTCGGTCGTGCAGGACTGCGCGGCCTCCTCCAGCGCGGCGCTGATGACCGCGGGCCCGTACAGCCGCTGGATGGCGACGGACGTGTCGCGGCGGGTGCTGCGGTAGACGCTCTCGACCCGGGACATCGCGGTCCGCATGGCGTTCAGGGCCTGCTGCTGCTCCATGATGGCCCGCTCCACGGGGTGGGCCAGGGCCGCGGCGGCGACGTCGGGGGGCACGGGGACGAGCGTGTCCGGGGCGTCGGCCGCGGGCGCCAGCAGCCCCAGCGCCGCCAGGCAGGCGGGCGGCTCGCCCTGGGCGGAACCGGTCGTGAGCGCCGCCTCGTAATAGGCGAGACCCTCGGGACAGACGCTGGTGTGGAGCGGCGGAACGGCCGCATTCCCGCCGGGCCCGTCGAGTATGTCAGGTCCGCCCGCCGGCTTGTCCGGCTTGTCGGCTATGGAGCACATTGCTTGTCCCCCCTCATGTTTCTGCAACGCCTGATCCTGAAGCCTGTGATCGCTTCACGCAAGCGCCGCCCCGGGGCATGCTCTTCATGAAGAAACCAGCAGCGGCTGGTGGACCGAAGAACCGGGGGGAACCGGAAATGAAGAGCAGTGTTTTCCTGAACGCCATGAAGGCTTTCGCCGTCGCCGCTTTCGCCGTCGTGGCGGCGACCGGCGTCTTCGCCGCTCAGGGCGACACGGAGCGCGGTGTCCTCGCCGCCACGACGGCCGCGGACACCGTGACCGTCCTGGCCGGCGCCCAGGACGACCACGGCTGGGGCTGATCGGTCGCCCCGTCGCCGCGACCTCCGTCCGGGACGACACCGACATCACCTCCGCCGGAAATTCCGGCGGATATCTCACCGATCGGTAATGCGCGGACAGCACCGCCATGCCGATTTTCGTAAGGAGTCTCCACAATGACCACCGCCATTGCCGCGCCCACGTGCCTGGTATGCGACTCGGAATTCGAGGTGCAGGCCGACTGGGAAAAGGGCGAGATCACCGAATGCACTGCCTGCGGGCAGGAGCACGAGGTCCTGGAGAAGACCGGTGACCTGGTCCGCCTGGACCTCGCGCCCGAGGTCGAGGAGGACTGGGGCGAGTGAACCAGGACGCAGAGGTCCTCGTCTCGGCGACCATGCTGAGGCCGGACGAGAAGCTCCTTCTCCAGGCCCTGCGGGCCAAGGGACTGAAGGCGGCTCCGCTGCTCCGGGAAGACCTCGCGGGGGTGGTGGCGGGCGACACGCGCCCGCCCGGCCTCGCCCTCATCAGGAACCTCTCCCACCAGGACGCCGTCAGCGTCTCCCGCCGGCTCGAACACCGCGGCGTCGCCACCCTCAACCGCGCCGCCACCATCGAGACCTGCAACGACAAGGGCCTCCAGGCCCTCACCTTCGCCCGGCACGGCATCCCGCACCCGCACACCCTGCACGCCTTCAGCTACGACCAGGTCCGCGAGACCGTCGCGCGGATGGGGCTGCCGACCGTCGTCAAGCCCGTCAGCGGCTCCTGGGGCCGCGGCGTCACCCGGATGGTCAACCCCGAGTGCGTCGACGCCTGGGTCGGCGGGCGCGAGTCCACCGACGCCGCCGGGAAGCTGTTCCCGGTCGTCGTCCAGCAGTACATCGACAAGCCCGGCCACGACCTGCGCGTGGTCGTCGTCGGTCGCACCCCGGTCGTCGCGATCCAGCGGGTCTCGCCCGATTTCCGCACCAACACCCACCTCGGCGCGGAGGTCCGCCGCACCGAGATCACACCGGAGATCGAGAAGCTCTGCGCCCAGGTCGTCGACGCCCTCGGCGACGGCTTCTACGGGGTCGACCTCGTCGAGGACCGCACCACCGGGGAACTGCTGGTGCTCGAAGTCAACGCCAACCCCGAATTCGCCCGCTCCTCCGCCCAGCACGGCGTCGACGTGGCCGGTCATCTCGCCACCTACGTCACGGAGTTGCTCGGGCGCACCGCCGTCGCGCCGACCGCCGCCTGAGCGCGCGCACCCCGCGACGGAGACACCCGGAGAAGACCATGGAACTGTTCGACACCGCGACCGTGCTCACCCGCGTCCTCACCTCGGGCGTCGTCATGAGCATCGAGAAGAGCGACCGGGAGCTGCCCGGCCTGGAGCGGCTGCTCACCAAGCGCACCGGCCGCGCCAGGGCGGCCCTCTTCAACAGCCGCACAGGCGCCCTGCACGGCGCCCTCGCCGGCCAGGGCCTCGGCCACGGCGACACCGTGACCGTGCCCCACACCGACCGCCCGACCCTCGCGTTCCTCGCCTGGCTCGGCCTGACCGCCGAGCCCGCCGGGGCCGGCGAGCCCGTCGCGTACGACTACGTGGAGGTCACGGCGGAGAACGCCGACCGGCTGCCCGAACTCGCCGCCGCGGCCACCGCCCCCGTCCTGGTGGTGGACCTCACCGGCCTCGGCTTCGGCCCGGCCGCCGCCGTCCTCACCGACTCCGCCGACGTCTGGGCGCGCGCCGAGCGCCTGAAGATCTTCGGCGCCTACGACCTGCGGACCATGTGGACCCAGGAGGAGGCCGACGCGGAGCTGGTGCCCGGCGTCCAGTTCAACTACCGGCTCAGCCCGCTCGTGGCCGCCTGCGTGCGGATGGCCCTCACCCACGCGGTCCGGCCGGCCGCCTCTCTCGGAGCACACTCGTGATCACTGACTTCCCGGCAGCGCCGCTGCCCCTTCCGTCCGAGGCCGAGCTCGACACCGAGCTCGCCGCGCTCGGCGGCGACGCCCTCATCCCCAAGGCCCTGCGCCGCACCCTCTTCCCGGTCATCACCAAGGAAGACGTGTTCAATCTGATGCTGGCCCAGCGCCAGGCCCCGGAGAAGGTCGTCGCCGACTTCGCCGAGGCGTACCGCGCGTACGTCGGCGCCGCCCACGCGCTGCCGACCGCCAGCGGCACCTCCAGCCTGCACATGGCGCTCGTCGGCGCCGGCGTCCAGCCCGGCGACGAGGTCATCGTCCCGGCGTTCACCTTCATCGCCACCGCCCAGGCGGTCGTCGCCGCGCACGCCGTCCCCGTCTTCGTGGACATCGACCCGGTCACGTACTGCATGGACCCGGAGGCCGCCGCCGCGGCGATCACCGACCGCACCCGCGCCCTCATGCCGGTGCACGTCCACGGCCTCCCGGCCGACGTGCCCGCCCTGCGGGCGCTCGCCGACCGGCACGGCATCGCCCTCGTCGAGGACGCCTCGCACGCCCACTCGGCGAAGATCGGCGACCAGGTCGCCGGCTCCTTCGGCGACGCCGCCGGCCAGAGCCTCATGGCCGACAAGAACTTCCCGCTCGGCGGCGAGGGCGGCATCGCCTTCTTCGCCACCGAGGAGGCGTACGACCGCGCCGCCGCCTACCTGGAGCGGCACGGCATCGACTACGGCATGTCCTGGGTCGCCGCCGCCTTCGGCAGCAGCCAGCTCAAGCGGCTCCCGTACTACGACGCGATCCGCGCCCGCAACGCCGCCCTCCTCGGCGAAGCCCTCGACGGCACCGGCCTGTTCACCCCGCCGCACGTCCCCGAAGGCCACACCCACGCGTACAACATGTACCGGGTCACCCTCCACCCGGAGGCCGTCGGCCTCGGCGACCTGCCCGTGCACGCCGTCAAGGAGGCCGTGCACGAACTCCTCGTCGCCGAGGGCGTGCCCGCCCGCGAGTGGCAGAACACCCCCATCCCCTGCCACCTGCCCTTCGTCCACCGCGACGGCTTCGGCAACGGCCACCCCTTCACCCTCAACCCCGGCGCCGTCCGCGACCACCGCCCCGAGGACTTCCCGGTGACGCTCGGCATGCTCGACAGCACCCTGGTGCTCTGCCGCGAGCTGCGCTCCCCCGTCGAGTACGAGCGCGCCCTGCGGTACGCCGACGCCTTCCGCAAGGTCGCCCGGCGACCCGACGCCATCCGCAAGCTCGTGGAGAACGGCGACCACCGCCGCCCGTACGAGAAGGCGGCCCGCCTTGGCTGACACCGACCAGAAGGTCCGCGTCGCCGTCATCGGCGCCAGCGGCTACACCGGCGGCGAGGTCATCCGGCTGCTCCTGGAGCATCCCGGCGTCGAACTCGCCTTCCTGTCCGCGGAGCGCAACGCCGGCGCCACCCTCGGCTCCGTCCACCCCTGGCTGCGCAACCACCCGGCCGCCGCCGGTCTCAGGTTCCGTCCGCTGGAGGAACTGGAGGACGTGGACATCGCCTTCGGCTGCCTCCCCACCGGGGCGCTGCCCGAGCGGCTGCCGCTCGTCGCCGAGCGAGCCAAGCGGGTCCTCAACCTCGGCGGCGACTTCCGGCTCCGCGACCGGGCCGAGGTGGAGTCGTACTACCCGAAGACCGCGAAGAACCCGCCGTTCGAGGACTTCGCCTACTACGTGCCGGAGCTGAGCACCGCCGTCCCGGAGAGCCGGTTCATCAGCCTGCCCGGCTGCATGGCCGTCACCACCGTCTACGCCCTCTACCCGCTCTTCGCCGCCTCCCTCGTCGACCACCGGGTCGTCGTCGACGCCAAGACCGGCTCCACCGGCGGCGGACGCGGCAGCGGCGAACCGCCGGCCGAGCGCAGCGGCAACTTCCGGGTGCACAAGCTGTACGGCCACCGGCACGCGCCGGAGATCAGCCAGGCCATCGCCGAGTTCACCGGCGCCGCCATGGACCTGCGGTTCTCCACCCACAGCCTCGACGTGGCACGCGGCATCATGGTCACCGCCTACACCGACCTGCTGCCCGGCGTCTCGCCGCTCGACGTCAAGCGGGCCTACGCCAAGGCGTACGTCGGCAAGCCGTTCGTCCGGGTGCGGACCGCGCCGAAGGCCCCGCAGGACTTCCCGATGCTGAAGGCCGTCGTCGGCTCCAACGTCGCCGAGGTCGCCGTCGCCGTCCGCGACGGGCAGTGCGTCGCCGTCGCCGCGCTCGACAACCTGGTCAAGGGCGCCGCCGGCCAGGCCATCCAGGCCATGAACCTGATCTGCGGCTTCGACGAGACCGCGGGCCTGCCCACCACGGCGGTGTCGCCGTGACCAGGCCCCTGTACGTGATCAAGGCGGGCAGCGCCACCCTCGACCTCGGCACCGTCCACCAGGAGATCGCCGCCCTCGCCGCCCGCGGCGCCCGGGTGCTCCTGGTGGCCGGCGGCGCCACCGGCATCGAGCGGCACTACCGCTCCGCCGGCCGCCCGATGCCCCGGCTCCGGCTCGCCAACGGCGACGAGGTCCGCTACTGCCCGCCGGAGGAGATGCGGCACCTGGTCGACGCGTACGAGCAGGTCACCCTGCCCGCCGTCGAGCAGGACCTGGCCGCCCACGGCCTGCGCGTCTTCACCTCCGTCGCCGCCCGCAACCGGCTCGTCTCCGGCCGCGCCAACCGGCCGCTGAAGGCCCTCAACGACGACGGCCGCCCGGTCGTCGTCCGCGACCACCGGGCCGGCGTCCCCGCGGACGTCGACACCGCCCGGCTCACCGCGCTCCTCGACGCCTACGACGTCGTCTGCGTCTCCCCGCCGGTGCACGACGAGGCCGGCGGCGCGCCGCTCAACGTCGACGCCGACGTCCTCGCCGCCGCCCTCAGCGTCGCCCTCGACGCCGACCACCTGCGGCTCGTCACCGGCACCGCCGGACTCCTCACCGACCCGGCCGATCCCGCCTCCACCCTGCCCAACGCCTACCCCGGCGACGGCGCCCGGTACGCCGGCGGCCGGATGCGGCAGAAGGTCCGGGCCGCCGAGATGGCCCTCGCCGGCAGCGCCGACGTCGCCATCACCGGCCCCCACACCATGGCCGAACCGGAGAAGTGGACCCGCTTCTGGCGCACCCGCGAACCCGGCGCCGACCTCGGGCTGCTCACCAAGGTCGTCTCCGTGCCGTCCGTCTCCGGCGACGAGGCCGAACTCGCCGTCTACCTCGCCGACTGGTGCCGCGAACGCGGCATCGACGCCGAGGTCGACGCCGCCGGCAACCTCGTCGCCACCCGCGGCGACGGCCCCCGCCGGATGCTGCTCCTCGGCCACCTCGACACGGTGCCGCACCTGCGGCCCGCCGAGTGGCGCGGCGAGGAGCTGTGGGGCCGCGGCAGCGTCGACGCCAAGGGCAGCCTCGCGAACTTCCTGGAGGTCCTCGCCCACGCCGACATCCCCGAGGACGGGCAGCTGCGCGTCGTCGGCGCCGTCGAGGAGGAGGTGTCCTCCTCCAAGGGCGCCTTCCACGCCCGCGACCACTACCCCGCCGACGCCGTCGTCATCGGCGAGCCCAGCGGCGCGGAGACCCTGACCCTCGGCTACTTCGGCCTGTTCAAGCTGCGCGTCACCGCGTCGGTCGCCAGCGGCCACTCGGCCGGCATGGACGCCGTCACCGCCCCCGACCTGCTGACCGACGTCCTCGACGCCGTCCGCGCGGCGGTCCTCAAGGAGGCGCCCGAGGCGCTCAGCGCCGTCATCGACATCCGCTGCGAGACCGGCCGCGCCCAGCACCGGGCCGTCGGCGTCCTCAACTTCCGGGTGCCGCCCGGCGCCGACCTGGAGGTGCTGCGCGCCGCCGCGCTCGGCGCCGCCGCCGGCCGGGACGGCGTCGAGACCGAGGTCCTGCGGGCCACCCCCGGCCACGCGGGCGGCCGGGCGACCGGCCTCGTCAAGGTCTTCACCCGCGCCTTCGCGCAGGCCGGCATCCGGCCCCGGTTCGTGGTGAAGAAGGGCACCTCCGACATGAACACCCTGGCCACGACCTGGAAGGGCGTCCCCATGGTGGCGTACGGCCCGGGCGACTCGGCCCTCGACCACACCGACGAGGAGCGGATCGGCAGCATGGAGTACCGCACCGCCCGCTCGGTCCTCGCGGACGCTGTGAACCGCTGGTTCGCCCTCGGCGAGGGGAGCACCCGGTGACCGCCGTCCACGACGCCCCGGCGCGTACCGGCACCGAGGACGCGACCGTCGCCCTGCTCGCCGAGCGGGCCCGGGAGGCCCGGCGGCTCGTCGTCGACATGGCCGCGAGCCCCCGCGGCTGCCACCTCGGCGGCAGCCTGTCCGTCCTGGACATCCTGATCGCGGCCCTGCACCGCGCCGGGCGCGGCGACGGCACCGAGGTCGTGCTCAGCAAGGGCCACGCCGCCGCCGGACTGTACGCCGCGCTGCACGTCAGCGGCGTCCTGCCGGAGAACCCGGCGCCGCTGTACGGCCTCGCCGGGCACCCGTACACAGGGCACCCCGGGCCGAAGGTCCCCGGCGTCCGGTTCCCCACCGGCAGCCTCGGCCACGGCGTGCCGTACGCGGCCGGCTGGGCCATGGCCCGCCGGCTCGGCGGACAGGGCGGCCTCGGGATCGCGGTCGCCGGCGACGGCGAGCTCCAGGAGGGCCTGGTCTGGGAGACCGTCCAGGTCGCCGCCGCCCAGCGGCTCGGCACCTTCGTCCTCGTCGTGGACCGCAACGGCGGGCAGAACGACGGGCTCGTCGCCGACATCTCCCCGCTGCCCCGGCTGGCCGAGCGCTTCGACGCCTTCGGCTTCGACACCGTCACCGTCGACGGCCACGACCTGGCCGCCCTCACCGAGGTGTTCGCCGGCGACCGCGCGGACGCCGTCCGGCCGCTCGCCGTCCTCGCCGACACCGTCAAGGGCAAGGGCGTCCGCGCCGTCGAGGGCAAGGCGGCCTCGCACTACGTGACGATCGACGCGGCCCGCGCCGCGCAGTGGAAGCGAGCCATCCGATGACCCCGACGACCCTCACGCCGCCGCCCGCGGCCGTCCTCAGCGGACGCGACGCCTACCGCGCCGAGCTCACCGAACTCGCCGCCCGCGACCCGCGGATCGTCTGCCTCGAAGCGGACCTCGGCGGCAAGAAGCACCCCTTCCAGCTCGCCCACCCGGACCGCTTCTTCAACCTCGGCATCGCCGAGGGCGCCATGATCGACATGGCGACCGGGCTCGCCGCCGCCGGCTACCGCCCGTTCGTCTCCACCTTCGCGCCCTTCGCCGCGCTGCGCGCCGCCGAGAGCCTCAAGCTGACGCTGGGCTACCTGAAGGCCGGCGTCACCGTCGTCGCCCCGTACGCCGGGGTGTCCGGCGCCTGGTTCGGCACCACCCACCACTGCCTGGAGGACCTGGCGGTCCTGCGCAGCATCCCCGGTGTCGCCGTCGCCGCCCCGTACGGCGAGGCCGAGACCCGGGCGGTGGTCCGCGAGGCGGCCCGCACCGGCACGCCCACGTACATCCGGACCGGCCGGAACGCCGCGTACGCCTCGCTGCCCGGCGGCGACGCCCTGCCGCCCGTGGTGTGGGACGCCCGGGGCGACGCCGACACGCCCTGCCTGGTGTCCGTCGGCGAGGAGGGCACCCGCCTCGCGCTCGCCGCCCGCGAGCGGCGCCCCGAGCTGGCCCACGCCCACCTGGTCCACGTCGACCACGCGCGGCTCGCCCGCTCCGCGGCCGAACTGGCCGGTCTGCACCGCCGGTTCGTGGTCGTCGAGGAGCACCGCGGCGAGGGCGGCGCCGCCGAGGCGCTGGCGCTGCTGCTGCCCGGCAGCGAGGTCGTCGGCGTCAACGCCGGCCACGACTGGCCGTACGAGGGCGGCGACCACCACGAGGTGATGGCCCGCCTCGGCCTCACCACCGACGCCGTCCTCGCCGCCGCCACCCCCTGACCCGCCGCCCCCACCACCCCACGTCCGCAAGGAGTCCCGCCATGCACGTCCTGATGATCGAGTGCAACCCGAACGGCATCCAGGGCATCGCCAACGCCCTGGAGCTGGGCCACGACGTCACCCTCGTCTCCGCCGACCCCGACTTCTACCTGGCGGCCTCGCCGCTCGCGAAGGACGCCTTCGCGCACCCCCGCTGCCAGGTCGTGAAGAGCGACCAGGCGTTCTCCATTGACGAGCTGGAGCGGATCGCCAAGGAGATCCACGCCGCCCACCCGGTGCACGGCGTCACCACCTACAGCGAGTACCACACCGTGCACACCGCGACCGTGGCCCGCTCCCTCGGCCTGCCCGGCATGAGCGTCGACGGCGCCCTCAACGCCCGCCACAAGCACCGCACCCGCCTCACCCTCGACGGCACCGGCGTCCGCCAGCCGCGCTTCGCGCACGTCGACGACCCGGCGAAGGTCGAGGCCGCCGTCCGCGAGATCGGCTTCCCGTGCGTCGTCAAGCCGTCCGACGGCACCGCCAGCCTCCACGTCCTCCACCTCAGGGACGAGCAGGACCTGCGCGACTACCTCGCCGAGCTGGAGCGCGTCACCGACTACGGGCGCGGCGTCGTCCGCATCCCCGACATCCTCATCGAGGAGTTCGTCGAGGGCGAGCTGATCTCCGTCGAGTCCTGCGTGCTGGCCGGCGGCGAGGTCGTCAACCTCGGCCTCACCGACCGCCCGCTCAGCGGCTTCCCGCACTTCATCGAGATGGGCGCCACCTACTTCGACGGCCACCCGCTCCAGGACGAGCTGTTCGCCATGACCACGCAGATCCTGAACGAGCTGGGCGTCGACTTCGGCTTCATCCACACCGAGTTCCTGCTCGGCCCCGACGGCCCGGTGCTCTGCGAGGTCAACGGCCGGCTGATCGGCGGCATCGTGCCGACCCTGATGAAGATCTCCTCCGGCGTCGACGCCTACCTGGAGGTCATCCGGCAGGCCCTCGGCGAGCGCCCCGAACTCCCCTTCCCCGGCGGCACCACGGCCGGCGGCCACTGGTTCGGCGCCCCGATCGCCGGCACCGTCGAGTCCATCGGCTTCGACGCCCTGGCCGGCCTGCCCGGCTTCCACAGCGCGCAGGCGTACAAGAAGCCCGGCACCGCCGTCGACCGGCTCGCCAAGAGCAACTTCGACTGGATCGGCCACCTCATCTTCACCGGCGAGGACCGCGCCCAGGTCAACGAGCGCTGCGAGGACGCCCTGGGCCGGATCGAGCTGCGCATGCGGGTCGAGGTCGCCCGGTGAGCGCGGCTCCGATCCGGCAGGAGGCGGGGACCCTCACCGTCCAGGGGGTCGCGGTCCCCCTCCTCGACGACGAGGCGCTGTACGACGTGACGGCCGAGGACGGCGTCTTCACCGCCTTCGTCCCGGCCGGCCGCCGCACCGGCTCGGAGCCCGAGCTGTGGCCCGGCTACACCGAGACCCACGCCCACGTCTCGCTCCCCGCCAACTGGGACGACTCGGTGGACGACCCGCGGATCGTCGCCCTCCAGTACCTCTACCACGGGGTCACCCACGTCGTGGACATGTTCGGCTTCCCGCTGGTGGACGACGCCTGGCGGGCCGGCCGGGAGGCGTCCCCGTGGCCGTACCCCGAGGTCGTCCACTGCGGGTACGCGGTGACGGCGATGACCGACGCGGCCGGGCGCACCGGGCACGGCGTGGAGTTCCCCGCGCCGGTCCACATGCTCGGCGTCGAGGCCGACCTGGAGCACGCGCTGCGGTCCAACGCCGAGCGCGGCGGCACCTTCCTCAAGGTCATGTTCACCGACGGCACCGAGCAGCCCGGCAGCCCGGTCCGCTTCTCCCGGCTCTCGGAGCGGGTGCTGCGCTTCACCGCCCGGATCGCCGCCGAGCGCGGCGTCACGGCCGTCGTCGACTGCAACACCCTGGAGGAGACCCGGTTCGCGTACGACTGCGGCTTCCGGCTCTTCGCCCACACCGTCCGCGACCGCACCCTCGACGACGCCGACTGGAAGGAGCTGGACGGCGCCCGGTTCGTCTCCACGCTCGCCGGCCTCCGGTCGATGATCATGACGCGGGAGGAGTTCCTGGAGGAGTACGGCCGCGAGGGCTTCCTCGACACCCAGGACCCCGCGAACCTGGAGTTCGTCCGCACCGTCGAGCAGCCCTTCGGCATCGCGTACGGCTGCCAGGAGACCCGTACCGCCGCCCTCGCCGACATGCGCCGCAACGCGCTGGCGGCGCTGCGCCGCGGCGACCTCCTCATCGGCACCGACTCCGGCAACCTCGGTGCCTACCACGGCTACTCGTTCCTCAGCGAGCTCGCCCTGCTCGCCGGCGACGACGACGGGCTCGCCGAGGAGCTGCGCCGGCAGGCCACCGTCACCGGCCGCCGCCACTTCGACGAGCTGAGCGGCGTCCGCGACCCGCGGCCGCCGCTGCGGACCGGCGCCCCCGCCACCTTCAACCTCCACACCCCCGGCGGCCCGCTGTCGGCGCTGCCCCTGGCCACCGTCGTGCGCGGTGTGCCGGTCGACCGGGCCGCCGTCGCCCGCGCGATCTCCGAGCTCCGCTCGGCCCCCACGAACGGAAAGGCAGTCCTGTGACCAGCCAGCGCAGAAGCGCCCTCTTCGGGCTCAACGCGGGGATCTTCCTCGCCCACATCGGGAACTTCATCTGGTTCCCCATCCTGGTGGCCTCGCTGGGCGACAGCGACAGCGGCTTCTGGGCCGGCGTCGTCATGTGCATGACGTACGTCGGGCGGCTGGCCGCGACCTTCTCCTACGAGGGCTTCGCCGACCGGCTCGGCATCCGCGGCGCGGTGTTCGTCGGCACCGGCCTGGAGGCGGTCTCGCTGGGCCTCATGGGCTTCACCAGCGGCGTCCTCGTCTACAGCCTGCTGGCCCTGTTCATCGGCTTCGGCTCCGGCACCGCCTTCCCCGGCCTGAAGAACATCCTGGTGTCGTACCCGGAGGACGAGCGCGCCAAGGCGTTCTCGACGTTCCAGATGTCCGCGCAGGTCGGCCTGTTCGGCGGCGCGCTCGCCGGCGGTCTGCTCCTCGGCATGGACCTGCGGGTCGTGTTCACCGCCGTCTTCGTGCTCTTCCTCGGCTTCTGCCTGTCGGCGTCGCTGTTCATCCCCCGCGACGGCTTCCAGGCCGACGGCACCGCCGCCCCCCGCAAGGACGCCGGCGCGGAGCGGGCCCCGCTGTTCAGCCTCGCCGGGCTGAAGTCCGTCGAGGTCGGCGGCGCCACCCGCTACTTCCTGCTGTCGGCGGTGTTCTGGTTCCTGTCCCTGTGCTTCGTCGTCGGCATCCCGCTGCACATGGGGAAGTACGTGCCCGGCTGGGCGCCCTCCGCGCCCTTCTGGATCACCGGCCTCAGCCTGCTCGTCCTCCAGTACCCGGTCTTCAAGCTGGCGATCAAGCACCTGCGCCCCGGCGTGGTCATGGGCATCGGCCTGACCGCCATGGCCGTCGCCTTCGCCCTCTTCGGCGCCGGCCCGGCCGCGCTGTGGGCCGTCGTCGCCGGCTGCTTCGTCGTCGTCTTCGGCGAGATCCTCTTCGTGCCGTCCTTCGACATGTGGGTCGCCCGCAAGGTGCCCGAGCAGCAGCTCGCCCGCGCCATGGGCGCCATGCACTTCTTCCGCAGCGCCGGGAACATGGCCGGCGCGCTGCTCGCCGGCGTCATGTTCGACGTCTCGGTCTCCGCCGGACTGCCGGGCGCCAACTGGTACGTGGCCGCGGCCGTCGCCGCGCTGTGCGCCGTCATCTGCTTCGCCAGCCGCGACGAGGACCGCCCCGCGGACGCCGCCGGCGACGCCGAACCGTCGTCCGCCGAACCGGTCAAGGCCTGACCCCTCCCGGGGAAGAGAGAGACAGGGAAGAGAGAGACAGCGAGAGATGGCAGAGATCTGCGTCATCGGAGGAACCCGCTTCTTCGGGAAGCTCCTGGTGCGCCGGCTGCTCGACGAGGGCCACCGGGTCACGCTCGTCACCCGGGGCCGCACCCCCGACCCGTTCGGCACGGCCGTCCGCCGGCTGACCGCCGACGTCACCCGGCCGGGCGAGCTGGCCGCCGCCGTCGCCGGCGAACGGTTCGACGCCGTGGTCCACCAGGCGTGCTACACCCCGGCCGCCGCCCTGGAGGCCGCGACGGCCTTCGGCGCCCGCGCCGGCCGGTTCGTGCTCACCAGCAGCATGGAGGTGTACAACGCCGACACCTTCCGGCACCGGATCCCGGCGCCGCCCATGAGCGCCTTCGCCCGCGAGGACGAGCTCCGGCCGGAGGAGTACGCGTACGACACCGCACTGCCCTGGCACGACCTCGACTTCGTCGGCCGCAACTACGGCGAGGGCAAGCGGCAGGCCGAGGCGGCCCTGGTGCGGCACGCCCGCGTGCCCGTCACGATCGCCCGCGTCGCCCATGTCCTCGCCGCCACCGGCGACTTCACCGGCCGGCTGGACTTCCACCTCGGCCGCGCCCGCACCGGCGAACCCGTCACCGCCCACGCCCGCCCGGGCCGCACGTCCCTGGTGCACGCCCCGGACGCCGCCGCGTTCCTCGCCCGCGCCGCCACCGGCGAACTCGCCCCCGACGGAGGCGTCTTCAACGTCGCCTCGCCCGACACGGCCGACGTGTACGACGTGTGCGCGGCCGTGGAGCGCGCCACCGGGAAGGCGACCGCCGTCGTCGAAAAGGACGACCCGGCCGGCGACCCCGCGCTCTCCCCGTACTCCTGCCCCGCCGACTTCGGCGTCGACCCCGCCCGGGCCCTCGCGCTCGGCGCCGACCTCGCGCCGATCCGCGACTGGCTCCCGGAGATCGTCCGGATCGCCGCCGCCGCGCAGCCCGCCGGGGGAGCCGCCTGATGTTCGACCTGATCGTCATCGTCCGCGTCCCCGACCCGGCCGACGCCGGACCCGTCGCCGACGCGCTGCGCCGGATGCGCCCGCTGTGCCTCGCCGAGGACGGCTGCGTCGCCTGGGAGGCGTACCGCTCCGACGCGGACCCGCTCCGCTTCGTCCTCGTCGAGCGCTGGGCGAGCCGCGCCCACTGGGAGGCGCACGGCGAGGGCGCCGCCATCCAGGAGATCTACGTCCCCGAGATCCTGCCGCGCGTCGAACGCGAGGTCCACCCGAGCACCCCCCTGAGCACCCTGACCCCTGCCACGGAAAGAGCACCGCGATGACCACACGGCCCCGCATCGCCGTCGTCGGAGGCCGTCCCGCCCCCGTCCACGGAGCCCGCGACCTCGGCATCGACGTCACCCTCGTCCACACCGAGGGCCAGTTCGACCGCGCCGAGGCCGAACCGCACGTCGTCTCCATCCTCACCTGCGACATCACCGACACCGGCGCGCTGCTGGAACTGCTGCGCCCGCTGCACGAGGCCGCGCCGTTCGACCGGATCCTCACCACCACCGAGCTGTCCGCCGTGCCGGTCGGCGAGGTCAACGAGAAGCTGGGCCTGCCCGGCACCCCGCCCGAGGTGTCCCGGACCATCCAGGACAAGGCCCTCACCCGGCAGGCCCTGGACCGGGCCGGCCTCAGCCCCGTCCGGCACCGCCGCGTCCACACCGCCGACGAGGCCGCCGCGTTCCTGGCGGAGGTCGGTGACCGGATCGTGCTGAAGCCCGGCCAGGGCGCCGGCAGCCTGCACATCAACGTGGTCGCGGACCCGGCGGACGCGGCCCGCGCCTTCCGGGAGATCGAGGAGTTCGGGTACGGCGGCGTGCTCGCCGAGGAGTACCTGGACGGCCCGGTCGTCAGCGTCGAGGCGTTCTCCCACGAGGGCCGCCACGTCGTGCTGGGCGTCAGCGAGTACCGGGTGAACGAGCACTTCGTCGAGTGGGAGTGCAGCGTCCCCAGCGACGCGGCCCGCCCGGTCCTGGCGGAGCTGCACGCGCTCACCGCCGGCGTGCTGGACGCCGTCGGCCTCACCGACGGCCCCTCGCACAGCGAGTTCGTCCTCACCCCGGCGGGCCCGCGCCTCCTGGAGACCCACAACCGCCTGTCGGGCGCCGGCATCCCCGAGATGGTGCACCGGGCCACCGGCTGGGACCCGGCGCGGCTCTTCCTCACCGTCCCGCTCGGCATCGACCGGCTGCCCGACACGGCTCCGGAGCCCCGGCAGGGCGCGGCCATCCGCTTCCTGGACGCGGCCCCGGGCCGGATCACCGCGATCACCGGCGCCGACGACCTGCCCGTCCCGGTCCGCCGGGTCCCGGCCGGCGAACGCGCGCCGCACATGATCCCGTACCTCAAGGACTTCGCGGACGCGGACGCCGGAGCGGTGATCGGCAAGCACCCCGGCGACGAGGTGTCGGCGATGGACTCGCTGCTCTCCTCCGACCGGGGCTACGTCTTCGCGACCGCCCCCACCCGCGAGGACGCCGTGCGCCGCTGCGAGGCCCTGGCGGACGCCATCGTCTTCCACGTCGCGTAGCGGCGCTACCGCCCGGCACCGGGCGCCGAGGCCCGGCGCGCGGTGTCGCGCCGGGCGACCGCCTCCGCCACCTCGTCGAGGGCGGTACGGATCAGCGCGCCGTACCCGCCGGGGAGCGCGGGGGCGTGCTCGCGGGCCGCGGCGAGATGCCCGGCGGCCGTCTCGAACGAGCCGAGGCGGCGGTAGGCGTCGGCGAGGTTGAGGTGGAGCGACGGGTAGAGCCCGGCGACGCCCAGCCCCGCGTGGTGCTCCTGGAGACGCTGCTCGGTGAGCGCGTCGGCGGCGTCCAGGGCGCGGACGTCCCAGGCCAGGGCCTGCGCGGGGTCGTCGTACAGGTCCGCCAGGTGGTGGGCGAGGGTGCACCGGTGCAGCGGGTCGCCGGTGACGCCGATCCCGGACCACAGCTCCAGCAGCCGCGCGCGGGCACCGGCGGCGTCACCGCCCTGCCCGTCGGCGACGGCCCGGCCGATGGCCTCCATGGTGCTGTCGGGAGGGGGCGTGCTGCTTCCACTCATCGTCGCTTCCTTCAACTTTCTCGGTCGTGTACGGGCATGGCCAGGGTGGTGAGGTCGCCGCGGTCGGCGGAGCGGACGGTGACGGGCCGGTCCGGCCCGCGCAGGTCCAGCATCACGTCGGGCCCGAGGGCGGTGCTGACGGCCGGGTGGAGGGTGGTCAGCGCGAAGCGGATCCGCAGCTCCCGCCCGGTCGTGACGGCGTCCAGCGACACCCCCGACACGTCCAGGACACCGGGGGACACCCGCAGCGTGACGCACGGCTCCGGCTGCTCCTCCAGGGCCCGCAGCAGCCGGCCCTTGGCGACCGTCACCCGGGTCGTGGCCCCGGGCAGCGACGCGAGCATCAGCCGGTGGTCGGGGAAGTCGTCCGCCAGCAGCGGGCAGTGCCGGTCCTCCCGCTCCGGCATCCGCAGCCACAGCCCGTACGGCGTCGCCTCGACGCGTACGAGAGGACTGCGGCGGACGTCCGGGACGGCGGCCCGCAGCGCGTCGCCGTCGACGGTGGCGGCCCAGGTGCCCGCGCCCGCCTCCACCGGGACCAGGGTCCGGGTCGCGAGGCGGTACCGGTCCGTCGCGGTCAGCGACACCGCCCCCGGCGCCGCCTCGACGCGCAGCCCGCCGAGCACCGGCAGCCCCGGCTCCCGCACGGTCGCGGTC
The DNA here is from genome assembly GCF_042797055.1 of Streptomyces sp. NPDC057854. Taxonomy (NCBI): domain Bacteria; kingdom Bacillati; phylum Actinomycetota; class Actinomycetes; order Kitasatosporales; family Streptomycetaceae; genus Streptomyces; species Streptomyces sp. NPDC057854. The sequence goes on from NZ_JBHVMF010000017.1 coordinate 143,605, forward strand.
AGCACCTGCTCGACGGCGTCCGCCAGCACCGGCCCCCGCAGCGCGGCGACCGGCAGCCGCCCCGCGTCCCCGGGCGCGCACGCCGGCGCGAGGCCCGCGGTGAGGTTCGCCGTGAGGACCGCGGCCTTCCGCCGCACGTCCGCGGCCTCCCCGACGACCCGCGCGACGTGCGCGTCGATCATCCGGGCCGCCTCCCCGGGCGATCCGTCGAGCACCGCCCGGACGTCCGCGAGGGGCATCCCGATCTCCCGCAGCCGCCGCAGCACACCGGCCCGCTCCTCCTGCCCGGCGGCGTAGGAGCGGTACCCGGTGACCGGGTCGACCTCGGCGGGAGGCAGCAGCCCGGAATCGGCGTAGAAACGCAAGGCGCTCGCGGTCAGCCCGGTACGCCGGGCGAAGACCCCGATCGGCATCAGCTCGGAAGGGGACACGGCGCCATGGTCGACCTTCGACCCACTCGAAGGTCAAGCAGAAAAAACGCTTCCCCGGTCACATCTCCCCGCCCCGCTCCGTCATGACAACGAACGACGCACGACGAACGACCCACGGGACGAAGGCGCCGACGGAGCGCCCCGGACGAAGAAGGAAGCGACCGCCATGACGAAGACCCCGATCTCCCGCATGTCCGACCCGACCGCGCTCGTGCCCGAGCTGAACGACGTCAGCGCCGCCCTCTTCCGCGCCACCGGCAACCGCTCGGTGCCGCGCGGCACGATCAACCTCGTGCACCTGCGTGCCGGCCAGATCGTCGGCAACACCTACCTGACGACCCTGAACACCGGCTTCCTGCGCAAGGCCGGCGAGACCGAGGAGCGCATCACCGCCGTCTCCTCCTGGCAGGACGCCCTCTGCTTCACCGCCGCCGAACGCGCCGCCCTCGCCCTCGTGGAGGCCACCCTCCAGCCCGCCCCGCCCGGCCGCGAGCGCGTCACCGACGACCTGTACGCGGAGGCGGCGCGGCACTACGACGAGAAGGCGCTGGCGACCCTGACCGTCGCGATCGGCCAGATCAACTTCTTCATCGCCCTGGCGGTCATCGGCAAGCCCCAGCCGGTCACCACCCTCGCCGACCAGCAGTGGTCCTGACACCCCGCCATGTGACCCACCCCACACCCCGGCGCCGATGACTCCCCGCCCCACGGCCGGTCATAAGAAGCGACGCCAACGACCTAAGAGAGGCCACCATGACCGACGCCGTGAAGGGTCCCGCCAGCTACTTCCCGTTCATCGAGAAGAAGTACGGCCGCCCGATCGCCGAATGGAAGCACCTCATCCGCACCTCCCCGCTGACCCGGCACATGGACCTGGTGTCCTGGCTGAAGTCCGAACACGCCCTCGGCCACGGTCACGCCAACGCCCTCGTCGCCCACACCCTTGCGGAGACCAAGACCCCGACCAAGTCCAAGACCACGTGACCGGCCTTCCCCGCACAACCCCGTTGCCCCATAGGCCCGGACAAGACTAAGGTCCACGGCGGCATCGCGTGTCGGTCACCGGCCGGGTGAGGCATGGAGGTGCCGGGACATGCCGTCGGAGGCATTCCTTGTCAGTCGAGCTCAATCACACGATCGTCCACGCCCGGGACAACCGGGAGTCCGCGGAGTTCTTCGCGGAGCTGCTCAGCCTCGAGATCACCGCCGAATGGGGCCCGTTCATCGCGGTCGCCCTCGGCAACGGCGTCACGCTGGACTTCGCCACCGTCCCCGCGGACAGCATCACCCCCCAGCACTACGCGTTCCTGGTCTCCGAGGAGGAGTTCGACGCCGCGTACGCGCGGATCAGGGGGCGCGGCATCGAGCACTACGCCGACCCGCACCGCAAGCAGCCGGGCACCGTCAACCACAACGACGGCGGCCGTGGCGTGTACTTCATGGATCCGGCGGGCCACGCCATGGAACTCCTCACCGTGCCGTACGGCGGCTGGCCGTCGTAGCCGGTGCGGGCCGGGGGCCGGGCGGGTCCGTCCGGCCCCCGGCCGGCCCGGCGCTCCTCAGTGGCCGCGCGGGGCGTACATGATGACGGCCATGCCGGCGAGGCAGACCAGGGCGCCGATGACGTCGTAGCGGTCGGGGCGGTAGCCGTCGGCGACCATGCCCCAGGCGATCGACCCGGCCACGAACACCCCGCCGTACGCAGCGAGGATGCGCCCGAAGTCGTCGTCGTGCTGCCAGGTCGCCACCACGCCGTACAGGCCGAGGGCGATGACCCCGGCGCCGATCCAGACCCACCCCTTGTGCTCGCGGATGCCCTGCCACACGAGCCAGGCCCCGCCGATCTCGAAGAGGGCGGCGACGGCGAACAGGGCGACGGAACGAGCGACGGTCATACCGCCGGACCCTACCGGCGGCCCGCCCCGCGCCCGTCAGGAGTCGGGCTCCGGGTCCGGGGTCACGACGGCGAGGATCTGGTCGGCCGAGACCGTGCCGTTCAGGGTGCACCGGACGTCCTCGACGACTCCGGAGAGGGGCGCGAGGACGCGGTTCTCCATCTTCATGGCCTCGACGACCATGAGCACCGCCCCCTTCTCGACCCGGTCGCCCACCGCGCAGGAGAGGGCGACGACCGTGCCGGGCATGGGGGAGCGCACGGTGTTGTCGGCGGCGTCCGTGTCGTTCTCGGTGTGCGTCCGGGTGGCCAGGGCCGTCCGGTGGCCGTCGAGGACCAGGTCGAAGCCGTCGGCGGTGCGGCGGCCGGCCCAGTCGCGGTCGGCCACTCTGCCGCGGAAGAGTCCGTCGCGGTGGGAGACGGTGACGCGGAACGCGCGGTCGTGGACCAGGACCTGCACCGCGCCGTCGCGGACGCCCGTCAGCCGCGCCTCCAGTTCCCGGCCGCCGTCGCGCAGCACGAGGCGGCCGAGGGGCGCGTCGGGGTCCAGGGACGGGCGGTCGAGGGGCCCGACGGTGCCGGTCCACGGCGAGGCGGCCGGGTCGCCGGGCGGCGGGACCTCCATGGCCGCCGCGCAGGCGGCGGCCTCGGCGGACAGGGCGCGGGGCGGGTTCTCGGCGACGAAGGCGTCGACGAGGTGGGTGTCGAGGCGTCCCGCGACGACCCGCGGGTCGCGGAGCAGGTCCGCGACGAAGCCGAGGTTGGTGGTCAGGCCGACGACCGCGGTGGTGCGTGCCGCGCCGGCCAGCCGCCGCAGCGCGGACGCCCGGTCCGGGCCGCGGGCGATCAGCTTGGCGATCATGGGGTCGTAGAACGCGGGGACGTCGCCGTACGTGTCGAAGGCGGCCTCCACGCGGACGTCGGGCACGCCGGCGGGCCACGCGACGACGTCGGCCCGGCCGGGCGCGGGCCGGAACCCGGCGTCCGGGTCCTCGGCGTAGACGCGGCACTCGACGGCGTGCCCGACGGCGGTGATCTCGTGCTGGGCGAGCGGGAGGCGTTCCCCGGCCGCCACGCGCAGCTGCCATTCCACGAGGTCGACGCCGGTGATCTCCTCGGTGACCGGGTGCTCGACCTGGAGGCGCGTGTTGGCCTCCAGGAAGAAGAAGCGGCCGTCGGTGTCGAGGATGAACTCGAAGGTCCCGGCGTTGACGTAGCCCAGGGCCTCGGCGCCCCGGACCGCCGCGTCGAGCAGCGCCGCCCGGACCGCGGGGTCCAGGCCGACGGCGGGGGCCTCCTCGACGATCTTCTGGTGGCGGCGCTGGAGCGAGCACTCGCGCTCGAAGAGGTGGACCACCGAGCCGTGGACGTCGCCGAAGACCTGGACCTCGATGTGCCGGGGGCGGGACACGTAGCGCTCGGCGAGGAGCCGCCCGTCGCCGAAGTTGGCCCGGCCCAGGCGTACGGCCTCGGCGACGGCGTCCGGCATGCCGGCCTCGGCCTCGACGACCCGCATGCCCTTGCCGCCGCCGCCGGCGACGGGCTTGAGGATCACGGGGTAGCCGATGCGCCGGGCGTCGGCGACCAGCCGCTCGACGGACTCGGTGGCCTCCTCGGAGCCGGGGAGGACGGGGACGCCCGCCTCGGCCATGAGGGCCCTGGCGGTCGCCTTGTCGCCCATGGCGGCGATCATCGCGGCGTCCGGGCCGACGAAGACCAGGCCGGCGTCGGCGACCGCCTGCGCGAACCGTGGGTTCTCGGAGAGGAAGCCGTAGCCGGGGTGGACGGCGTCGCAGCCGGTCCGGAGCGCCGCGCCGACGACCGCCTCGATGTGCAGGTAGCTGTCGGCGGCGGCCTCCGGGCCGAGGCGCACGGACTCGACGGCGCCCTCCAGGTGGGGCGCGGACCGGTCGGCGTCGGAGTACACGGTGACGTACTCGACGCCGAGGCGGCGGCAGGTGCGGGCGATGCGGCGGGCGATCTCGCCGCGGTTCGCGATCAAAAGGCGCTTGAGCATGTCGTCGTCACATCCTGAACACGCCGAAGCGCGTCTCCTGCTGGGGGGCGTCCGCGGCGGTCGCCAGACAGAGCGTCAGCCATTCACGGGTGTCGGTCGGGTCCACCACGGCGTCCACCCACAGCCGGGCGGCGTAGTACAGCGGATGGGACTGCCGTTCGTACGTCTCGATGATGGGGCGCCGGATCGACTCCTCCTCCTCGGCGGAGAGGGTCTTTCCCTCCTTGGCGAGCTGGTCGCCGCGGATCAGCGCCATCACGGTCGCGGTCTGCTCCGCGCCGACGGCGGTGGACTTGGCGTTCGGCCACATGGCCATCATCCGGGGGCCCATGGACCGGCCGCACATCGCGAAGTTGCCCGCCCCGAAGCTGCCGCCGACCACCAGGCTGAACTTCGGCACCTGGGCGCACGAGACGGCGTTGACGAGCTTCGCGCCGTGCTTGGCGATGCCGTCGGCCTCGTACTCGGCGCCGACCATGAAGCCGTTGATGTTGTGCAGGAACAGCAGCGGGATGCCGCGCTGGGCGCACAGCTCGATGAAGTTCGCGCCCTTCTGCGCGCTCTCCGGGAACAGCACCCCGTCGTTGATCACCACCCCGACCGGGTAGCCGCCGATGTGGCCGGTGCCGCAGACCAGGGTGGGGCCGTAGCGGGCCCGGTACTCGGTGAACTCGCTGCCGTCGAGGAGCCGCGCGAGGATCTCGCGGGCCGGGATGTGCTCGCGCAGGTCGGCGCTGAGGATCCCGGGCAGCTCGGCCGGGTCGTACAGCGGCGGCCGGGGGGCCCGCGGCGGCGCCGACACCGTGCCGGGGCCGGTGCGCCGCACGATGTCCCGGACCAGCTCCAGGGCGTGGTCGTCGTTCTCGGCCAGGTGGTCGGCGACGCCGGTCACCCGGGTGTGCAGGTCCGCACCGCCCAGGGTCTCCGCGTCGACGACCTCGCCGGTGGCCGCGCGGACCAGCTGCGGGCCGCCGAGGAAGATCGTGCCGTTGCCGCGGACGATGACCGCCTCGTCGCACATCGCGGGGATGTACGCGCCTCCGGCGGTGCACGAGCCCATGACGGCCGCGATCTGGGGCAGTCCGAGCGCCGACAGCTCGGCGATGTTCCGGAAGATGCGCCCCAGGTGGTACTCGTCGGGGAACAGGTCCTCCTGCAGCGGCAGGTAGATGCCGCCGGAGTCCACCAGGTAGACGCAGGGCAGGCCGTTCTCACGGGCGATCTTCTGGGCGCGCAGGTGCTTCTGCACCGTGAGCGGGAAGTACGTGCCGCCCTTCACGGTCGCGTCGTTGGCGAAGACCATCACCGGCCGGCCGCCGACCACGCCGATCCCGGTGACCAGCGCGGCCGACGGGACGGGTTCGCCGTAGACGTCGTGCCCGGCCAGCTGCCCGACCTCCAGGAACGGGGTGCCGGGGTCGAGCAGCTGGAAGACCCGCGTGCGGGCGGTGAGTTTGCCGCGTTCGGCGTGGCGGCGGTGCGCGCGGGCGTCCCCGCCGGCGACGGCGGCGGCCCGCGCGTCGGCGATGATCCGCCGCTTGCTCTCGAACGCCTCGGCGTTGCGGTGGAACACCTCGGACGAGGTGTCGATGTGGGAGCGAAGTATCGTCATGGTTCTCTGGTCAGGTCGCGCCGCGGTCGGGGACGGCCGCCGTGCGCGGCGCGGAGGCGTCACGGCGTACGAGGACGTAGGCGAGGGCGCTGAGCGCCGTGGCGACGCCCGCCCAGACGAGGTTGGCGTGCAGCAGGGCCGCGAAGGTCGCCACGACGCCGGCGATCGACTGGGCCAGGAACCCGCACAGCGCGACGGCGTAGGCGCCGTGGTCCTTCACGGCGCTCACCGCGACGGCCATGCTGCTCGGGAACAGCGCCGCCTGCCCGAAGGTGACGGCGCAGTACAGCACCGTGAACACCACGAGCGCGGCGCGCAGCGGCACGGACGGCAGCAGCCACAGGCCGACCGTGAGCACGCCGGCACCGGTCATGATCAGGGCGCCGGTCCGCATGAGCCGGCCCGAACCGGCCGTGGCGACGCGCCGGTTCACCATGACCGCGCCCGCGAAGTACGCCAGCCCGAACAGCAGCCCCATCGACCCGTACGCGTCCGCGCCCAGGCCGAACTGGTCCTGGAAGACGTACGGCGCGACCTCCTGGAGGAGGACGATCGTGGCGAAGCCGAGCCCGCCGGCGACGGTGGGCAGCAGGAACGCCGGAACGGTCAGGATGCCCAGGTAGATCCGCAGCATGTTCGCCTGCTCGGCGCGCCCCCGGCCGGGGTCCAGCGGCAGCGTCGCCGCCCCGAGGGCGCCGACGGCCCCGACCGCGGCCAGCACGGCGAAACCCGCCTTCCAGTGCGCGTACGTGCCGATGAGGCCGCCGAGGAACTGGCCGCCGCCGAGGGCGGTGACGAAGGCGATCGACAGCACCGACAGCCGCCGGGCGAGCGCGTCGCCGCCGCCGAGGTCGCGGACGAAGATGCGGGCGATGATGGCGGCGCCGCCGGCGCCGACGCCCTGCACGCAGCGCAGGACCAGCAGGGCCTCGGCGGAGGAGTTCACGGCCAGCAGGGCGCTGGAGCCGACGAACAGCGCGAGCGACGCGAGCAGCGAGGCGCGGCGCCCGTACCGGTCCGCCGCCCGCCCCCACAGGACCACGGGCGCCGCGGCGCCGATGACGAAGAGGGACACCGACAGCGCGGCGGTGCTGCGGGAGACGCCCAGGTCGTGCTGGACGGCGGGGAGGGACGGCAGGTAGATGGTGGTGGCCATCTGCGCCATGAACACCAGCAGACAGCCGACGGCCATCGTGCGGCGCTCCAGCCGGGCGGCGGGCGCGCCGGCCGGCGGCGGGGTGCCGGGGGAGCGGTCCTCAGGCATGCCGGTCCCGCAGTTCCTTCAGCTGCCGGCAGAAGTCCTCGATCTCGGCGGTGGTCATGTTCGCGCGGAGCATCAGCCGCAGGCCGGCCTTCCCGCGGGCGATGACGGGGAAGAAGATCGGGGAGGCGTAGTAGCCGCGCTCCAGCAGCGCCTGGGCGAGGCGGACGGTCGCGTCCTCGGAGCCGATGTCCACGAAGCGGATCGGCAGTCCGTCACCGCTGAGCCCGGTCGGGAGCAGGCTGTCGAAGAGGTCGACGTTCGCCTGGAGCCGGCGCTGGAGTGCCGGGAGCTCGTCCGAGCGGTGCAGTTCGACCGAGGCCAGGACGGCGCCGAGGCCGGCGGTGTTGATGCGCTGCGACCACATCAGCGGGCCGCCGTTGCGCAGGGCGGTGTCGCGCCGGTCGCGCGACCCCTTGCGGCCGAGGAAGATCGCGCCGCCCGAGGCGCCGAAGCCCTTGTTGAGGGAGGTGATGATCAGCGTCCGGTCGCCGATCCGGCCGCCCATGGCCTCCAGGACGGCGCCCCGGCCGCGTTCGCCGACGGTGGAGATGCCGTGCGCCTCGTCGAAGAACAGGAACAGGCCGTACTTCTCCTGGAGCCGCAGCAGTTCGCCGATCGGCGCCTTCCCGCCGGTGCTGTAGACGCCGTCGGCGACGTACGCGACCTGCGGGTGCTTCCTGCAGAGGTCTTCCAGGGCCTCGACGTCGTTGTGCCGGATCGTGGTGAGGGGGGCCTCGTCGGCGACGTTCGCCTTCATCGCGTTGAGGCAGAAGTGCGCGTTCTTGTCGAAGACCATCAGCGGCGGCTCGCCGCCGGTGAGGAGGCCGGAGGCGAGCAGGGGCAGGCTCGCCCAGGCCGCCGCGGCGCAGGAGGCCACGGTGACGGCCTCCACGTCGAACAGCTCCGACAGGGCGTCCTCGGCGTCCCGCAGCGCGGCGAAACGTATCCGCATGCGGGAGGTCGAGGTGTTCAGCGCGCCTTCCGCCAGCACGGCGTCGACGGCGCCCTGGACGATCTTCGGATGGGTGTCCAGGCCGAGGTACGAGTACGAGGACATGTTGACGAACTCGTGCCCGTCGGCGAGCGACCGGTGGCGCCCCCCGCCCAGGCCGGCCGCGACGATGTCGAACATGCCGGCCTCGGTGGTGGTCTCCCAGAAGTCGTGGCTGATGCGCGCCGACTTCTTGATGTTCATATACGCGTGCATGCGTATGCTCCTGAAATCCGTGAACGGGACTGCGAGCGGACTGAGGGCTTTTCGGCGAGCGAGGCGGCGTACTCCTCCGGGAGCCGGACCGCTTTCCTTCGTCCGGGCTACGCGTACGCGTAGAACCCGCGGCCCGACTTCCTGCCGAGGAGGCCGGACTGCACCATGCGCGTCAGCAGCGACGGCGGAGCGTAAAGAGGCTCCTTGAACTCCGCGTACAGGGAATCGGCCGCCGCCGCGACGACGTCGAGACCGATGAGGTCGCACAGCCGCAGCGGGCCCATGGGGTGGGCGCAGCCGCGTTCCATGCCGCGGTCGACGTGCTCGGCCGACGCGTACCCCGACTCGACCATGCGGACGGCCGCCAGCAGGTACGGGACGAGCAGCGCGTTGACCACGAAACCGGCGCGGTCCCCGGCGGGGATCGGGTCCTTGCCGAGCGTCCCGGCGACGAAGGCCTCCGCGCGCCGGAGCACGTCCGGGTCGGTGAGCAGCGTGGGGACGAGCTCCACCAGGGGCAGCGTGACGACCGGGTTGAAGAAGTGGATGCCGATCAGCCGGCCCGGGTGCGCCGTGGCGCGGGCCAGCCGGGTGATGCTGATCGCCGAGGTCGTCGAGGCCAGGACCGCGTCCTCGGCGACGACCTTGTCGAGCGTGGCGAACAGGTCGAGCTTCAGTTGCTCGTCCTCCGGGACGGCCTCGATCACGAGCTCGCGGTCGCTCAGGTCCGCGAGGTCGGCGGTGACGGAGACCCTGGCCAGCGCCGCGTCCCGGTCCGCCGCGGAGAGCCGGCCCTTGGCCACGCCCCGGTCCAGGGACGCGGCGAGCCGGCGCGGCGCGGAGACCAGCGAGGACTCCCGGGACACCGCGAGCCGGACGTCGAGGCCGCGCAGGGCGCACAGTTCGACGATGCCGCCGCCCATCGTGCCCGAGCCGACCACGCCGACGCGCCGGACGGGGCGGGCGGCGGGGTCCGGCCGTCCGGCGGCCTCGCGGGCGGCGTCCGCGTCCCCGGCCGGGAGGGCGCCGCCCGCGGGGCCGCCGGTCGGGGCGCCCCAGCCGCCGCCTCCCAGGAATGTCTTCTCGTTGTCCGTGAACACCCGCAACGCCGATCTCCGGATTCTCTCTCGACGGGACGGTCGGAAAGCGCCCCGGAGATTCGAGAAAACCCGCCGGAAGTTCGGGGTGTCAACGCTTCCCCACCGGCAAAGATCTGCCGGTGGGAAAGGGCCCGACCGGCAGATCTTTGCCGCTCGCCGCCTCTTGATCGGCGGGGTTCCGGTGGTGTGTGATCAGTCGTCGGCGGGCGACGGCGGAACCGCCCCGAGAACGACGAATCGCAGTCCCGGATGCCCTGCCGGCAGCAGCACCTGGGTCTGCACGTCGACGGTGCCGGACGAGACGTGCGGAAGGCGCAGCCGGAAGCGGTGCCCGTCCCGGTTGCCGACGATGCACGTCCGCTCCTCCCACAGGCGCCGGCAGACGGGGTCCTGCAGGACCTCCCGCAGCAGCGCCGAGAGCCCCGGCTCGCCGGGCCGCTCGGCCATGGCGAAACGGATCATGGCGAGGTAGACGTACGCGTGCCGGGGCCAGTCCACCATCTGCTCCCGGGCCTCCTGGGTGGTCAGCCCCCACCGGATGAGGTTGGCGTCCGGGGCGAGGACCCAGGGGAACCACTCGGCCATGGCCCGGTTGTACGTGACGATGTCCCAGCGGGTGTCCGTCACATAGGCGGGGCGCGGCAGCTGCCGGTCGACCTGCTGCTGGAGCGCGGGCAGCACGGTCGGGTCGCCGGCGTCCGGCCGGGGCGCGTACGGGGTCCCCCCGAAGACGTGGAAGTGCAGCGCGGCGCGCTCGTCCGCGTCGAGGCCGAGGACGTCCGCCAGCCGGGCGAGCACACGGGGGTCGAGGCGCGGGATCGCGCCGCGCTCCAGGTCCCGGTACCACCGCTCGCTCATGCCGATCTCGCCGGCCACCTCGGTCTGCGGCAGCGGCCCTCCGAGCCCTCGCCGCTCCCCGGCCCGCCCCCGCCAGCTCCGCAGCAGCACCGCCAGCCCGACGACCTCTCCCGTCACCGCCCCACCGGCCCTCTGACCAGCACTGATCCCGGTACCGCGTCCCTGTCCAGCCATCCCACACTTCCCCCGTGCAGCCGATCGAAGCAGCGATGCTACTGGAGGGTAGGACTCCGCTCGCCGTGCCGGCCCGGTGACCGGCGGCCGGGGTCCGGAAGCCCACGGCGTCGGCCCGGCCGCGGGCCGGTCAGGACGGGGCGGGCTCTGTCAGGTCGGAGGGAGGGACGTGCGCGGCGAGGGCGGCCGGGCGGGTGCGGCTCACGCCTGGTCCGAGGGCGTACGGGACTCGGCGGCGCGGCGGTACTCCGCGTTGATGCGCTGCGCCTCCTCCAGCTGGTCCTCGAGGATGATGATCCGGCAGGCGGCCTCGATCGGCGTTCCCTGGTCGACGAGTTCGCGGGCTCGGGCGGCGATGCGGAGCTGGTAGCGGGAGTAGCGGCGGTGGCCGCCCGCGGAGCGCAGCGGAGTGATCAGGCGGGCTTCGCCGAGGGCGCGGAGGAAGCCCTGGGTGGCGCCGATCATCTCGGCGGCCCTGCCCATGGTGTAGGCAGGGTAGTCGTCGTCGTCGAGACGGTCGTACGAGTCGTCTGCTGTCATGAGCACCTCTCCGTGACGTGCATAGAGGGGCCCTGGTGCCAGTCGGGGCATCAGGGCCTGAGGGAACTACTACACCACCTGCGGGCCCTGAGGGAGCGCCGGCGTCCGGTGTCCGCCCGCCCGGCCCGGCCGCTGCCGGGCGCGCCGGGATCGCGGTCGCCGAGGCTCGTCGCCGCACCTCGGTCGCCGAACCGCCGTCGCCGACTGGGGTGATCGACCCGCCGTCCGTCCCGCCCGCGAGGGAGGACTGGGGCAGGAGGCGGGGCGACCCGTAGGATCGGTTTCCATGTCGAAGACTGACGAGCTGCTCGTTGACATCGCCCGGCTGGTGGAGTCCGGGCGCAGCAACCAGATGTCCCTGACCGTCGTCGCCGGCGGCGCGGTCATCACAGGCCGGCTGGCGCCCGAGGCGGTGTGGCGGCAGCGGGTGTCGGAGGTCCTGGCGGACTCCGACCACCTGGCCGACTTCTCCGCGGTCTTCGCCGCCGCGCCGAAGGGCGAGTCGTCGCCCACCCACCTGCACTTCCACCTGGCGCGGATCCTCCAGGGCACGGTGGGCATCCCGGAGACGGGCGGCATGTACCGCGTCTCGATCGCGGACGTCAGCGCCTGGACGATGGGCGACGTCAGCTACTCCGACCACTGAGCCCGGCGCGGCGGAGGACCCGTCCGTGAACGGGGAAGGGCCCGACCGGCTGGTGCCGGTCGGGCCCTCCCGCGTTCACGGACCCCGGTTCACACCCGCCCGCGCTGCGCGGCGGGACCCCTGCCGCAGGTGAAGCCGAGCTTGGTCATGGCGAGGACGACCTCACGGGCGGTGAAGTCGCGGCGGTCCTGACGGGTGACGACCTGGCCGACCTGTTTGACGGGGTAGGTACGGCGGCCGATGACCACGGACTCGCCGGTGACCTCCTCGGGCTCGACGCCCCTCATGGCCTCCAGGACGCCGGCCTGGTCGAGTTCGAAGGGGAAGCGGGCGATGACACAGCGCACGAGACCTCACAGGGGAGAGGGAAGGAGTGGGGGCGGCCCGCCGCGGGGCGGGGCGCGGAAGTCGGGACCGTCGGGACCGCCGCGCGACTCGGGACCGGTTTCAGGCGGCCCGGGGACGGGGCGCCGGTACCGGGCCGCCGTCGACGCGGAGGTCGCGCAGCCGGAGCCGGTCGGTGTAGGCGGCGCCGGCGCGGGCGGTGGTGAGCTGGGCCCGGGTGACCAGGCCGGTGCGCTGATCGTCGTGGTCGCAGACGATCAGATGGCCGGTACGGGCTCCGGCCATGACGGCCAGGGCCACTTCCACGGTCATGTCGTCGCAGACCTGCGGTCCGTTCGGGTCCGGGGAACCGGCGGTCAGCGCCGGGCCGGCCGGAGGGAACGGGGCGGCGGCAGGTGTCACAGCGGGCCTCCTGAGGTGGTGGATCGGCGTCCGGACCGTACGGGGCTCAGGCGACGGTCCCGCCGGAACACCGCGCGCCGCCGCGCATTCTTTTCTCTGCACTCTTCGGAAACGCAGAGAGCTGGGGCCCGCACCCCGAAGGATGCGGGCCCCAGCTGCTCAAGGTGCTTGTGGCGCGTCAGCGTCAGGCGGGAACGATGTTCTCCGCCGTCGGGCCCTTCTGGCCCTGCGCGACGTCGAAGGAGACCTTCTGGCCCTCCTGGAGCTCGCGGAAGCCCTGGGTGGCGATGTTCGAGTAGTGGGCGAACACGTCAGGACCGCCACCCTCCTGCTCGATGAAGCCAAAACCCTTCTCCGCGTTGAACCACTTGACGGTACCGGCAGCCATGTCTTTTCTCCTTCGGGAAGTGCAGCGGAAAACGCGACCTGCGAATTCCGTGTCGCCGCGATGATTCCCTGCCCGGAAAAAGACCGGAACGCACGATGTCTCCGCCCGGCGCGCGGCCGGACGGGGACACCTGAAAATTTCGGGTACCAAAACTGCAACTGATTCGACAGTAGCACGCCGGAACGCGCCGTGCGGGTTTCGTATTTTTCCGTGCGCGCCGCCGATAAAAAACCTCACGGTGGCACCGGCTGAAATCTCGCTTCGCGAACGCAGTTATTCGACGCCCGGGAATGCGCCGCCCCGAGCTGCGCCCGCGCCCTCCCGCGTCGGTACGACGCCCCGCGGCGGCCACAGGGCGAGGACGATCAGCAGGGCGAACGCGGTGAGGGCGGTGAGCGTGCGCAGGTTGTTGAAGAGTTCCCAGCGCCCCAGGATCTCCGCGTGATCGACCGGCGCCGAGGTGACCGCCCATTCCTTGATCCGGCCGTTGATCGGCACATTGCCGAGCCGGGTCGTCAGGAACGACGCGAGGGTCAGCAGCCCCGCGGTCCCCGCGATCAGCCGGGCCCGGCCGCGGCTCAGGGCCGCGAGAGCGAGGGAGCTCAGCGTCGACACCGCCATCGCGGCCTGCACGGTGATGCCGTTCCTCTTCATCAGCTCGGCGTGGAACGACAGCCGCATGTCGAGCGGTACCGCGTCGAAGGTGGGGACGAGGTTGGCGGCGCCGTAGCCGAACGCGCCGGCGAGGAGCCCGGTGGCGAGCAGGGCGACGGCGTGGACGAGACGGACGCGCGGGTGCGTGAACTCCATGGCGGGCCCCCTCACGCGGATGCCTGGAAGCGATCGGCCCGCGCACCGCGCAGGTGCCCCGGGGGGAGCCGCCGGCCGTACGCGACGAGGAGGAGGTCCTGTGCGGCGCCGGTCACGGGCGTTCCGGTGCCGAAGGACCAGTCGAGGTCGTCGGCGCGGAGTGCGACGCCGCCGAGGTCGGCCCCGAAGAACCGGACGGTCCTCGCGTCGACGCTCTCCAGGAGGACGCGCACGCGGTCCTCGGGGACGCGGCGCCCGAGGCCCAGCGCGACGGTGATGTCCAGGCCGTGGACCACGTCGTGCCCCAGCGCCGCCACGATCCCGCCGACCGGCGGCTTCCAGGGGTGCTCCGCGTTGTCCCGCAGGAACGCGGCGAGTTCACGCGGCGCGTGGGCGGCCGCGTCCGCGCGGGCGCACCGGTCGGTCATCCGGTGCAGGTTCCCTCGCGCCCTGACCAGTTCCCACGCCATCCTGGGGAACGCGTACCGGAACCCCATCGACATGTGGGCCGCGACCTCTCGCACCCGCCACCCCCCGCACAGGCTCGGCGCGTCCCACTCCTCCGTCGCCAGGCCGTCCAACACGGCCGCCAGCTCCCGGCGTTCGCCCGCGATCGCCGCTCTGATGTCCGCCGCCGGCATCCTGCCCGTCGTGTTCCCCATACCTCCCAGGCTTTCGGTAGCCCCGCCATAAGTCCAAGAGTTTGCCCGTCTCGCACCTAGCATGATCAGTTATGGACATTCGGCAGCTCCGGTACTTCGTCACCGTCGCGGAGGAAGCCAACTTCACCCGAGCCGCCGCCCGTCTGCACCTCGCGCAGCCGGGGCTGAGTGCCCAGGTCCGCCGACTGGAGAAGGAACTCGGGCACCAGCTGCTCGACCGCTCCGGCCGGTCGGTGACCCTGACCGAGGTGGGCGAGGCCGTCCTGCCGTACGCGCGGGCCGCGATCACCGCCGTCGAAGCGGTACGGCAGACCGCGGACGAGTACACCGGCCTGCTGCGCGGACACGTCACCCTCGGCCTCGTCGCGGGCGCGGCGGCGGCGGCCCACCGGTTCGACCTCGCCGGGCTCCTGGCCGGCTTCCACGAGGACCACCCCCAGGTGGAGATCGCCGTCACCGAGGACACCTCGGAGCGGATGCTCGCCGCACTGCGCCGGGGGGAACTCGACATCGCCGTGATCGGCCTCACGACCGAGGAACCCCCGCCGGGCGTCTCCCTCCAGGTCCTGGTCGACGAACCCCTGGTCGCGGCCGTCCCCCCGGACGACCCCGCCCTCACGCCCCCGGACCGCACCGACATCCCGCTGGCCGAACTCCGCGACCGCCCGCTGATCAGCCTGCCGCGCGGCACGGGGCTGCGCGGGGTCCTCGACCGCGCGTGCGCGCGGGCGGGGTTCCCGCCCCGCATCGCCTTCGAGGCGGCCGCCCCGCTGTTCCTCGCCCAGCTCGCCGCCCGCGGCCTCGGCGTTGCGGTGGTCCCGGCCCTCCCCGCCGAGACGGCGTCGGCCCTGGGCCTCCGCACGCTCCGGATCACCGAGCCCCGCCTCCGCGGCCGAGTGGCCCTGGCCTGGCGCGCCGACGGCCCCTCCACCCCCGCCGCCACCGCTTTCCTGGACCTGCTGCGCACGGGCCTGATCCCCACGTGACGCCACACGCGGACCGAGGCGGCTGGCTGAAGACCAGCTCCGCCATCAGCTTCAGCCAGTACTTCACCCGGTGCCACTGCCGGCAGAACCGGTTCGGCCGCCGCCAGTTCCGGTGCTCATCGAGCGCTCGGTCGCATTCCTTGCAGCGCCTCACGCGTGTCCGCGTTCCGTAGGCCGCAACTCTCCGTCGTGCGTTGACACTCGCATGTCTGGGCAACGACGAAGCCCCAGGTCGCTGACCTGGGGCTTCGTGGGCGCCCGTTTCGACCGCTGTTCACCGCCACCAAGGGCACGGATGGGGCACGGGAGCGGAGAGCGGGGCGCAGCAGGTGTCATCTCCGCATGCCCTGGGGCGGCGGGTAGATCATGCGTGCCCCGACGACGGGGTGGGGGTGGGGACGGGGCTGCGGGGAGGCGCCGCCGTCCGTCTCCCAGGCGTCCTCACGGGCCCCTGCCTCCCGCAGGAGACGACCGGTCGCGTTCTCCTCGGACATCAGGGTGCCGGTGGTGTGGACGTTGCCCGGGATGGACGCGGCGGTCATCAGGCGCGCGGCGGAGGAGGGTTCGGTCTCCGGGGGGATCACGAGCAGGTCGCAGCGGCCGAGGCTGTACGAGAGCAGGATCATGGTGTCGGGGGCCTGGTCGATGAACCAGCCGACGTGCACGGCGTAGCCGCCGACGGGGACCTTGCGCAAAGCAACAGGCCAGGGGGCCGGGTTCGCGGTGATGCGCGTGACGCGTCCGAAGCGGTCCCGCAGCGCCTCCGCCAGGGGCGGCAGCTCGGCGGCGAGATCGCGTGTGTAAGGCCACCAGGCGCCGTCGAGCAGGCCGGCCAGAGAGGTGATCGGGGTCAGTGCCAGGCGTGCCTGGCGCGTGGGAGCGGTGGTGCTGGTCATGAGACCGGGACCCGTCCCCGGGGCGCCCGCGGGTGCCCCGGCCTAGTGAGCGCCGGGAACGACGTCCGCGTGGTGGCGGGTGTGCGAGGTGCTCCCGGTACCTCCAACGTACTCCGCGGCGGGGCCGGACGCGCCGGGTCCCCGTCACCCTCGTCCGCGCCACTCCACGAGGACGAGGGTCGCGTCGTCGGTGGTGGCCCCGCCGCGGGCCCGCCGGAGCGTGTGGGACAGGTCGCGTGCCACGGCCCGTACGCCCCGGTCGGCCCGGTCCAGCCGATGGACCCAGTCGATCAGCTGGTCCTCGCCGAACTCCTCCTGCCCGCTCTCGTGTTCCTCGATCAGACCGTCGGTGAAGCAGAGGATCCGGTCCCCGGGTTCGAGCGCCACCTCGCTGACCTGCGGCTGGTCTCCGCCGAAACCGACGGGGAGGGTGGTGGGGCTGTCGAGGCGGCGTACGACGCGATGCTCGCGGATCAGCATGGGGGCGGGGTGCCCGGCGTTGACCCACTGGAGGCGGCCGGTGCCGGTGTCGAGCCGCAGCATCTGCGCGGTGACGAAGTGGTCGGGGGCGAACTGTTCGGCGACGGCCCGGTCCATGAAGAGGTAGATCTCGGAGAGCTCGACGCTGGTGCGGCGGGCGTGCCGGTACGCGCCGATGGCGACGGTCGCCATGGTCGCCGCGTCCAGGCCGTGGCCCATGGCGTCGATCATGGCGAGGTGGAGGACGTCGCCGTTCAGGGCGTAGTCGAAGCTGTCGCCGGCCACGTCGTAGGCGGGTTCCAGGACTCCGGCGACGGCGACGCGGGGCATCGTCATGGCGAGGGGTGGCAGGAGCGACCACTGGATCTCGGCGGCGACGCTCATCGGTTCGCCGCGGCGGGTGCGGAAGAAGAGGTCGGTGTAGCCGTTCTTGGTCCGGATGGTGTCGGCGGCCAGGGCCGCGAGCCTGCGCAGGAGACGGCGGGCGTCGTCGTCGACCGTGTCCAGGGTGACGCCCAGGACGCCGGCCTGGTCGCCGCCGTCGAGCAGCGGCACATGAACCCGTACGCCGTCGGCCGCCGGCACCTCGACCGGACGCGAGGTGAGGAAGCAGCGACCGGCCGCCGAACCGTCGATGGGCACGGGATCGCCGCCCGCCAGTCCGTCCCCGGCGAGGGGGACCAAGCTCTGCTGCCCGTAGTCCTGGAGCAGGATCTGCGGATCCCGGCCGCCGATCCGGGCGAGGACGTCGGCGAGGGCGGGCGCCACCCGGTCGGGCGGCAGCGCGTGGGCGTGATCCAGGAGCCCGCCCAGCAGCATCTCCCCGAAGCTCTCCGAGCGGTCGGGATTCCCGTCCTCGTGCGGTCCGACGGTCATCCGGGGGCCTCCAGGCGGGCGGCGGGGCGACACCCTGGTCCGGTGCCGACGGGCCGATCCATCGGCATCGTGGTGCGGCTTCCAGGATGCTCCGCGGCGCCCGGGGATGCCACGCGCGCCCGGCGGCTCCGGTCGCCCGGTCAGGGTTCCTCGGAGTGGGGCCCGGCGCCGCTCGGGGGCCTGCTGCTGGCCAGCCAGGACCGGGCCGGTTCGGCGGTGCGGGCGGTGTCGACGGTGAGGTGGAGGCGGGTGCCCCCGCCCGGGGCGGGATAGCTGCGCTGCTCGCCGCCGGCGAAGCAGCGGCGGAGGACGTCGGCCACCATCCGTGCGGCGTCCGGGGTGGCGGCGACGATGCGGACTTCGGCGTGCCCCGGCGGCGGCAGGGCCTCGGCTTCTGGCTCGCTGCGGTCCAAGAACGGCACCGTCCTTTCTCGTCGGAGGCCGGGCTGGGGTCAGGCCTCCGTACGTCCACGGTACGTCCGGAAGTCCGGCGCCGATCGGTTCCGCGGTGGGGACGGCGCGTCCGCGGGTCCTCCCGGAGTACGGTGAAAGAACGGGGCCGCCGCCCCGCTCACCGGCCCGGCGTCCGCCGTGGCACCGGTCCGGGCGGCAGCGGCATCACCCGTGGACGGACGGACCGACCATGACCGACACAGGCATTCCCCGCACGCCCCCGCGCCTCCTGCCGGACGAGATCCACCGGGCCGTCGGACCGGGCACCGCGCTCCTCCGACTGGAGACGACGGGGTCCCGGCAGAGTCTCCTCGACGGGGCCTGGTGGCCGCGCTCACGCGACGTCGAGCGCGAACTCCCGCCGCTGATCACCGCCCTGACCGCACACCTCGGACCCCTCACCCGGGTCGGCCTGGACGCCTCGGCCTGGAACGACATCCCGGTTCGTCTGATCGTCGACGACCGGGTCGTGCACCTCGACTCCTTCCCCGTCGGCGACGACACCGTGCTGATCACCCGCGGCGACGGCGACCACTTCTCCCTCATGGTCGTCCCGCCCGCCACGACGCCCGAGGCCGCCCGCACGGCCATGGCCCGCGCCGTCCACGCCGGCAATGTCACCCAGGCCGCCAAGATCCTCCTCGCCGAACTCCCGCACTCCCCGTAGGCGGCACCCCCCTGGACGACGACGAAGCCCCAGGTCGCTGACCTGGGGCTTCGTGGAAGAGCGGATGACGGGAATCGAACCCGCGCTATAAGCTTGGGAAGCTCATGTTCTACCATTAAACTACATCCGCACAGCGGCCGGATGAGCCGGTCGCATCGTTGCACACTGTACCCCATGCGCCACGGGTGGCGTAGTCCGTCTCTCTTCGGCGGGTCGGAGTGCCGCGTGGAGGGCTGTCCTGTTGATCCCCTAATGTGGCTGTCTCGTCCAGCATGTGTGTAGGGGAAGGGACTTGATGGGTTCCGTGGAGCGCACCGTCGTCCGCTGTGCCGAAGGGCACGTGTTCAGTACCGCCTCGTTTCCGCTTCAGCAGCTCGGTGCCGGGCGGATCGGGCCCGGGCGGCTCCTCCGGTGTCCGCGGTGCGCGCGGCTGAGGCAGGCGGTGCCGGTGGAGGCGCGGCAGCGCTGACCTGGGCGGGCGCGGGCGGTCCCGATTGGGGCGGCTCGCGCCCTCTGCGTATCGTGGGGGCGTGCTTCTCTCAGACAAGGACATCCGGGCCGAGATCGACGCCGGGCGGGTGCGCATCGACCCGTACGACGAATCCATGGTGCAGCCGTCCAGCATCGACGTGCGTCTCGACCGCTTCTTCCGGGTGTTCGAGAACCACCGCTACCCGCACATCGATCCGGCCATCGAGCAGCTCGATCTGACGCGCGAGGTGGAGCCGGAGGGCGACGAGGCGTTCATCCTGCACCCCGGCGAGTTCGTGCTCGCCTCGACCTACGAGGTCATCACCCTGCCGGACGACATCGCGTCCCGGCTGGAGGGGAAGAGTTCCCTCGGGCGGCTCGGGCTCGTCACGCACTCCACCGCCGGGTTCATCGACCCCGGCTTCTCGGGGCACGTGACGCTGGAGCTGTCGAACCTCGCGACCCTCCCCATCAAGCTCTGGCCGGGGATGAAGATCGGGCAGCTGTGCATGTTCCGGCTGAGCTCGCCCGCCGAGTTCCCGTACGGCAGCGAGCGGTACGGCTCCCGGTACCAGGGCCAGCGGGGGCCGACGGCCTCCCGCTCGTACATGAACTTCCATCGGACCCAGGTGTGAGGCGGTAGCCGGACATGAGTGAAGTACGCGAGAACCTGACGTACGAGGGCTTCGGGACCGCCGTCCGCGAGCTCGCCCAGACCATCGCCGACGACGGCTACGAGCCCGACATCGTGCTGTCGATCGCCCGCGGCGGCGTCTTCGTCGCCGGCGGGCTCGCCTACGCGCTGGACTGCAAGAACATCCACCTCGTGAACGTGGAGTTCTACACCGGCGTGGGGACGACCCTCGAGATGCCGGTCATGCTCGCGCCCGTCCCGAACGCGATCGACTTCTCCGACAAGAAGGTCCTGATCGCCGACGACGTCGCCGACACCGGCAAGACCCTCAAGCTCGTCCACGACTTCTGCGTCGACCACGTCGCCGAGGTCCGCTCCGCCGTCATCTACGAGAAGTCCCACTCCCTCGTGAAGTGCGAGTACGTCTGGAAGAAGACGGACGAGTGGATCAACTTCCCCTGGTCCGTCGAGCCCCCCGTCGTCAAGCGCGAGGGCCAGGTCCTCGACGCCTGAGCCCTCGCCCGCGGGGCGCGCTCAGGAACGGGTGCCGTGGAGCCGCCCGGCCAGGCTTGCCAGCCAGCCGCCGGGGGCGTACGGGGCCGGGGGGTCGACCTCCATGCCCAGCTCCTCCAGGGCGAGTGCGTAGTCGGACTCGCCCAGGGGCAGCGCGAGCAGATCGTGCAGCTCACCCGTCAGCTGGGCGATCAGGCCGCTGTCGGTGGTGTCCAGGTAGTCCTGGAGCGCGGCGTCGTGGTCCTCGAACTCGTCCGGCATGTCCTGGGAGAACCAGCCCCCGAGGAACTGGGCGAGCTCGGGAAAGCGGGCGTGCCACTC
This sequence comes from Streptomyces sp. NPDC057854, assembly GCF_042797055.1. Taxonomy (NCBI): domain Bacteria; kingdom Bacillati; phylum Actinomycetota; class Actinomycetes; order Kitasatosporales; family Streptomycetaceae; genus Streptomyces; species Streptomyces sp. NPDC057854. The sequence goes on from NZ_JBHVMF010000017.1 coordinate 164,252, forward strand.
CCACCGGGTCCGCGGGGTGGACGGCGGGGGCGCCTGCCCCGTCTCGACGCTCTCCCGGAGCCGGTCGGCGAGGCTGACGAGCCACGGCTGGATCTCCGCGTCGGCCAGGCCGACATCCGGCACGGGATAGAACTCGCCGAGCCGGAGCCGCAGCCGCCCCGGCGGATTGTCCGAGTAGGAGCGCAGCTGCTCCTCGGCGACGGGGATCGCCCAGGGGCGGGTGCGCCAGGTGTGCCGCAGGTACGCGGTCAGCGCCTCCGGATCGTCGGCGCCGCGACCCATGTGGGCGCGGATCACATGGTCCAGTTCGCCGTACTTCCGGTCGTGCTCGCGTGGCGACAGGGGCAAGGGACACAGCCTCTACAGGTAGATCGGAAAGGTGGCGTGCACGGTGAAGCCGTGCGGGGCGTCCGGGCTGCGCCGGAGGATCACCCGGGCGGCGCGCACGTCGACCGGCTCCTGGCCGGCGAGCATCATCGCCTGGCGCAGCACGCGGCCGACCGGCTCCGGCCGGGAAGGCCAGGCCGCCTCGATGGTGAGACGCTGCCGGGTCGACTGGGCCAGCCATCGGTGGATGTTCTGCTCGTTGGCGGTCACCACCTGCTGGGTGGCCCACTGGGCGGTCTCCCGGTCGGGGTAGGTGGCGGAGGTGTGGGGGCTCGGCACGGGGTTTCTCTCAGTGCTCCTCGTCGATGTGGGTGTGTACGGCCGCGAGGATCGCCCGCAGTACGGGGGCCGACGCCCATGGTGCCGTCGCGGCCAGTCCGGCCACGGGCGCGGACGGGACGGCCGGTGTGGGGAAGAGCAGGAGCGCCTCCTGCAGCTCCGCGGCCAGCCCGGCCAGTGCGACCCGACAGCCATGGGGGTGCTCGGCGGCGACTCCCGCCCGGACGCCTTCGTCGAAGTCCTCGTACTCGCCCGATTCCACCCACCACCAGAACTGGTGGATCCTGCCGAACTTCAGTTCGGCCTCCCAGGGGGCCATCGGAAGCCGTCCGAAGTCCGGGACCGGCTTCTGCCCCTGGCCTCGGAGCGCCGCCGACAGCTGCCGCAGGAAGGCGGGTGCGGGTACGTCACCGGCGGCCTCGGCGAGCAGTGCGGCGAATCCCGCCGACAGGGTCGCCGGGTCCACCTGCTCCACCTCGTTCGAGACCAGGTCGAGGAGGGCGGCGACCGCGGCGATCGGCATGGCCCAGTCGGCTTGGGGCGACTCCCTGACCGTCCGGCAGAACCGGGCGATCTCGTCCTCCAGCGTCCTCGACGGGTCACGCCGGCAGACGGCCGCCAGTTCCAGGAGACGGGAGACGGCGCTGTCGTGGAACACGGCTCCGATGTATGTGGTCACGTTGCGCATGCTAAGGCGCCTCCGGCATGGAGGTCAGGACGATGAACGGGGGATCGGTGTGGTCCCCGATGTACTTGAGCGTCACCTTGACGCTGTGCACGTCCTTCGCCTGTGCCTGGAAGCCGTCCGCGGCGAAGTCGGCCCGGCTGAGCGAGCGTCCGGTGACCTCGTTGAAGGAGAGGCTGTAGCTCGGCTTCGAGTTCGGGTTGTACTGGTTGGGGTCCTTCTGCCGCTCCGTCCACCGCTCGATCAGCTCCGCGTTGCGTATGTCGTCCAGGACCAGCTGGGTGAGGCGCTGGGCGGAGGCGTGGTCCGTGAAGGTGGAGATGGCGCGCGGAGCCACCGTCCCGTCGGGGCGAACCGTCTCCTGGTCACGGAGGCGCTGCGCCAGCTGCTCGTCCGTCTTGCCGACGTGCTTGTCGACCGGATGGCTCCCTTCGATGCCCTCCTGGCCCGCGAGGTCGATGGGGAAGAAGTGGTTCTTCGGGTCCTCCCCGGGCACGGTGTAGGTGTGGACGGGTTTGAACTCGTGAAGTGCTCGGGCGCCGAAGGACTGGGCGCGGGCCTCCTCGGCGTGGAAGCTGGGGGCGCTCATGAACGCCTCGTCCAGGGGGGCGATCATGTCGTCGAACTGCCGGGTGAGAGCGTCCACCCTCCGCTCGTACCGGTTGACGATGGCGTTCATGGCGCTGGTGTCGATGTTCAGCGGGATGTTCAGACCGACCGCCGCCGCTCCCTTCACCACACCCTTGAAGATGCCCTTGACGTCCTTGAGGTCGAAGCCGTCCTTGAGGTCGACATCGAGGACGGCCTTCTTGACCGCCTCCAGGTACTCGTCGTAGACCTTCGCGTTCAGCTCGGCGGCCGCCTCGGCGAAGTCCCGCAGCAGTTCGCTCACCTTCCGGCTGGTGTCGGCCAGCACCGCGAGCACCGGGTGGCTCGCGCCGGCCCCCGAACCCGCCGTGTCGTGCTTCCACTCATACCCGGCCCTGCTCTTGCCCCATGCGGTGGTGCCCCACAGCGAGCTGCAGAACGTCCGCATCGCGTCGTGCCATTCGCTGTCGGCCTGGCTGGTGATGCCCGCCATGTAACCGGTCAAGCTGCCCTCGACGAGGAAGAGCGACCGGTTCGCGTGCCCCCAGTACTCGGAGAGCGAGTTCAGATGGTGCTGATCGGGGTAGGGATAGACATCCGGCACCCGGCCCATGCGGTAGGCATGCTTGACGGCGACCCGCACGGCGTCCACGATCGGCTCCGGGACCCACTCCAGGATGCGGACCCAGATCCTGTCGCCGCCGTCGTCGTCCCCCCACTTCAGGTCGGTGACGCGGGGGTATGCGGGGGCCGTCTCCATGACCGGGGGCGGAGGCACGGTGAGGGCCTGCTTGGTACCGCTCGGGTCCGAGGCGGCGTCCGCCTTGACGTAGTTGTTGGCCGTCGTGGTGAACCCGACGGCCGCGCCTCCGACGCTCACCACGCTCCGCGCCCATACCTCCAGGAAGCGGTTCCCGACCTTCGTGTAGGCGGCTGAGAAGGCCTGGGCCGACGTGCCGTAGCCACCTGCGTCCTGGTACTCCCCGAGTTCCCGGAGAAGGGTGTTCGCCGCCTTGTGCAGGTTCGTCTGCTCCTTGGCGAACTGGCCGGAGACCCGATAGAGGTCCGACGGCGTGACGTCGATGGTGCCGCTCTGCGCCGACGGGGGCGGAGGGGTGCCCATCTCAGCCCGCCCCCCATCCGCGCAGGACGGCACGGTGCGCCTCGGTGTAGTTCGCGTGGCCCGTCGTCACGATCTCGTGGAGCCACGCCTGGGACGCCTGGAGGTCCTGCATCCTCTTGTCCCACTGGTCGAGTTCCTCGACGAACGCTTCGCGCGCCTCGCCCTGCCAGGTGAGGACGACCTTCTCGGTACGCCCGTACAGCGTCTCCAGACGCTGGTTGAGCTGTCGGAGGATGTCTTCCAGTTCCGCCGCGGCCTCACGTAAGGTGCTGAAGCTGACAACTATGTGGTCGTTGCTCATGCGGAGTGCTCCCCCTGGATGTGTCGACGTGCGAAGTCGGTGCGCGGCGTCAGATGTCGCGCAGGCGGCTTGAGGCCGGTGGCGGCGTGCCGGCGTCGGACAGCGAGTCGGCCTCGCGGGCGACGTCCATGTGCGAAGTGACCGACCGCATGCTGCGGAGGGTGGCCAACTCCTGTTCGGTGAAGCCGTCCTGGCTCATGCGCAAGGCTTCCTCCAGGACCGCCAGGATCCCTCGGATGCGCACCGCGTCCTCGGCCACACCCCGGTGCAGGGCTCGGTAGCCCCGGGCGGCGTCACCTTGCCATCCGGCCTCGATGCGGTCGACGACCGCGTCCATACGCCTGACCTGGCCGTCGAGATGACGTTGCATCACGTCGAGATCGTCGGCGAGGCGGGTCAGAGCGCCGTCCTGCACGACGAGATCGCCGTTCCCCGCGGCTGTCCCGTTCTCACGTCGCATGCGCGTACTCCCCCGAAGTCCTGACAGCACCGACAATGTTGCATGTGCACATGACGGGGGGAACAGGGGGGTCGGATGTGACCTCCCTTACGGAGGCGCAGCGAGAGAGAGCCCCCGCCGGGTGTTCGGTGGGGGCTCTTTCGTGTGCGGGTGCGTGCGGGCTACAGCGTGCCCAGCTTGATCAGGCTCAGCAGGGCGATCAGCTGGATCGCGGAGGCGCCCAGGGCCTTGGGCCACGGGAGGTCGTGGGAGCGGCCGACCATGAGGGTGAAGAGCGCGCCGGCCGCGCCCCAGGTGATCCAGCCGATCATCTGGACGAGGCCGTTCTCGCCGCCCAGGAAGAGGGCGAAGAGGAGGCGGGGGGCGTCGGTGAGCGACATGATCAGCATCGACAGGCCGACCGTGGGCTGCCAGGTGCCGTCGCCGCCGAGCTGGCGGGCGAGGGTGTGGGTGACCGCGCCCAGGATCAGGCCGGCGAGGACGAAGCCGACGCCGGTCATCAGCACGTACGGGATCGTGCTGGAGATCGTCGCGTTCAGCACCTCGTCGCGGGCCTGGTCGAAGCCGAAGATCGCCAGCAGGCCGTAGAGGAAGGTGACGATCAGCGCCGGGCCCCACACCGCGTGGTCGCGCATCTGGAGGAAGGTGTCCGCCGGGCGCAGCACGATGCCGCTCAGGAGGGCCTTCCAGGGCAGGCGGGGGCCAGCGGGGGCCGGGGGCGCCTGGTAGCCGCCCTGCTGAGCGTACGGGTCGTCGACGCTGAACATCTGGGTGTGGCCCGGGTTGTTCGCCGTCGCCGCGTGCGGGTGCTGCGCGTGCGGGTCGCCGAAGTACTCGGGCTCCCCGTACGGCTGCTGCTGCCGCGGTGGCTGTTGCTGCCACTGCTGCTGCGGCGGGTACCCCTGCGGGGGCGCGTCGTACCCGTACGGCGCCTGCTGCGGTCGATGCTGCTGCGGGGGGCGGTTGTCCCGGCCGCGTCCGTTCCTGAATCCAGCCACGTCATTGAACGTACCCGCTTCCGCGGCGGGCCCGCTCCATTGCGGCTGACCTGTGACATCCCCTAGGGGACCCCTGAGCCGTGACGGGGCCGTGCGGTGGGCGCCGGGCGGCTGTTACAAAACGGACGTATCGCCTCAATGTGTGGTCCGTAGCGTCGGTGGGGTCAGCAGCGAAACCCCCTGGAGTTCTCCATGCGCCTCAACCGCCGTGCCCGCGTCCTCCGTACCGCCGCCGTCGCCGCCGGCACCTCCGCCGCCCTCCTGCTCCCGGCCGCCGCCGCCTTCGCGAGCGACCAGGCCGTGAGTGACCAGGCGCCTGCCGGCCAGGCTGTCTTCTGGCGGAACGTCGACCTCGCCGACGGCTCGCTCGCCAAGGTGTACCAGGACGGTCCCGGGCGCTTCTCCGCCGACGTCTACGGGGGCGGGCAGCTGCTCGGCACCCTCCGCAGCACCGACGGGAAGCCCGCGTACGGGGAGAACAACGGGCTCCACATCGTGCTCCGCCCCGACGGGACCGTCCGCTCGTGGCTGGACCGGGTCCCCGCGCCCCAGCCGGACCCGAAGCCTGCGCAGGTCGCGCTTCCCGGCGGGACCGTCGCCACCTTCGCCAAGAACGTCAAGGACGGCCCGCGCGTCCAGGTCGCCGCCGTCAACGGCAAGCGCCTCGCCACCGTCGACGCGCAGCACCTCACCGTCCGGCACCACGGCTGGACGTACAAGCTCGCCGTGCAGCCCGGCAAGCACCCGTACCGCTTCGTCGTCATCGACGCCCCGAAGCAGGGCGGCGACAGCTGGGTCTACGACCTGAACGGCAGGCTCGTCGCGACGTACCACGCCCACGCCCAGCAGCGCTGAGAGCGTGAGAAAGGGCCGTCCCACCGGGTGGGACGGCCCTTTCTCATGGTCTTACATCGTCTTACGCGACCGGCTCCGGCTCCTCCGCCGGGGTTTCCGGCTCGGGGTCGACCGGGGTCTTCACCGAGTCCAGCAGCAGCTGGGCCACGTCCACGACCTGGAGCGATTCCTTCGCCTTGCCGTCGTTCTTCTTGCCGTTCACGGAGTCCGTGAGCATGACGAGGCAGAACGGGCAGGCGGTGGAGACGATGTCCGGGTTGAGGGACAGCGCCTCGTCGACGCGCTCGGTGTTGATGCGCTTGCCGATCCGCTCCTCCATCCACATCCGCGCGCCGCCGGCGCCGCAGCAGAAGCCGCGCTCCTTGTGGCGGTGCATCTCCTGCTGGCGCAGGCCGGGGACGGCGGACATGATCTCGCGCGGCGGCGTGTAGACCTTGTTGTGCCGGCCCAGGTAGCACGGGTCGTGGTAGGTGATGAGGCCGTCGACCGGGGTCACCGGGATCAGCCTGCCCTCGTCGATGAGGTGCTGGAGCAGCTGGGTGTGGTGGATGACCTCGTACTCGCCGCCGAGCTGCGGGTACTCGTTGGCGATGGTGTTGAAGCAGTGCGGGCAGGTGGAGACGATCTTCTTGGCCGACTTCGGCTTCTTCGTCGACTCGTCCTCGTCGTCCTCGCCGAACGCCATGTTCAGCATGGCGACGTTCTCCTGGCCGAGCTGCTGGAACAGCGGCTCGTTGCCCAGGCGGCGCGGGGAGTCACCCGTGCACTTCTCCTCGCCGCCCATGATCGCGAACTTGACGCCCGCGATGTGCAGCAGCTCCGCGAAGGCCTTGGTGGTCTTCTTGGCGCGGTCCTCCAGGGCGCCGGCGCAGCCGACCCAGTAGAGGTAGTCGACCTCGGACAGGTCCTCGACGTCCTTGCCGACGATCGGGACCTCGAAGTCGACCTCCTTGGTCCACTCGACGCGCTGCTTCTTGGCCAGGCCCCAGGGGTTGCCCTTCTTCTCCAGGTTCTTCAGCATCGTGCCGGCCTCCGACGGGAAGGCGGACTCGATCATGACCTGGTAGCGGCGCATGTCGACGATGTGGTCGATGTGCTCGATGTCGACCGGGCACTGCTCGACGCACGCGCCGCAGGTGGTGCAGGACCACAGGACGTCCGGGTCGATGACGCCGTTCTCCTCGACGGTGCCGATCAGCGGGCGCTCGGCCTCGGCCAGGGCCGCGGCGGGGACGTCCTTCAGCTGCTCGGCCGTGGCCTTCTCGTTGCCCTCCATGTCCTTGCCGCCGCCGGCGAGCAGGTACGGCGCCTTGGCGTGCGCGTGGTCGCGCAGCGACATGATGAGGAGCTTGGGGGAGAGGGGCTTGCCGGTGTTCCAGGCGGGGCACTGCGACTGGCAGCGGCCGCACTCGGTGCAGGTGGAGAAGTCGAGGAGGCCCTTCCAGGAGAACTGCTCGACTTGGGAGACGCCGTAGACGTCGTCCTCGCCCGGGTCCTCGAAGTCGATCGGCTTGCCGCCGGTCGTCATCGGCTGGAGCGCGCCGAGGGCGGTCTCGCCGGTGGCGTTGCGCTTGAACCAGATGTTCGGGAAGCCGAGGAAGCGGTGCCAGGCGACGCCCATGTTGGTGTTCAGCGAGACCGTGATCATCCAGATCATGGTGGTGCTGAGCTTGATCATGGCGAAGAGGTAGACGAGCGTCTGGAGCGTCGCCACCGACATGCCCTTGAAGAGCAGGACCAGCGGGTACGAGGCGAAGTAGGCGGCCTCGTAGTGGTCGACGTGGTGCAGGGCGCCTTCCAGGCCGCGCAGCACGTAGATGGCCAGGCCGATGGTGAGGATGACCCACTCGACGAAGTACGCCTGGCCGGCCTTGGAGCCGGCGAAGCGGGACTTGCGGCCGGGGCGGGACGGCAGGTTCAGCAGCCGGATGACCATCAGGGTGGCGATGCCGAGGACGGTCATCGAGCCGATGAACTCGATGTACATCTCGTACGGCACGAAGCCGCCGATGACCGGCAGCGTCCAGTCGGCCTGGAAGAGCTGGCCGTACGCCGTGACGATGGTCGGCGGCAGGGTCAGGAAGCCGATGGCGACGAACCAGTGGGCGAAGCCGACGATCCCCCAGCGGTTCATCCGGGTGTGGCCCAGGAACTCCCGGACCAGCGTCACGCTGCGCTGGTAGGGGTTGTCGGTACGGGTGCCGGCCGGGACCGGCTGGCCGAGCTTGAAGTACCGGACGAACTGGCCGATGGCGCGAGCGAGCAGGGCAACGCCGACCACGGTCAGCGTCAGCGACACGATGATCGCGGCGAGTTGCATGACGGGCTCCTCGGGCGGGCCTGGGGCGCGGCTGGCGCGGCCTCTTCCTCGCCTCACCCTCGCCCTGAGCCTACTAAGCGGTAACTTATCTAGTCCGTGCTGAGATTACCGGGCGGGGCGCTCCACTTGTAGCGGACCTCGCGGTGATCTGTGTCGCTCAGGCAAGCCTTGCCGGACGGGCCGGGGCGCGCCGGAGACGACGACGGCGGACTGCTGGAAGCGTACGCGCCAGAACGGCCAGATCCATGCCGAGCCAGTGGTGGTCCACATAGTGGAGGTCCAGCAGCTCGCGTTCCTCCCACGGCAGGTCGGAGCGGTCGCTGATCTGCCAGGGTCCGGTGACGCCGGGGCGGACCGAGAGCCGGCGCCGGGCCTCGCCGACGCACTCCCGGTGGGTGGGGGAGAGCGGGCAGGGGCCGACGAGCGACATCTGGCCCCGGACGACGTGCAGCAGCAGCGGCAGCGCCGCCAGCGGACTGCGGGTCCGGAAGGTCAGCATCGTGAAGGGGCGCCCGTGCCGTCCGGCGACCGTGCGGCGGCGCAGGGCGGGGCCCTCCTGGGCGAGCGAGAGCAGGAGCGCGGTCGCGGCGAGGACGGGGGAGAGCAGCACCAGCAGCGCCGTACCCCCCACGAGGTCGAAGGCCCGCTTGAGGTCGACACTGCGGTGGTTCGCCGTCATGCCCCGGAACCCTCCGGCTGAGATCATGGGATGTTCGTGGGATATGCCTGCTTTGCCCGGCAAAGGGCATCAGGACTCTGCCACCTCCGGGGCTCCGCGTCAGGTAGCGACGCGCCCTCTGCGTCTCTTTGAGCGACTGAACGGGCGAAGAGTTGAGCGGGGTCGACTCAGGTCTGTTGACGCCCCCGGCTCCGTGAGGCATCCTTGAGTCAGTTCCACTCAAGTCAGTCAGCTGGAGGAATCGAAATGGCACGTGCGGTCGGCATCGACCTGGGCACGACTAACTCCGTCGTCAGCGTTCTGGAAGGCGGCGAGCCCACCGTCATCACGAACGCGGAGGGCGCCAGGACCACGCCGTCCGTCGTCGCCTTCGCGAAGAACGGCGAGGTGCTCGTCGGCGAGGTGGCCAAGCGCCAGGCCGTCACCAACGTCGACAGGACCATCCGGTCGGTCAAGCGCCACATGGGCACCGACTGGAAGATGGAGATCGACGGCAAGACCTTCAACCCGCAGCAGATGAGCGCCTTCATCCTGCAGAAGCTGAAGCGGGACGCCGAGGCCTACCTGGGCGAGAAGGTTGTCGACGCGGTCATCACCGTCCCGGCGTACTTCAACGACTCCGAGCGCCAGGCCACCAAGGAGGCCGGCGAGATCGCGGGCCTGAACGTCCTGCGCATCGTCAACGAGCCGACCGCCGCCGCCCTGGCGTACGGCCTCGACAAGGACGACCAGACGATCCTCGTCTTCGACCTCGGTGGCGGCACCTTCGACGTGTCCCTCCTGGAGATCGGCGACGGCGTCGTCGAGGTGAAGGCCACCAACGGTGACAACCACCTCGGTGGTGACGACTGGGACCAGCGCGTCGTCGACTACCTGGTGACGCAGTTCAAGAACGGTCACGGCGTCGACCTCTCCGCCGACAAGATGGCCCTCCAGCGTCTGCGCGAGGCCGCCGAGAAGGCGAAGATCGAGCTCTCCTCCTCGACCGAGACCTCCATCAACCTGCCCTACATCACGGCCTCCGCCGAGGGCCCGCTGCACCTGGACGAGAAGCTCACCCGGGCCCAGTTCCAGCAGCTGACCGCGGACCTCCTGGAGCGCTGCAAGGTCCCGTTCCACAACGTCATCAAGGACGCGGGCATCGCCCTCTCCGAGATCGACCACGTGGTCCTGGTCGGCGGCTCGACCCGCATGCCGGCCGTCGCCGAGCTCGTCAAGGAGCTGACCGGCGGCAACGAGGCCAACAAGGGCGTGAACCCGGACGAGGTCGTCGCCATCGGCGCCGCCCTCCAGGCCGGTGTCCTCAAGGGCGAGGTCAAGGACGTCCTGCTCCTCGACGTCACCCCGCTGTCCCTCGGCATCGAGACCAAGGGCGGCATCATGACCAAGCTCATCGAGCGCAACACCACGATCCCGACCAAGCGGTCCGAGATCTTCACGACGGCCGAGGACAACCAGCCGTCCGTGCAGATCCAGGTCTACCAGGGCGAGCGCGAGATCGCGGCGTACAACAAGAAGCTCGGCATGTTCGAGCTGACCGGCCTCCCGCCGGCCCCGCGCGGCGTCCCGCAGATCGAGGTCGCCTTCGACATCGACGCCAACGGCATCATGCACGTGACCGCGAAGGACCTGGGCACGGGCAAGGAGCAGAAGATGACCGTCACCGGCGGCTCCTCGCTGCCGAAGGAAGAGGTCGACCGGATGCGCCAGGAGGCCGAGCAGTACGCGGACGAGGACCACCGCCGCCGCGAGGCCGCCGAGTCCCGCAACCAGGGCGAGAACCTCCTCTACCAGACGGAGAAGTTCCTCAAGGACAACGACGACAAGGTCCCGGGCGACGTGAAGTCCGAGGTCGAGGCCGCGCTCGGCGAGCTCCGCGAGAAGCTCAAGGGCGAGGACGCCGCGGAGATCCGCACCGCCACCGAGAAGGTCGCGGCCGTCTCCCAGAAGCTCGGCCAGGCCATGTACGCCGACGCCCAGGCCGCCCAGGCCGCGGGTGGCGACGCCGGCCAGGCGAAGGCCGACGACGACGTCGTCGACGCCGAGATCGTGGACGACGAGCCCAAGAAGGACGGTCAGGCGTGAGCGAGGAGACCCCGGGCTTCGAGGAGAAGCCCGACGTCCCCTCCGGCGACGCCGCCGAGGCCGCCGAGTCCCCCGAGGACACGGCGGCCCCGGCCGGGGACGCGAACAGCGCGCCGGCGGCCGACGCCGGCCTCACCGCCCAGCTGGACCAGGCCCGTGCCGCGCTCACCGAGCGCACCGCGGACCTCCAGCGGCTCCAGGCCGAGTACCAGAACTACCGCCGCCGCGTCGAGCGGGACCGGGTCACGGTCAAGGAGATCGCCGTCGCGAGCCTCCTGTCCGAGCTGCTGCCCGTCCTCGACGACGTCGGCCGGGCCCGGGACCACGGCGAGCTCGTGGGCGGCTTCAAGTCGGTCGCCGAGTCGCTGGAGACCGTCGTCGCCAAGATGGGGCTCCAGCAGTTCGGCAAGGAGGGCGAGCCCTTCGACCCGACGATCCACGAGGCCCTGATGCACTCGTACGCGCCGGACGTCACCGAGACGACCTGCGTCGCGATCCTGCAGCCGGGGTACCGGATCGGCGAGCGGACCATCCGGCCCGCCCGCGTGGCCGTCGCCGAGCCCCAGCCGGGGGCGCAGGCCAAGGCCGAGGAGCAGGGCGAGGCCAAGGCCGACCCCGGCACCACCGATGCGTCCGAGAAGGACAGCGAGTAACAGCCGTACCCGCGTGCGGGAGGAGGGACGTCGATGAGCACGAAGGACTTCGTCGAGAAGGACTACTACAAGGTCCTCGGCGTCCCCAAGGACGCCACCGAGGCCGAGATCAAGAAGGCGTACCGGAAGCTCGCCCGCGAGAACCATCCGGACGCCAACAAGGGCGACACCAAGGCGGAGGAGCGCTTCAAAGAGATCTCCGAGGCGAACGACGTCCTCGGCGACCCCAAGAAGCGCAAGGAGTACGACGAGGCGCGCGCGCTGTTCGGGAACGGCGGCTTCCGGGCCGGCGGTCCCGGCGCGGGCGGCTCGTTCAACTTCGACCTGGGCGACCTCTTCGGCGGTGCCCAGGGTGGGGCCGGCGGTTTCGGCGGTGGCGGCCTCGGGGACGTCTTCGGCGGACTGTTCAACCGCGGCGGCGGCGCGGGTGCCCGCACCCAGCCCCGCCGGGGCCAGGACATCGAGTCCGAGGTGACGCTCAGCTTCACCGAGGCCATCGAGGGCGCGACCGTGCCCCTGCGAATGTCCAGCCAGCAGCCCTGCACGGCCTGTTCCGGCACCGGCGACAAGAACGGCACCCCCCGGGTGTGCCCGACCTGCGTCGGCACCGGACAGGTCTCGCGCGGCAGCGGCGGCGGCTTCTCGCTGACCGACCCGTGCGTGGACTGCAAGGGCCGCGGCCTGATCGCCGAGAACCCCTGCGAGGTCTGCAAGGGCTCCGGCCGGGCCAAGTCCTCGCGGACCATGCAGGTCCGGATCCCGGCGGGCGTCTCCGACGGGCAGAAGATCCGGCTGCGCGGCAAGGGCGCCCCGGGCGAGCGCGGCGGGCCGAACGGCGACCTGTTCGTCGTGGTGCACGTCGACGCCCACCCGGTCTTCGGCCGCAAGGACGACAACCTCACCATCACCGTGCCCGTCTCCTACCCGGAGGCGGCGCTCGGCGGCGACATCAAGGTGCCGACCCTCGGCGGACCCCCGGTCACGCTGAAGCTGCCCGCCGGCACCCCCAACGGCCGGACCATGCGCGCCCGCGGCAAGGGCGCGGTCCGCAAGGACGGGACGCGCGGCGACCTGCTGGTGACGGTGGAGGTCGCGGTGCCCGGCGAACTCGACGACAAGGCCCGCGAGGCGCTGGAGACCTACCGGGAGGCGACCGCCTCCACGGACCCCAGGGCCGAGCTGTTCCAGGCGGCGAAGGGAGCGTGACGCGGTGGAAGGAAGACGTCGGAACCCCTATGAACTGACCGACGAGACCCCGGTGTACGTCATCTCGGTGGCGGCCCAGCTGTCCGGTCTGCACCCGCAGACCCTGCGGCAGTACGACCGCCTGGGTCTGGTCTCCCCGGACCGCACGGCCGGCCGGGGCCGCCGCTACTCGGCCCGTGACATCGAACTGCTCCGCCAGGTGCAGCAGTTGTCGCAGGACGAGGGCATCAACCTGGCCGGGATCAAGCGCATCATCGAGCTGGAGAACCAGGTCGCCGCGCTCCAGGCCCGGGTCGCCGAGCTCTCGTCGGCCGTCGAGGGCGCCGCCGCGGCGATGCGCCAGCGCGAGGCCCAGGTGCACGCCTCGTACCGCCGCGACCTGGTGCCGTACCAGGACGTGCAGCAGGCGAGCGCGCTGGTGGTCTGGCGCCCCAAGCGCGACCACTAGGGCGTTTCTTTCGGATCATCTTGCCGACCAGATGAAGATGGCGGCGATGTGGAGTCCGGCGAGGTAGATGGTGGCGGTCTTGTCGTATCGG
>NZ_JBHVMF010000018.1:0-172567 GCF_042797055.1 Streptomyces sp. NPDC057854
GCCCCGCACCGACCGGTGCGGGGCCCTCGCGCGTATCCGCCCGGTCGTCAGGAGGCGGCCTTCCTGGCGCCGGAGAAGGCGGCGACGGGGCCGAGCGCGAGGAAGAGGAAGGTCATGGCGTCCTTGCCGTCGTTCCACGCGTCGGTGAGCATGCCGAACTGCTCGAAGAAGAGCTCGGTGAAGGAGAAGCCGAACTCCTTGGAGGCGAAGACCGCGATGCCGACGAGCTGGCCGAGGTAGACGGCGCCGAGGGCGAGGATCGCGGAGACGACCGGCAGCACGGGGTTGGCGCCGCCGACCTTGCCGGCGGCGAAGCCGACCGCGAAGCCGACGCCGACCGCCGCCCAGCCGATCTGGGCCTCGATGCCGCCGAGGATCGCGCCGTAGACGCCGGCGGTGACCAGCGCGGCGGCGAGGGCGGCGAGGATGCCGAGGCCGACGTTGTTCCGGCGGGGCGCGGGCGCGGGGGCGGCCGGGTAGGCGCCGAAGGGGTTCTGCCCGGCGGGGGACTGACCGTACGGGTTCTGCCCGGCCGGCGGCTGGCCGTACGGGTTCTGGCCCGCGGGACCCTGGCCGTACGGGTTCGGGCCCGCCGGGTTCTGCGCGTACGGGTTCTGGTCGGCGGGCTGCCCGCCGGGGCCGTACGGGTTGCCGGGCGGCGGAACGGGCTGGCTCATGGTGGTCCCCCTGGACGGTGGCGCACGGGTGTGCGACCGAGAGGGCCGGAGACTAGCAGCCGTCCCGGACAGCGGCCCATCCGTCGCGCGGAGGGCGGAGGCGCTAGAGGCGGTGCGCGGTGCCCGCCGGGGTCGCGCCCCGGGTGTCGAGGAGGAGCTGGGCCTTCACGGCGAGGCCCTGGAGGTCGTACACGCGGTGGTGCTGGAGCAGGACCGTCAGGTCGGCGTGGGCGGCGGCCTCGTAGAGCGAGTCCGCGCGGGGGACGGGGACGTCGCGGACCCGCCAGTCGGGGACGTGCGGGTCGTGGAAGCTGACCGCCGCGCCGAGGTCCATGAGGCGGCCCGCGATCTCGTCGGCGGGGGAGCCCTCGCGGTCGGCGAGGTCGGGCTTGTACGTGACGCCGAGCAGCAGGATCCGGGCGCCGCGCGCGGACTTGCCGTGCTCGTTGAGGAGGGCGGCGGCGCGCTGGACGACGTACGCCGGCATGCGCTGGTTGACCTGGCCGGCGAGTTCGACGAGGCGGAGCGGGCGGTGGCCGCCGAGGCGTTCGACGGGGACGCCGTGGCCGCCGACGCCGGGGCCGGGGCGGAACGCCTGGAAGCCGAAGGGCTTGGTCTCGGCGCAGCGGATGACGTCCCAGAGGTCCACGCCGAGTTCGTGGCAGAGCACGGCCATCTCGTTGACGAGGGCGATGTTGACGTGCCGGAAGTTGGTCTCCAGCAGTTTGACCGTCTCGGCCTCGCGGGGGCCGCGCGCGCGGACCACCTTGTCGGTGAAGCGGCCGTAGAAGGCGGCGGCGGACTCGGTGCACGCGGGCGTGAGGCCGCCGATGACCTTGGGGGTGCCGGCGAGGCCGGGCAGGCGGGAGCCGGGGTCGATGCGGCCGGGGGAGTACGCGAGGTGGAAGTCGCGGCCGGCCCGCAGGCCCGAGCCCTCCTCCAGGAGCTCCCGGAGCGGGCCCTCGGTGGTGCCGGGCGGGACGGGGGACTCCAGGACGACGGTGGTGTGCGGGCGGAGCCGGGCGGCGAGGGCGCGGGCGGCGGCGGTGACGGCGGTGAGGTCGAGGTCGCCGTCGGGGCCCGCCGGGGTCGGGGCGCAGATGACCGCCGTGCGGACCCGGCCGAGTTCGGCGGGGCCGGTGGTGGCGCGGAAGCCGCCGGAGAGCATCCGGCGGATCTCGGAGGCGGTGAGGGAGCCGTCGACCGGGGGGCGGCCCGCGGCGAGCTCGGCGACCGGGCGGGGGTCGGTGTCGAAGCCGACGGTGGCGATGCCGGCGGCGGTCGCGGCCTGGGCGAGGGGGAGTCCGTGGTGGCCGAGGCCGATGACGGCGAGGTCTGCGGGCATGGTGGGCCGTCCTTCCCGGGAGCCGTGACTGACGTGCGTGCCGTACGTATGCAATGTCAGACTAGGAGTAAATATGACCGATATGCGGCATTGCGGGAGCGAAGGTCGCCGAGTGTTATCCACAGGTCCGTGCGGGGGCGGTGGCCGAAGCCACCGGGCCGGTCCAGAATCGGGACTGTGAGCCGGGCCACACCGCGGTCCGGTCGCCCCTGCCCGGACGCGCGACGACGGGCGGGGACCGAGGCACGTACGGACGACGGGAGGCGGCAGCCGTGAGGACAGCGACACTGGGACCCGCCGAGCGCGCCGCCGCCCTGGCGGAGATGGCCGACCGCGAGCTGGACGTGCTCGTCGTCGGCGGCGGCGTGGTCGGCGCCGGCACCGCCCTCGACGCGGTCACGCGCGGGCTCTCCACCGGCATCGTCGAGGCCCGCGACTGGGCCTCCGGCACCTCCAGCCGCTCCAGCAAGCTCATCCACGGCGGCCTCCGCTACCTGGAGATGCTCGACTTCGCCCTGGTCCGCGAGGCCCTCAAGGAGCGCGGCCTGCTCCTGGAACGGCTCGCCCCCCACCTGGTGAAACCCGTCCCGTTCCTCTACCCCCTCCAGCACCGGGGCTGGGAGCGGCTGTACGCCGGCTCCGGCGTCGCCCTGTACGACGCCATGTCCGTCTCCTCCGGGCACGGCCGCGGCCTCCCCGTCCACCGCCACCTCAGCCGCAAGGGCGCCCTCCGCGTGGCCCCCTGCCTCCGCAAGGACGCCCTCACCGGCGCCCTCCAGTACTACGACGCCCAGATGGACGACGCCCGCTTCGTCCTCACCCTGGTCCGCACCGCCGCCGCCTACGGCGCCCTGGCCGCCTCCCGGGCCCGGGTCACCGGCTTCCTCCGGGAGGGCGAGCGGGTCGTCGGCGCCCGCGTCCAGGACGTCGAGACCGGCGGCGAGCACGTCGTCCGCGCCAAGCAGATCGTCAACGCCACCGGCGTCTGGACCGACGACACCCAGGCCCTCATCGGCGAGCGCGGCCAGTTCCACGTCCGCGCCTCCAAGGGCATCCACCTCGTCGTCCCCAAGGACCGGATCCACTCCACCACCGGCCTCATCCTGCGCACCGAGAAGTCCGTCCTCTTCGTCATCCCCTGGGGACGGCACTGGATCATCGGCACCACCGACACCGACTGGGACCTCGACAAAGCCCACCCCGCCGCCTCCAGCGCCGACATCGACTACCTGCTGGAACACGTCAACACCGTGCTCGCCACCCCCCTCACCCGCGACGACGTCGAAGGCGTCTACGCCGGCCTGCGCCCGCTGCTCGCCGGCGAGTCCGACGCCACCAGCAAGCTCTCCCGGGAGCACACCGTCGCTCACCCGGTGCCCGGCCTGGTCGTCGTCGCCGGCGGCAAGTACACGACCTACCGGGTGATGGCCAAGGACGCCGTCGACGAGGCCGTGCACGGCCTCGGACTCGGGGCGTCCCCCGCGCGGAGCGGCTGGGGAGGCGTCGCCCCCTGCGTCACCGAGGACACCCCGCTGCTCGGCGCCGAGGGCTACCGCGCGCTGTGGAACGCGCGCGCCCGGACCGCCGCCCGCACCGGCCTCCACGTCGCCCGCGTGGAGCACCTGCTCAACCGGTACGGCTCCCTGACGGAGGAACTGCTCGCCCTCGTCGCCGAGGACCCCGCGCTCGGCGCGCCGCTCACCGGCGCCGAGGACCACCTCCGCGTCGAAGTCGTCTACGCCGCCTCCCACGAGGGCGCCCGCCACCTCGACGACGTCCTCACCCGGCGCACCCGCGTCTCCATCGAGACCTTCGACCGCGGCACCCGCTGCGCCCGCGAGGCGGCGGAGCTGATGGCGCCGGTCCTCGGCTGGGACGAGAGCCGGATCGCGAGAGAGGTCGAGCACTACGAGAAGCGGGTCGAGGCGGAGCGCGAGTCGCAGCGGCAGCCCGACGACCAGACGGCGGACGCCGCCCGGCTCGGTGCGCCCGACATCGTCCCGATCTGACGGGGGCTCCGCCTGACGGAGCGTCCGGGACGGGAGGGAACCCCGGGGCACCGGTGGCGCGTCGTCATACCGGAGTCTGGACCCGGGGGCGCCCGCCGCCGCGAGGTGAGGGACAATGGGCTCTCTTCCAGGGCGGGTTGCCGCAGCGTGCGGAGTGCGGCGGGCGCGGCGGAGATCAGGGATCGCAGAGGGGACGCATGTCGGAGTCGGAGCAGTCGCGGGACACGGCGAAGGACCCCCGGCGGGACGCCGCCGCGGGGGCCGCGACCGACGGCGGACGGGGGACGGTTCCGGCCGCGGGCGAGACGGAGCGGGACGCGGCGGAGCGGGGCGCGGCAGCGCCCGGCGCGACCGCGGCGGACCCGGCGGCCGGCACGGGCCGGGGCGGTACGGAGGGCGACGCCCCGGTAGCGGGACGCGCGGCCGGGACCGCGGCCTCCGCGGCACCGGAGGAGGAGCCGACGGCGCCTCAGGACGCCGTGCCCCCGCGGGCCGTACCGCAGGACGCGCGGCCGGACACCGGCGCCGGAGCGCCGCGGGACCGGGTGCCGGGGACCGAGCCGTCCACCGGGCGGGCCGGGTTCGGCGCCGGGGACGGCGACGGGCAGCGGCCCCCGGCCGACCGGCTCCGCAAGGGCGCCGCGTCCACCACCGCCGAGACCGAGGGCCGGCTGCTCGCCGGCCGCTACCGGCTCGGCGCCCTCGTCGGCCGCGGCGGCATGGGCACCGTCTGGCGCGCCGTCGACGAGACCCTCGGCCGCACCGTCGCCGTCAAGGAACTCCGCTTCCCCAGCAGCATCGACGAGGACGAGAAGCGCCGCCTCATCACCCGGACCCTGCGCGAGGCCAAGGCCATCGCCAAGATCCGCAACAACGGCGCCGTGACCGTCTACGACGTGGTCGACGAGGACGACCGCCCGTGGATCGTCATGGAGCTCATCGAGGGCAAGTCGCTCGCCGACGCCGTGCGCGAGGACGGCGTCCTCACCCCGCGCCGCGCCGCCGAGGTCGGCCTCGCCATCCTCGACGTGCTGCGCTCCGCGCACCGCGAGGGCATCCTGCACCGGGACGTGAAGCCGTCCAACGTCCTCATCGCCGACGACGGCCGCGTCGTCCTCACCGACTTCGGCATCGCCCAGGTGGAGGGCGACCCGTCCATCACCTCCACCGGCATGCTCGTCGGTGCCCCCTCGTACATCTCGCCCGAGCGGGCCCGCGGCCACAAGCCCGGCCCCGCCGCCGACCTGTGGTCGCTGGGCGGCCTGCTGTACGCGGCGGTCGAGGGCTGCCCGCCGTACGACAAGGGCTCCGCGATCGCGACGCTCACCGCCGTCATGACCGAGCCCGTCGACCCGCCGAAGAACGCGGGACCCGAGCTGGAGCAGGTCATCTACGGGCTGCTCGCCAAGGACCCGGCGCAGCGGCTCGACGACGCCCGCGCCCGGGTGCTGCTGCGTGCCGTCCTCGACGCCCCCGAGGCCGCGCCGGAGCCGTCGCCCGAGGTGACCAGGATCGTTCCGCTGCCGACCCGCCCCGAGCGGGAGCAGACGGCGCCCGTCACCGGCCGCGAGAAGGCCCCCGAGCCCGCCGCCGACCGGGTGCGGGGCGCGCTCGCCTCCGTACGGAACGCGGCCGCGGCGGCCAAGGCGGAGGCGAAGGCGAAGGACCGGACGAAGGACCGGGCCAGGGAGAAGGGCCGGGAGCCCGCCCGGCCGGTGCCCGCGCAGGGCGGTTCCCGTCCGGCGCCGGTCCGCGCCCCGCTCACCGACGTCGTGCCCCGGCGCACCCTGGTGATCATCGCCGCGGTCGCGGTCCTCGCCGTGCTCGGCACCATCCTCGCCGTCTCCCTCAACGGCGACGACAAGGGCTCCGAGGGCAAGGGCGGCGACACCACCGTCTCGGCCGGCACCACCGCCGGCGGCGACGGCGGCTCCGGCGACGGCGCGAACACCGGCGGCGCGTCCGGCGACCCCACCGAACAGGGCGGCGCCCAGCCCGGCGACAACGGCGCCACGGGAGACGGCGGCGCCACCGGTGCGAACGGCGCCACCGGTGCCGCGGACGGCTCCACCGGCCGGACGGACACCACGCCCACCGCCAAGCCCAGCACCGGCCCCACCCTCCCCGCCGGCTACGCCATGGTCACCAACGACCGCTTCCGCTTCTCCATGGCCATGCCCGCCGGCTTCACCATGCGTCCCATACCCGGCTACGACGGCGGCGCCATATGGAGCGAGAGCGGCGGCTTCCCGCGCGTCCAGGTGGACTTCAACGCCAGCCCCAAGGACGACGCCAAGGCCGCCTGGCTCGCCGCCATGGGCAGCGTCCGCCTGACCAGCACCGCCTACCAGCACATCCGCATCGACGCCGTCTCGTACAAGGGCTACCCGACCGTCGCGGACTGGGAGTTCGAGCGGACCCAGAAGGGCACGCGGGTCCACGTCCTCAACCGGGGCTTCAAGGTGGACGCCAAGCACGGCTACTCGATCATGGTCAGCTGCAGGGCCGAGGAGTGGAACGGCGCGGAGTGCCGGACGCTGCGCGAGACGGCGTTCGCCACGTTCAGCCCCAAGGACTGACCGACGCCCGTATCGTGAGGGACCCGGGACGACCGAAGCGCAGGGGGAGGCGCCGTGGACGAGTACGCGGGAAGAGTCCTCGCGGAGCGCTACCGCCTGCCGCTGCCGCCGTCCGCCGGTGACGGCGCGCTCGCCGACCCGGCCGAGACCGACATCCGGGCCTTCGACACGTACAGCGGGCAGGAGGTGCGGATCCGTCAGGTCCCGCTGCCCGAGTTCGTCGACGCCGAGGTCCTCGGCGAGGGACCGGAGCCCGCGGGCCCGTACGGGGGCGGCGCCACCCGCCGGCCGGCCGAACCGGTCGTCCGCCGGGCGATCGAGGCGGCCCAGGCCGCCGCCCAGGTCCCCGACCACCCGTTACTCGACCAGGTCTTCGACGTCTTCGCGGAGGCCGGCTCGCTGTGGATAGTGAGCGAGTACGTCGCCGCCCGCCCGCTCTCGGCCCTCCTCGCCGAGGGCCCGCTCAACCCGTTCCGCGCCGCCGAGATCGCCGCGGACGTCCTCACCGCCCTGCGCGCCCTCCACGCCCACGGCTGGGTCCACCGCAACATCACCGCCCGCACGGTCCTCGTCTGCGACGACGGGCGCGTCGTCCTCACCGGCCTGGCCGCCGGCGCCGCCGAGGAGGCCCTCTGCGGCTACGCCCCCGTCCCCGACCCCGAGGACCCGGCCTTCCGCACGCCCGCGGCGGAGTTCGGGGAGGCGGAGGGGTACGGGGAGGGGTACGGGTTCGGGGAGGGGCCCGGAGAGGAAGAGGACCCGGAGGAGCACGAGGGATACGCGGAGCACGAGGAGCACGAGGAGCACGAGGAGTACGCCGGGGAGACCGGCGAGGTGTACGAGCCCGAGGCGTACGACCCCGGGGACGACTCCGAGGTCTACGACACGGGCGAGTACGCGGCTCCCGAGGCGCCGCCCGAGCCCGAGACCGAGCCCGATCCCGTTCCCTACGGCGTCGATCCCTACGGCCGGGCGGCACCGGCGCCCCGGCCCGCGAGCCCGCCGGAGGTCCCGGCCGTGCCGCCCAGCGCCGATCCGCGGGCCGCCCGGGCGGGCGCCATCGCCGCCTACCGCGCGGCCACCCGCGCCGCCGCCGCCCGCCTCGGCGACACCCACGCGCTCCCGGCCCCGCGCCCCGCCGAGCCCGCCCCCGAAGCGGAAGCCGGACCCGAAGCCGTCACCGGACCGGAGGCCACCCGTCCCGGCCCGGCGCCCCAGTGGTGGGCCCGCACGCCGGACGACGAGGACGACGAGGACGACGACGGCGAGGACGGCGACGACGGGTACGACGGGTACGACGGCGGGTACGACCGGGGCGGTGGCGGCCCGCACCCGCCCCGTCTGATGCTCAAGGGCACCTGGAGCGACGGTCCGCACGCCTCCCGCGACGGCGCGCCGCACGTGCCGGCCGGCGGCGGGTCCGTCCTGCCCGGCTCCGGGCGGCCCGCGCTGCCCGCCGGCTTCGCGCCCGCCCCCGAGCCCGCGCGCACGGTGCCGGCCCCCCCGGTGCCGGCGGGGGAGCGGTACCGCGGCCCGGAGACCCGGCTCGCCGCCGAGCGGGCCCGGCAGACCCGGATCGCGGTCGTCGGCGCCGTCACCGAGCGCTGGGCGCCCGAACAGGCCGGGCCCGTGCACGAGAACTGGCGGCTCGCCCCACCCATCGGCCCCGCCACCGACCTGTGGGCGCTGGGCGCCCTGCTCTACCGGGCCGTGCAGGGCCACGCCCCGTACCCCGAGGACAGCGCGGCCGAACTGGTCCAGCTGGTCTGCGCCGAGCCGCCCGCCTTCGCCGAGGAGTGCGGCCCGCTGCGGCCGGTGGTGGAGTCGCTGCTGCGCCAGGACCCCACCGAGCGACCCGACTTCGAGGAGCTGCGCGGCTGGCTGCGGTCGCTGGTCCGGTCCGCGCCCGAACCGGAGCCGGAACCCGCCGCCGCGCCGCCGAGGTTCGACGCCAGGCGGCTGCCGATCCTGCGCCGCAGGGGCGAGCTGGTGCGCCGCCGTCGCGGGGCCGCCGGGTCGGGCCGCCACCGGCACCGGCGCGGCAAGGAGTCCCGCCGCGAGCAGGCCGCCCCGCCCGCCCCCGTACCGGAGGAGCAGCCGGCGGCGCCGCTGTTCGAGGAACAGCCGCCCGAGGCGTACGAGCCCCGCCGGGCCGCCGCGTACGACGACGGGCACGGCGCCTACGGCGACGGGTACGGCGACGGGTACGAGGACGGCTACGAGCACGCGGTGCCCGAGCCGCCGCGCCGGTCCGGGCGCGCCGGGGCCGCCCCGCGCGCGCTGGGGCGGCGGGTGCTGCTCCTCGTCCTGCTGCTGACCGGCGGCGCCCTCGCGTACATCGCGGTCGCGCTGCCGCGGGGGGACGAGGAGCCGCCCGGCGCCCGCCCGTCCGCGTCCGCGCCCCAGGCCACCACCGCGCCCGCCGCGCCGAGTTCACCGGCGGCCACCCCGTCGGCGCCGTCGACGCCGTCGACCCGGCCCCCGTCCTCCGCCCCGCCGCCGTCCGCCCCGCCGTCCGCCCCCGGTCCGGCCCTGGCCGCCGGGTACGCGCTGCGCGAGGACCCCGAGGGCTTCCGGATCGGCGTGCCGCGCGACTGGCGGCGCAGCCCCATCAACGACGCCGGTCAGGTCCGGTACACCGGCGGCGACTTCACGCTGATCGTGGTGCCGGGCCGGGACAGCGTCCAGGAGCACGGTTCCGACCCGCTGGAGTACCAGAACGCGCGCGAGCGGGAGCTGGAGCCGTACCGGCAGTCCAGCTGGTCGCAGCAGGTGAGGGCCCGGCGGGTCGACATCGGCCGCACGCCCACCGCCGAAGGGCAGTACACCTGGCTGGACAGCACCGGCCGCGAGGTCTTCGTCCACAACCTGGCGCTGATCGACGGCGGTCGCTACCACGTCGTCCAGGTCATCGGGCCGGAGAGCGACCGCGACAAGGTCTCGGAGATCTACGGCGAGGCCGTGAAGGGCTTCCGCCCGGGCCGCTGAACGGGCCGCTGAACGGGTCGCCGGGCGGGCCGTCCCCTCCGGCCCCCGGCTCCCCGGCGGCCGGCCCGCGTCACGGTGCGGTTCCTTTGCGGGCCCCGAGGTTCCGTCCACCGTGCCCTCCTCCGTAACCTGGCATCCGAAGCAACGGGGCGGGGGCACGTGGAACACACTCAGGGCACAGGGGCGGGGCTGCTGCTCGCCGGGCGGTACCGGCTGAGCGAGTCCATCGGGCGCGGCGGCATGGGCAAGGTCTGGCGCGCGCACGACGAGGTGCTGCACCGGGTCGTGGCGGTGAAGGAGCTGACGGCGGGTCGGTTTGTCGCCGAGGCCGACCGGCTGGTGCTGCACGCCCGCACCCAGAAGGAGGCGCGGGCCGCCGCCCGGATCACCCACCCCGGCGTGGTGACCGTCCACGACGTCCTCGAACACGACGACCGGCCCTGGATCGTCATGCAGTTCGTCGACGGCCCGTCGCTCGCCGACGCCGTCAAGGAGGCCGGCACGATCGAGCCCCGCGAGGCGGCCCGGGTCGGCCTGCACGTCGTCGGCGCGCTGCGGGCCGCGCACGCGGCCGGGGTGCTCCACCGGGACGTGAAGCCCGGGAACGTGCTGCTCGCCCGGGACGGGCGGGTCCTCATCACCGACTTCGGCATCGCGGCGATCGAGGGCGACTCCACCATCACCCGCACCGGCGAACTCGTCGGCTCCATCGACTACCTGGCGCCCGAGCGGGTCCGCGGCGGCGACCCCGGCCCGGCGTCCGACCTGTGGTCGCTCGGCGCGACCCTGTACACGGCGGTCGAGGGCACCTCGCCGTTCCGCCGCACCTCCCCGATCAGCACCATGCAGGCCGTCGTCGGCGAGGAACCGCCGTACCCGGCGAACGCGGGGCCGCTCGCCCCCGTCATCGTGGCGCTGCTGCGGAAGGACCCGGAGAAGCGGCCCAAGGCGGACGAGGCCGGGCGGATGCTGCTCGACGCGATGGAGGGCCGCAGCCCGGAGACCGCGCAGGCGTACGTGCCGACGCAGCGGATGCGGCTGGACGAGGGGCGGCCGGGCGCGCCGGGCGGCCCGGAGGAGGGGCCGGCGGGGGCGCCGCGCACCGCCGAGTGGCCCGTCGCCGGGCAGACCTCCACCACCCGGCACTCCGCACCGGTCCCGGACCCCGCCGTCCCGGCGCCGACGCCCGCCTCCGTCCCCGCCGGAGGGAAGGGCCGCTGGCGGTCCGCCGTGCTCACGGCGGTGCTCGGCGCGGTCGTCGCGGGCGGCGCCGTCTTCGCCGTGATGCAGTACGGCGGCGACGACCGCGGCCCCGGCCCTGGCCCCGCCCCGACCACCGGCGTCACCGCGTCCGGGCCCACGGCGGCCGGCCGCGGGGCAGTGGCGGCGGACGGCGTCCCGGAGGGCTGGCACCGGGTCGAGGACCCGGCGGGTTTCAGCCTCGTCGTGCCGGACGGCTGGAAGCGCCAGACGGACGGCGACAACATCGACTACACCCCGGACGGCGGGCGCCACCGGCTGCGGATCAGCATCGACACCAGCCCCGACTTCGAGAACCCGTACCTCCACCTCCTCGACCTGGAGAAGACGCTCAAGAAGCGGATGGACTACCGGCGGGTGTGGCTCAACCAGAACACCTACCGCGACCAGGTCCGGTCCGCGCTCTGGGAGTTCACCTGGACCGAGAAGCAGAACTTCCCGGGGCCGCGGCACGCGATCGACCAGATGTACTTCGCCGACGACGGCACCGAGTACGCGCTCTACATGACGTCGCCGGAGTCGAGCTGGGAGACGACCCGACAGCAGTTCGACACCGTCCTCCAGCACTGGCGGGCACCCGGCGCCTGACGGCCGGAAAAATCTTCCCCAGGACCCCCCGTCGGCCGTAAGCCCCTGATCAGGGCTTATGTGCCAGTGATCACTGGCGGTATGTGTGCGGGGGGTGAAAACGCGTTACCGGCGGGTACCCAAAGGCCGGAACGCCGCCTACCCTCGGCGTCATGACGGACACGCAGGCTGCCACCGCCGCTTCCCCGGTTCCCGCCGACGCCGCGCAGGCGGCCCGCCCCGCCGCCCCGGCCGGCGCGACCAACCCGGTCGCCCCCGCGCCCGCCGGCGCCCGGACCGCCGCCGACGTCGTCACGCCCGACCTCGTCGCCCGGCTCACCCGGGGCGTGATCGGATCCGGCCGCACCGCCAACCACACCCCCTTCACCGGGAAGAAGCTGGCGGACCTGCCCGAGGCCACCCCCGAGGACGTCGCCGAGGCGTTCGACCGCGCCCGCGCCGCGCAGACCGCCTGGGCCGCCACCCCCGTCCGGGCCCGCGCCGCCGTCCTGCTCC
Source organism: Streptomyces sp. NPDC057854 (assembly GCF_042797055.1). NCBI lineage: Bacteria > Bacillati > Actinomycetota > Actinomycetes > Kitasatosporales > Streptomycetaceae > Streptomyces > Streptomyces sp. NPDC057854. The sequence goes on from NZ_JBHVMF010000018.1 coordinate 11,942, forward strand.
GCTTCCACGACCTGGTCCTCGCCCGCCAGTCCGAGGTCCTCGACCTCATCCAGCTGGAGACCGGCAAGGCCCGGCTGCACGCCCACGAAGAAGTCCTCGCGGTCGCCGTCGCCGCCCGCCACTACGGCCGCAGGGCCGCCGCGTACCTGCGTCCCAAGCGGCACACCGGCGTCGTCCCGGCCCTCACCAAGGTCACCGAGCTGCGCCAGCCGCGCGGGGTCGTCGGCCAGATCGCCCCCTGGAACTACCCGCTCGAACTCTCCGTCGGCGACGCCCTGCCCGCCTTCGTGGCCGGCAACGCCCTCGTGATGAAGCCCGACACCGAGACCGCGCTCACCGCGCTCTGGGCCCGCGACCTGCTCATCGAGGCCGGACTCCCGGCCGAGGTCTTCCAGGTCGTGCTGGGCGAGGGCCCGGTCGTCGGCCCCGAGGTCGTCCGGCACGCCGACTACGTCTCCTTCACCGGCTCCACCCGCACCGGCCGCGAGGTCGCCCAGGGCGCCGCCGCCCGCCTCGTCGGCGTCTCCCTGGAGCTCGGCGGCAAGAACGCCATGCTGGTCCTGGAGGACGCCGACGTCGAGAAGGCCGCCGCCGGCGCCGTCCGCGCCTGCTTCTCCTCCGCCGGCCAGCTCTGCATCTCCATCGAGCGCCTGTACGTGCACGAGTCGGTGGCCGACGCCTTCCTGGAGCGCTTCGCCGCCCGCACCCGCGCCATGCGGCTCGGCAATTCCCTCGCGTACGGCGCCGACATGGGCTCCCTCGTCGGCGAGCGGCAGCTGGAGACCGTCGTCCGGCACGTCGACGAGGCCGTCGCCAAGGGCGCCCGACTGGTCGCCGGCGGCGTCGCCCGCCCCGACATCGGCCCCCTCTTCTACGAGCCGACCATCCTCGACGGCGTCGAGGCCCCGATGTCCGTCTGCGCCGAGGAGACCTTCGGCCCGGTCGTCTCGGTCTACCGCTTCCGCGACGAGGACGAGGTGATCGAGCGCGCCAACGCCACCCCGTACGGCCTCAACTCCTCCGTCTGGACCACGGACGCGCGCCGCGGTCACGCCGTCGCCGCCCGGCTGCGCACCGGCACCGTCAACATCAACGAGGGGTACGCGCCCGCGTACGGCAGCGTCCGCGCCCCGATGGGCGGCATGAAGGACTCCGGCCTCGGCCGCCGCCACGGCTCCGAGGGCATCCTCAAGTACACCGAGGCCCAGACCGTCGCCCAGCAGCGCGTGATGCCGCTCGCGCCGTCCTTCGGGATGGACGACGAGACGTACGCGAAGGTGATGAGCCTCTCCCTGAAGGCGCTCAAGGCCCTGCGCCTGAGCTGACCCGCCGCGCCCGTTCCCGCCCCTTTCCCGTCCTTTTCCCGCCCTTTCCCGCCCTTTTCCCGGCGACGTCCTGCGAGGAGAGCCATGACCGCGGTACCCCCTGCCCGAAATCAGGACGAGGACGACGCGTACGACTACGACGTCGTCGTGGTCGGCTCCGGCTTCGGCGGCTCGGTCACCGCCCTCCGGCTCACCGAGAAGGGCTACCGGGTCGGCGTCCTGGAGGCCGGCCGCCGCTTCACCCGGGAGACCCTGCCGAAGAACTCCTGGGACCTGAAGAACTTCCTGTGGGCCCCGGCGCTCGGTCTGTACGGCATCCAGCGCATCCACCTGCTCGGCAACGTGATGGTACTGGCCGGCGCGGGCGTCGGCGGCGGCTCGCTCAACTACGCGAACACGCTGTACGAGCCGCTGGCGCCGTTCTTCGACGACCCGCAGTGGAAGGACATCACCGACTGGCGGGCCGAGCTCGCCCCGTACTACGACCAGGCCAAGCGGATGCTGGGCGTCCGCCTCAACCCGACGATGACCCCCTCGGACGTGCACCTGAAGGCCACCGCCGAGGCCATGGGGATCGGCGACACCTTCCACATGGCACCGGTCGGCGTCTTCTTCGGCGACGGGCAGGACGCCGACGGCACGGCACGGGCCAAGCCCGGCGGCGAGGTCCCCGACCCCTTCTTCGGCGGCGCGGGCCCGTCCCGCAAGGCGTGCACCGAGTGCGGCGAGTGCATGACGGGCTGCCGCCACGGCGCCAAGAACACCCTCAACGAGAACTACCTCTACCTCGCCGAACAGGCGGGCGCGGTCGTCCACCCGATGACCTCGGTCGTCGCCGTCACCGAGGACTCGCGCGGCGGCTTCGCCGTGAAGACCCTCCCCACCGACGACCGCAGGAAGGGCCGAGGCCGCACCTTCACCGCCCGCCGGGTGGTGCTCGCCGCCGGCACGTACGGCACCCAGACCCTGCTGCACCGGATGAAGGACAGCGGGCTGCTGCCCCGGATCTCCGCCCGGCTCGGCGAGCTGACCCGCACCAACTCCGAGGGGCTGGTCGGCGCCCAGACCACCGACCGCCGCTACCGGCGCAAGCACGGCCACCCGAAGGCCGACTTCACCCGCGGCGTCGCCATCACCTCGTCCGTGCACCCCGACGCGCACACCCACATCGAACCGGTCCGCTACGGCAAGGGCTCCAACTCGATGGGCGGGCTCACCGTCCTCCAGGTCCCCTACAGCGCCCACCGGGTGCGCGACTGGGCCCTCCACATGGCCCGGCACCCCGTCCTCGCGCTCCGCTCGCTCTCCAACCGGCGCTGGTCCGAGAAGACGATCATCGGCCTGGTCATGCAGTCCCTCGACAACTCGCTGACCACCTACCGCAAGCCCGGCGGCATCGGAAAGGGCCTGCTCACCGCCCGGCAGGGGCACGGCGCGCCCAACCCGACGCAGATCGAGGCCGCGACCCGGGCCGCCACCCTGCTCTCCGAGGAGATCAACGGCTTCGCCGGCTCCAACATCGGCGAACTGATGGGCACCCCGCTTACCGCGCACTTCCTCGGCGGCTGCCCGATCGGCGCCGACGCGGAGTCCGGCGTCATCGACCCGTACCACCGGCTCTACGGCCACCCCGGCATCTCGGTCGTCGACGGCTCGGCGGTCTCCGCCAACCTCGGGGTGAACCCGTCCCTGACGATCACCGCCCAGGCGGAGCGGGCCATGTCCTTCTGGCCCAACAAGGGCGAGGAGGACCCGCGGCCCCGGCAGGGCGAGGCGTACGCGCGCCTGGCGGCGGTCGAGCCGAAGACGCCGGCGGTCCCGGCCGAGGCGTTCGGCGCCCTGCGGCTGCCCTTCCTCGGCATCCCGGCGGTCCCGCCGAAGAAGACGCCCTGAGGCGTAAGGAAGTGGAAAGAGCGCGGAAAGGGCGCTGCACCCCCCTCCGAGTGCAGCGCCCTTCCGGCTTTTCGGTGTTGCTGCATAGATGACCAGCGGGCCCCGTCATTGGTTGTAGGCGTTGCGCGGGATCTTCGTGTGACGCGCGTCACACGCGGAGGGGTGCTGGGTGGGGCTGGGCGGGCCCGGGCGTGAAGAGGGCCCGTGCCGCGATTCCGGTCGCGGCACGGGCCCTGGGGCGGCACCGGTGTCAGGGCAGCGGCGGTGCCGAGCGGAGCGGCGCCGGGGGGTCGCGCCGCGTCGGGGGAGGGAAGTCGGAGGGGACGGGTCGGAACGGTGGGGGAGGAGGATGAGCCGGTTGCGGTCGGCCCCGGGCGTCCCCGGGACCGACCGCCCTTTCTGGGTGACCGGGCTGCTGTCCCCTGCCGTCCGGTCACGCGCGCTGGAGCGAGGTCCCACGACGTACGAGAAGCACGTCACACGCTCCAGCGAAGCCACGCGTGGTTTCTTACGGGCCCGCCCCTGGCTGGCACGGACACCCCGCTCAACGAAGCCCGGCGGGGGCCGGTCACGCGCCGTACGGGTGAGTCCGGCACCGAACGCGGGTGCGGAACCCCACCCGCGGGGTGGGGCTCTCCGGGCGGCGGGGCTGGGCTCTCGGCTCGCGGGGTGCGGCTCTCCCGTCGGATCGGGGCGGGCTCAGACGCGGCCCCGGCACAGCTCCAGCATCGTCATCGCCAGCGCCGTGCCCGGCTTGCCCAGCGCGTCCCGGTAGTGGGCGAGCACCTCCATCTCACGCGCCAGGTTCACCCGCCGGCCGCCCGAGGAGATCCGGGCCTCCTGGATCACCGCCGAGACCGCCATCCGCTCCTGGATGAGGCCGATGATCCGGTCGTCCAGCGCGTCGATCCGCTCGCGCGCGTCACCGATCAGCGAGGCCGCCTCGTCGGTGCGGGCGCCGGTCAGCTCGGTGGGGGTCTTCGTGGTCATGCGGGGCTCCTGGTGTTCCTCGTGGGGTGGAGGCCCCGGCCCGGCACGGCCCGGGAAACGCCAGACGCCCCGGGCCTTGTCGGCCCGGGGCGCCTGGGGAAGTCGCTGTTGTCAGTTGCTCAAGCAGCACGACCATGGCAGCCGGTGGGCCGGTTGCCATAGGTAAACAGGAAGGTCGAGTGCGTGCGCATGGCGCCCAGTATGGACCCCGCCCGGCACCCCGGGGCAAGCCGGGCCCGGATGGTGAGACGAAGGCCACCCGCGTTCGGATGGTGAGACGAAAAGCGACACGCGCACGCCGGTAGAATCGACAAATAGCCCCCTCCTTCGGGAACCCCCTACCGCCGGAAGGCCGCCGTAGTGTCATCAGCGTCCCCCGCTGCCGCGCCCGACGTCACCAACCCGGACGTAGTCCTCGTTGTCGACTTCGGCGCCCAGTACGCCCAGCTCATCGCCCGCCGCGTCCGCGAGGCCCGGGTCTACAGCGAGATCGTCCCGTCCACCATGCCGGTGGCCGAGATGCTGGCCAAGAACCCGAAGGCGATCATCCTCTCCGGCGGTCCGTCGTCCGTGTACGCCGAGGGCGCCCCGCGCCTCGACCGCGCGCTCTTCGAGGCCGGCGTCCCCGTCTTCGGCATGTGCTACGGCTTCCAGCTCATGGCGACGACCCTCGGCGGCACCGTCGACAACACCGGCGCCCGCGAGTACGGCCGCACCCCGCTGCACGTCACCAAGGCCGGCTCCACCCTCTTCGAGGGCACCCCGGTCGAGCAGTCCGTGTGGATGTCGCACGGCGACGCCTGCTCCGCCGCCCCCGAGGGCTTCACCGTCACCGCGTCCACCGACGTGGTCCCGGTCGCCGCCTTCGAGAACGACGAGAAGAAGCTGTACGGCGTCCAGTACCACCCCGAGGTGCTGCACTCCACGCACGGCCAGCAGATCCTGGAGCACTTCCTCTACCGCGGCGCCGGCATCCAGCCCACCTGGACCACCGGCAACGTCATCGAGGAGCAGGTCGCGGCCATCCGCGCCCAGGTCGGCGACAAGCGCGCCATCTGCGGCCTCTCCGGCGGCGTCGACTCCGCCGTGGCCGCCGCCCTCGTGCAGAAGGCCATCGGCGACCAGCTCACCTGCGTCTACGTCGACCACGGCCTGATGCGCAAGGGCGAGACCGAGCAGGTCGAGAAGGACTTCGTGGCCGCCACCGGCGCCCGCCTGGTCGTCGTCGACGCGCAGGAGCGCTTCCTCACCGCCCTCGCCGGCGTCTCCGACCCGGAGACCAAGCGCAAGATCATCGGCCGTGAGTTCATCCGCGTCTTCGAGCAGGCGCAGCTGGAGATCCTCCAGGAGGAGGGCCCCGAGGTCGCCTTCCTCGTGCAGGGCACCCTCTACCCGGACATCGTCGAGTCCGGCGGCGGCACCGGCACCGCCAACATCAAGTCGCACCACAACGTGGGCGGCCTCCCCGACGACATCGAGTTCGAGCTGGTCGAGCCGCTGCGGCAGCTCTTCAAGGACGAGGTCCGGATGGTCGGCCAGGAGCTCGGCCTGCCCGAGGAGATCGTCCAGCGCCAGCCCTTCCCGGGCCCCGGCCTCGGCATCCGCATCGTCGGCGAGGTCACCAAGGAGCGCCTGGACCTGCTCCGCGAGGCCGACGCCATCGCCCGCGAGGAGCTGACCGCCGCCGGTCTCGACCGCGAGATCTGGCAGTGCCCGGTCGTGCTGCTCGCCGACGTCCGCTCCGTCGGCGTCCAGGGCGACGGCCGCACCTACGGCCACCCGATCGTCCTGCGCCCGGTCTCCTCCGAGGACGCCATGACGGCCGACTGGTCCCGCCTGCCGTACGAGGTCCTCGCCAAGATCTCGACCCGCATCACCAACGAGGTCGCCGACGTCAACCGCGTCGTCCTCGACGTCACCAGCAAGCCCCCGGGCACCATCGAGTGGGAGTGACCCCTCCCGCACGCGCCTGAGGCCGCCGCCCCGCACCGCGGGCGGCGGCCTCGCCGCTTCCCGCCCCGTGTGTTTGAGTGCTGCGACCCGTCCGACCAGACCGGTCCCGTCCGGCCTCTGGTGACTTGACCGGCCGGGCGTTACCTTCCGGCGCATGACCGAGACACCGGCCCCCGTCCCCGTCGACCGGCTCCACTTCGCCATGCCGCCCGTCCACGCGACGGCCGAGGAGGAACGCGCCCACCGCAAGCAGCGGCTCGCCGGCGCCCTCCGGCTCTTCGGGCGGCTCGGTTACGAGGAGGGCGTCTCCGGCCACATCACCGTCCGCGACCCCGAGTACGACGACTGCTACTGGGTGAACCCCTTCGGCGAACCCTTCGGCGACCTCACCGCGAGCGACCTCGTCCTCGCCAACGGAGAGGGCCAGGTCGTCCACGGCGACCACCACGTCAACCAGGCCGCCTTCACCGTCCACGCCGCCGTCCACCGGGCCCGCCCCGACGCCGTCGCCGTCGCCCACACCCACTCCACCCACGGCCGCGCCCTCGCCGCCCTCGGCGAACTCCTCGACCCCCTCACCCAGGAAGCCTGCGCCTTCTACCAGGACCACGCCCTCTACGACGCCTACACCGGCGTCACCGTCGACGCCGAGGAAGCCCGCCGCGTCGCCGTCGCCCTCGGCCCCTTCAAGGGCATCGTCCTGCGCAACCACGGCCTCCTCACCGTCGGCACCTCCGTCGACGCCGCCGCCTGGTGGTTCCTCTCCATGGACCGCTGCGCCCGCATCCAGCTCGCCGCCCGCGCCGCCGGCAAACCCGTCCTCATCGCCCACCAGGACGCCGTCGCCACCCGCGAACAACTCGGCGGCGACCTCGTCGCCTGGATCAACTACCAGCCGCTCTGGCGCAGGATCAGCCGCGCGGAGCCCGAACTCCTGTCGTAGCACCATCGCTTCACCCTTCTGTACGTCAAGGCGATGGCCCGGCAATCACTCTCCGGCGGGGCGCACGCGGCCCTTCCGAGCCCCCTCGGTGCGGCACAATTCCGAGGAACCAGCGGCACGTTGGGCTCGGGACTCGGGAAGTGACGGCACCGTGGCGGTTCAAGAGGCGAGACAGTACGGCGGGCGCCACGGCGCCGGCGACCATCCGACGGCCTGCGCCGGCTGCGCCCACTGCGGCGAGACCGGCCACCGCCGCGCCGTCGCCGCCTTCCTCGCCCGCCGCGAGGAACTCGCCGCCGGCCACGGCGTCCCCGCCGCCGTCGCCCACTCCCCGGTCGCCGCCCGCCAGTGGGTCTCCGACGAACTCGCCCAGTCCGCCCGCGCCGTGACCGCCCACGGCCGGGAGGCCGGACTCGCCTGGCTCGCCCGCGTCCGCACCGGCAGCCTCGCCGCGATCTGGGCCGCCGTCCTCGCCCTCCTCCTCGGCCAGGCCCTCACCGCCCTCGGCACCGGCTGGACCGCCGCCCGCACCGCCGGCCTCTGCACCGCCGTCCTCCTCGCCGTCCCCCTCACCGCCGCCGCCCACGCCCACCGCGCCCGCGGCGGCCTGCTCGCCGCCGTCACCGGAGAGGACAACCGGCTCTCCACCACCCGGGCCGTCGCCGCCGCCTGGCTCCTCCTGCTCTGCTACGCCCTTCTCTTCCTCACCCTCCGCTCCCTCACCACGCCCACTCCCACTCCCACCCCCACCCCGGGGCCCTTCGACCTGGCCGGCGCCGCCGCCCTCGTCACCGTCCTCGCCCTCGTCTCGGCCGTCGCCGTCACCGCCCGGCTCGTCGTCTCCACCCGGATCGCCGCCCGGCGGCTCCAGAAGGTCCGCGCCGAACGGCCCCGCGCCGCCGACCTCCTCTGCGACGACAACGGCCGCGCCGACCTCGCCGACGTCCAGTACGTCCTCGTCTCCGGCGCCGTCCTCGTCTTCACCGCCGTCCGGCTCGCCACCGCCCCCGACCGCCTCCCCGCACCGCCCTGGTCCCTCGCCCTCCTCGTCGCCGTCTCCGCCGCCTGGCACCTCGCCGCCAAGTGCACCGAAGGCGGCCCGCCCGTCGTCCACGCCGTCGTCCGCGCCCGCGAGGCCGGCGACCTCGACGCCCCCATCCGGGTCGGCGACGACATCGAGATCCGCGGCCACGGCTTCGTCCCGCCCGGCGCCGCCGCCCCCGACCCACTGACCCGGCTCGTCGTCCGGATCGGCGCCGTCCACGCCCACGTCCCCCTGGTGCCCGTCCCCGGCGGCTTCGCCAACCCCACCGACACCCTCCTCACCGTGCCGCTCCCCGCCGACGTCGAACCCGGCCGGGTCGAGGTCTCCGTCGTCACCGCCGCCGGATTCGAGACCGACCGGGTCACGATCGACGTCGCCGACTGAACATCCGGCCCCTTCCTGTGTCCCTCCACAGGCCGAGCGGAGAGAATCAGTCCGCGAACAGTCGTACGGCTGCGTGGAGAGGTGACCGGACATGAGCGAGCACACGGACCGCCCCGGCGGACCCACCCTGAGGGACCGCACCGACGCCTGGAAGGCCACCGCCTCCCGTTACGCGCTCCTCCCGCTCCGGATCTTCCTCGGCGTCACCTTCGTCTACGCCGGCCTCGACAAGCTCACCGACCCGGCCTTCCTCGCCGACACCGGCACCGGCTCCATCGGCGAGACCATGCGCGGTGTCCGCGACTCCTCCGCCGTCCCGTGGCTCGTCGACCTGGCCCTCCACAGCCCCAGCGGCTTCGGCTACGCCCTCGCCCTCGGCGAACTCGCCGTCGGCCTCGGCACCCTCCTCGGCCTCCTCGCCCGGCCGGCCGCTCTCGGCGGCGCCCTCATCTCGCTGAGCCTCTGGCTCACCGTGAGCTGGCAGGTGCACCCGTACTACCTCGGCAACGACCTCGCCTATCTCATGGCCTGGCTGCCGCTGCTGCTCGCCGGCGCCCCGGTGCTGTCCGCCGACCGTCTCCTCGCCGAACGCCGCCGCAGGCCGTAGGCCACCCAGGTCAGCAGCCCCGCCAGACCCAGCCCGCCGCACATCACCGGCACCGCCAGCCACCACGGGGCGGTCCACCAGCCGGCCAGATCCCCGCCGTACGCGGCGGCCAGGCCGAGCGCGGCCAGACCCACGACCAGCCGGCCGGGCCGGAACTCATGAAGCAGCACGGGTGACCTCCACCTGTCCGAGACCGACCTCCAGCGAGAGGTCGAGCGTCCCCGCCGGCTCCGTGCCGGCGGGCGGGTTCAGCGTCCGCGTCTCGTCGCGGTCCGGGGCGATGTCGATGTCGTCGGCCGGCTGCCCCGGCAGCTGGAGGTCGCCGAGCCCCACCTGGGCGCGCAGCCGCACCACCGCGTCCCGCGGCACCAGCACCTCCAGCTTGCCCGCGCCCACATCGACCGCCGTCCGCACCGTCGTCCCCTCGGGCACCGACAGCCGGGACAGGTCCAGCGTCCCCACCCCGGCACCCAGGTCGTACCGCGGCTCCACCGCGGCCACCGCGGCCGGCGTCCACGTCCGGCGCGTCCACTCCGTGGTGATCTTCTCCGGCAGCGCGACCGCACCGGCCAGCAGCGCCGCCGTCACCACCACCTGGAAGATCGTGCCGAACCCGGTCCGGCCCAGAAAACTGCTGACCACGAGCCCCGTGCCGAACACGGCCAGCGCCGCCGTGAGCCCCGTCGCCAGGCTGACGCCCAGCGGCTGCGACTCCCACGTCAGGGCCGTGCCCGTGATCGCCGCCGCCAGCGCGAGGAGATGGACGAGCCCCGCGATCGACGCCGGGCCGCGCCGCACCGACGGCTCCGGCCGCGCGCCGACTGGCGCGCCCCACCGGCTGCCCGGTCGGGGCACCTCGCCGCCGACCCGGCCCTCCGCGTCGACGATCCCGGCCGGCCCCCACATGTAACCGAAGGCCACCTTGCCCGTCGAACCGTCCTTCACGATCGGGTCGCGCCACCACGACATCATCTGGCTCTCGATGTACGTCAGCGGCGGCGCCTTCGCCTCCGGCGGCACCGGGACCCGCACGTGCGGCACCTTCGGCCGCGCCTCCGGGTCCCGCTCCGCCTCCTCCTCGGCCGTGTGCCGGCGCTGCGACCAGTACGCGGCACCCGCCGTCACCAGCGACAGCAGCACCGCGAAGCCCACCATCGAGTTGGTGCGCAGCATCGACAGGAAGATCCCGCAGCCCACCAGCGCCATCAGGATCGCCGCCAGCGTCGCCCCGGACACCCGGCCGGTCAGCAGCCGTCTGCCCTCGCTCTCGTCCTCGCCCACGAGCGGGATCAGCAGCCAGGCGAAGCCGTAGAAGATCAGCCCGATGCCGCCCGTCACCGCCAGCACCGCGAGCACGATCCGGAAGATCACCGGATCCATGTCGAAGTGCCGGCCGAGACCGCCGCAGACCCCGCCGACCACTCGGCTCGTCCGCGAGCGGCGCGGCGGGAACGCGGGAGCGTCACCGGCCGCGGGTGGGGCCTCGTGCTGCGTGGGCCGCGAAGGCGTCGAACTCGTCATGGCTCCATGGTGAACGCCCGGGGCCCCGGGTCGGCACCGGGAACGACCCTGGCACGACCCTGATATTCGGCGGCCCGGCACGCCGGTGCCGACCCCGAGGAGAACCAGGGGGCGATCTCAGGGCCGACCCTGATGCCCGGCGGCGGCCGGACGTGTGACGATCGGTGCATGTCCGCAACCGCTCGCGTCACCGACCTCGACGAACCGCCCGTGCGCAGGCTCTACCGCAGCGCCGACGGGCGGTGGCTCGGCGGTGTCGCCCGCGGTCTCGCCGGACACCTCGGCCTGCCGGTCGCCTGGGTGCGCGCCGTGTTCGCGGTGCTCGTGTTTACCGAGGGCCTCGGGCTGCTGCTCTACGCGGTCTTCTGGATCGTCGTCCCGCTCGGCCTCGCCGGCCGGGCCGAACCCCTCTCCCTCTTCGAGCGCACGGAGGACGGCAGACGCCGGCTCCGCAAACCCGACCGCGGCCAGATCGTCGCCCTCGTCGCCCTCGCGGCCGGCGCGTCCGTCTTCATCGCGAACCTGCGGATCGACGGCGAGACCGGACGGTACGTGTGGCCGACGATGCTCATCGGTCTCGGCGTCGTCCTGGTGTGGCGGCAGGCCGACAACGCCCGCCGCGACACGTGGACCGGCCGGACCGTCGGCCAGGGGCGCGGCTTCCACCTCGTCCGGGGGCTCGTCGGCGTCGCCCTGGTCGGCACCGGCCTCGCCGTCTTCGTGGTCGTGCGCGGCTCCGTCGCCCAGATCGGCACCGCACTGACCGCCGCTGTCGCCGTGCTCACCGGCATAGCGCTGCTCGCCGGTCCCTGGCTGATAAGGATGTCGCAGGACCTCTCCGCCGAGCGGACCCTGCGCATCCGCGCCCAGGAGCGGGCGGAGGTCGCCGCCCACGTCCACGACTCCGTCCTCCACACCCTGACCCTGATCCAGCGGAACGCCGACGACGCCGGCGAGGTCCGCAGACTCGCCCGCGCCCAGGAGCGCGAGCTGCGGAACTGGCTGTACCGGCCGGAGGGCTCCGGCGGGGACGACGAGGAGCCGGAGACCCTGGCGGAGGCGGTGAAGCGGGCCGCCGCCGAGGTCGAGGACAAGCACGGGGTGCCGCTGGAGGTCGTGGTCGTCGGCGACTGCCCGCTCGACGAGAAGCTGACCGCGCAGATGAAGGCCGCGCGCGAGGCGATGGTCAACGCCGCGAAGTACGGTGGCGAGGGCGGGGCGGTCCAGGTGTACGCGGAGGTGGAGGGGCGCACGGTGTTCGTGTCGGTGCGCGACCGCGGCCCCGGGTTCGACCTGGACGAGGTCCCCGAGGACAGAATGGGCGTACGAGAATCGATCATCGGCCGGATGCAGCGCAACGGCGGCACGGCCCGGCTGCGGGCCGTGCCGGGCGGGGGCACCGAGGTCGAGCTGGAGATGGAGAGGGCGGACGGATGAGCGACGACAGCGGGGCGGCGGCCGGGGCCGGCGGGACGACGGAGCCGGGTGCGGCGGGCGGCCCCGGCCGCCGGGTGCGGGTCGTCCTCGTCGACGACCACCGCATGTTCCGTACCGGGGTGCAGGCCGAGATCGGCCGGACCGACGTCACCGGGGTCGAGGTCGTCGGCGAGGCCGCCGACGTCGACCAGGCCGTCACCGTGATCACCGCGACCCGGCCGGAGGTCGTCCTCCTCGACGTGCACCTGCCCGGTGGCGGCGGGGTCGAGGTGCTGCGCCGCTGCGCCGGGCTGATGGCCGCCGCAGAGGACCCGGTCCGCTTCCTCGCGCTCTCGGTGTCGGACGCGGCGGAGGACGTGATCGGCGTGATCCGGGGCGGCGCCCGCGGCTACGTCACCAAGACGATCACCGGCGACGCCCTGGTGGACTCGATCTTCCGGGTGCAGGAGGGCGACGCCGTGTTCTCCCCGCGGCTGGCCGGCTTCGTCCTGGACGCCTTCGCCTCCACCGACGCGCCCCCGGTGGACGAGGACCTGGACCGGCTCACCCAGCGGGAGCGCGAGGTGCTGCGGCTGATCGCCCGTGGCTACGCGTACAAGGAGGTCGCCAAGCAGCTCTACATCTCGGTGAAGACCGTCGAGTCGCACGTCTCCGCGGTGCTCCGCAAGCTCCAGCTGTCCAACCGGCACGAGCTGACCCGCTGGGCCGCCGCGCGCCGGCTGGTCTGACGGAGCAGGCGCTCGCCGGGTGTACCGGTCAGGCGACGCGGGTGGCGCCGGCGAAGGGCATCTCGTCGATGGGTGCGATCCGGACGGGGGCGCCCGGCCGGGGCGCGTGGATCATCTGGCCGCCGCCGATGTAGAGGCCCACGTGGCTGATGCCGGAGTAGAAGAAGACCAGGTCGCCCGGGGCCAGCTCGGAGCGGGAGACCCGGCGCCCGGCGTTGATCTGGGTGTATGTGGTGCGCGGCAGCGAGACGCCGGCCGCGCGCCAGGCGGCCTGGGTGAGTCCCGAGCAGTCGTACGCCGAGGGGCCGGTGGCGCCCCAGACGTACGGCTTGCCGAGCTGGGCGCGGGCGAAGGAGAGGGCGGCGGAGGCACGGCCGGCGGGGGCGGCCACCGGCGCCCGGCCGCCGGAGGTCCGGTCCGCGGACGCCCGGTCCGCGCGTGCCGGGGAGCCGCCGGCGATACCGGCCGCTCCGTTCGCGCTGTTCGCTCCGGTCGAGCCGCTCGCCGGGGCCGGGGCGGTGGTGCGGGCGGCGGAGGCCGCCTCGTACCGGGCCCGTTCCTCGGCGGTGAGGCGGGCGAGGAGGCGTCGTGCGGCGGTCAGCTTCGTGAGGACGGCGGCCTTCTGGCGGCGCAGCTCCGCCTCGTGGGTGCGCAGCGCGGCGAGCCGGCCGGCGGATTCGGCGCGGAGCTGGGCGAGGGCGGCGAGCTCCCGGCGTACGGCGGTGACGGCGGCGGCCTGCCGGGCGCCCGCCTTCTCGGCGAGGGCGGCCCGCTCCAGGTACGCGTCGGGGTCGGAGGTGAGGACCAGCTGGACGGCCGGGCCGAGGCCGCCGGAGCGGTACTGGGCGGCGGCGACGGCCCCGAGACCGCTGCGGACGGTGTTGAGGCGTTCGGTGCGGCGGGCGGCCTCGTCGCGGAGCGCGTCGAAGGAGGCGCGGGCGGCGTCGGCCCGTTCCCGGGCGCCGTTGTACCGCTGGGTGGCGGCCCCGGCCTCCTCGTAGAGCCGGTCGACCTCGGCCCTGACCTGGGCGGGGGTGCGGTCGGGGCGGGCCGGGTCGGCGTGTCCCGCGCCCTCGAAGAGGGTGGCGGTGGCGGCCGAGGCCAGGACGAGCGTGGCGGCCGTGCGGGCCGCGGGGCGGCCCGGCGACGGGGGCCGGGGTTTTCGGTGCGCTGCCACGAGGGCGGGTCACATCCTCTCCCTGTGGGGGACGGTGCCGGCCGGGGCCGGCGGCGGACCGCACAGGGGAGACGGGCCGCCGCCGGGGTTCTCCGGCGGGGGCGGCCGGCACCGCCGGGCGGACCGGCGGGGTGGGGAGCCGGCCACCTGGGGCAGGACGCTAGACCCGGGCGTCACGCCCCGGCGGCGGGTTGACCGCTATTGGCGCCGGATGACCCCCGGGGACCGTTCCCTTTCGCGCGCGGGGGCGGTCGGCGACGGTTCCCCGGGGGCGGGCGACCGAAGCGGGGGAGCGGGTGGACCCGGCCGCCGAGCGCTGCTAAGGGCCCGGTTAGGCTCCGCCCCATGGACGTCCTCATCAATGTCTTCGTCGCGCTCCACATCATCGGCATCGCCTCGCTGCTGGGCGGATTCCTCACCCAGATGAAGGCGATCGGCGCCGGCACGGCCCGCTTCACCCCGGCGATGCTGCACGGCGCGCTGACCATGCTGGTCACCGGCGTCGCGCTCGTCGGCCTCAACCAGGCCGACGACCAGACGGTCAACAACATCAAGGTCGGCATCAAGCTGCTGATCCTCGTGGTGATCCTCGGCATCGTCTACGTCAAGCGCGACGACGAGACCGCCGACAAGGGCCTCTTCGCCGCCGTCGGCGGTCTGACCACGGCGAACATCTTCATCGCCACCCTCTGGACCTGAGCCCCCCGGCCGGTCCGGACCGCTCCGGCGCCTCCCGGTGTGCGCCCTCACACCGGGAGGACGCCGAAGGCGGGCCCGGTTGTCGGCGCGGCGTCCTAGACTCGGGAGGCGATGAGCAGCCTCTTTGACGACAGCTTCCTGGCCGGCCTCCAGTCCCACTCCCCGGAGGACGTCCCGCCCCCGCCCGAGGACGACGAGCACGGCGCCCCGGCCGCGGAGGAGGTCCCGCACGACCTGTTCGGGGAGCACTTCGACGCGCCCCCGCCCCGCGACCCGTACTACCGCGACGGCGCCCACCGTCCCGTCGTGGACCCGGCCGCCCTGCTGGACGGGCTGAACGAGCAGCAGCGCGCCGCCGTCGTCCACACCGGTTCCCCGCTGCTCATCGTGGCCGGCGCCGGCTCCGGCAAGACCCGGGTGCTCACCCACCGCATCGCCCACCTGCTGGGCACGCGGCACGTGCACCCCGGCCAGATACTGGCGATCACCTTCACCAACAAGGCCGCCGGCGAGATGAAGGAGCGCGTCGAGCAGCTGGTCGGCCCGCGGGCCGCCGCGATGTGGGTGATGACCTTCCACAGCGCCTGCGTCCGCATCCTGCGCCGCGAGTCGAAGAAGCTCGGCTTCACCTCGTCCTTCTCGATCTACGACGCCGCCGACTCCAAGCGCCTGATGGCGCTGGTCTGCCGCGACCTGGACCTCGACCCGAAGAAGTTCCCGCCGAAGTCCTTCAGCGCCAAGATCTCCAATCTGAAGAACGAGCTGATCGACGAGGAGACCTTCGCCGACCAGGCCGCCGACGGCTTCGAGAAGACGCTCGCCGAGGCGTACCGGATGTACCAGGCGCGCCTGCGCGAGGCGAACGCGCTGGACTTCGACGACATCATCATGACGACGGTCCACCTGCTCCAGGCGTTCCCGGACGTCGCCGAGCACTACCGCCGCCGCTTCCGCCACGTCCTCGTCGACGAGTACCAGGACACCAACCACGCCCAGTACACCCTGGTCCGCGAGCTGGTCGGCACCGGCTACGACGACCTCGGCCCGGCCGAGCTGTGCGTGGTCGGCGACGCCGACCAGTCGATCTACGCGTTCCGCGGCGCGACGATCCGCAACATCCTCCAGTTCGAGGAGGACTACCCGGACGCGACGACGATCCTGCTGGAGCAGAACTACCGCTCCACCCAGACGATCCTCTCCGCGGCCAACGCGGTCATCGAGCGCAACGAGTCGCGCCGCCCCAAGAACCTGTGGACCGACGCCGGCGCCGGCGCGATGATCACCGGCTACGTCGCGGACACCGAGCACGACGAGGCGCAGTTCGTCGCCGACGAGATCGACCGGCTCACCGACGCGGGCGAGGCGAAGGCCGGCGACGTGGCGATCTTCTACCGGACGAACGCGCAGTCCCGCGTCTTCGAGGAGATCCTGATCCGCGTCGGCCTGCCCTACAAGGTCGTCGGCGGCGTGCGCTTCTACGAGCGCAAGGAGGTCCGGGACGTCCTCGCCTACCTGCGCGTCCTCGCCAACCCCGAGGACAACGTGCCGCTGCGCCGGATCCTCAACGTGCCGAAGCGCGGCATCGGCGAGCGCGCCGAGGCGATGATCGACGCCCTCGCGCTGCGCGAGAAGATCACCTTCCCGCAGGCCCTGAAGCGGGTCGACGAGGCGTACGGCATGGCGGCCCGCTCGGCCAACGCGGTGAAGCGGTTCAACACGCTCATGGACGAGCTGCGCACCATCGCCGAGTCCGGCGCGGGCCCTGCGGTCGTCCTGGAGGCCGTCCTGGAGCGGACCGGCTATCTGGCCGAGCTGCAGGCGTCCACCGACCCGCAGGACGAGACCCGGATCGAGAACCTGCAGGAACTCGCCGCCGTGGCCCTGGAGTTCGAGCAGGAGCGCGCGGAGGCCGAGGGCGCGGAGACGGCGGGCGCGGGGACGCTCGCCGAGTTCCTGGAGAAGGTCGCGCTGGTCGCCGACTCCGACCAGATCCCCGACGAGGACGAGGAGGGCTCCGGCGTCGTCACGCTGATGACCCTGCACACCGCGAAGGGCCTGGAGTTCCCGGTGGTCTTCCTCACCGGCATGGAGGACGGCGTCTTCCCGCACATGCGGGCGCTCGGCCAGACCAAGGAGCTGGAGGAGGAGCGGCGCCTGGCGTACGTGGGCATCACCCGCGCCCGCGAGCGGCTGTACCTCACCCGTTCGTCGATGCGCAGCGCCTGGGGCCAGCCCTCGTACAACCCGGCCTCCCGCTTCCTGGAGGAGATCCCGCCCGCGTACCTGGAGTGGAAGCGGACCGGGGCGATGGCGAAGCCGGCGGGTCCGACCTCGGGGATCGCGTCCTCGCTGTCGTCGTCGCTGTCCTCGTCGCGCGCCCGCTCCGGCCCGTCCGGTTTCGCGACGCGCCGCGCGGCCTCGGACAAGCCGGTGGTCGCGCTGGCGGTCGGCGACCGGGTCACGCACGACCAGTTCGGCCTGGGCACGGTGATGGCGGTGACGGGCTCCGGCTCGGACGCGCAGGCGACGATCGACTTCGGCGACGAGAAGCCGAAGCGGCTGCTGCTGCGGTACGCGCCGGTCGAGAAGCTGTAGGCCACGACGCGTGAGGGCCCGGTCCGTTCCCGGACCGGGCCCTCACGGCGTACGGGGTGCGTACGGGGTGAGTGGCGTTCAGCTCGTCGGGTCGAGGCCCTTGCTGCGCAGCCACGTCAGCGGGTCGATCGCGGAGCCGCCGCCGGGCCGCACCTCGAAGTGCAGGTGGGGGCCGGTGGAGTTGCCCGAGTTGCCGGAGTAGGCGATGACGTCGCCGGCCTTGACCTGACCCCAGCGGATCTTGGTGCTGCTGAGGTGGCAGTACCAGGTCTCGGTGCCGTCGGCGGCGGTCACGATCGCCATGTTGCCGTAGGCGGAGTTCCACTGGGTGCGGACGGTGCCGTCGGTCGCGGCCATGACGGGGGTGCCGTACTGCACGGGGAAGTCGATGCCGGTGTGCACGGACATCCAGTTGACGCCGGACTGGCCGAAGCGGGCGCTGAGCTGGTGCAGTTCCACCGGCAGCATGAACTTGGGCCGCATGGCCTCCCGGCGGGCGGCCTCCTCCGCGCGCTTCTTCTTCTCGGCGGCCTGGCGCGCCTTGAGGTCGATGCGCTCCTGGGTGCGGCTGGCGCGGTCGCCGAAGTCGCGGACGTCGGCGTCGAGGGCGCTGAGCTGGGTGTCGAGCGCGGTGTTGGCGGGGACCTGCTTCACGGCGGCCGGGTCGGCGGCGGCGAGCGCGGTGGTGGTCTTCTTCTGGGGGGCCTCGGGCTCGGTGCCGGTGAGGCCGCTGACGGAGGCGGCGGCGATGCCGGCGACGCCCATGACGCAGGCCGAGGGGACGGCGACGGTCAGCAGCGCGGAGCGCTTGGCGGGGGTACGGCGGCGGGCGCGGGCTCCGCCGGCGGCGCGGCGGCCGGGGCGGGCGGCGGTGTCGGCACGGACCTCGGCGGCGGGCTCGCCGGCCTCGTCCCCGGGCACGTCGTGCGCGACGACCTCGTAGGTCTCCGTCCCGGGCTCGCCGGCGGCCTCGGGCTCGTACCCCCCGTCGGGCCGCGCGTATCCGGCCTCGGGCTCGTACGACGGCTCGGGGTGCTCGTACCCCGGCTCGGGCTCGTACCTGGTCTCGGAGGCGGCTTCGTAGCCGGGGAACGTGAACTCGGCGGTGTGGTCGACGCGTTCGGTCTCGGGGACGTACTGCTGGGGGACGACCGGCTCGGCGAGGTCCGCGGCCTGGTTCCAGGCGGTGGCGTCGAAGGCGCCGGTGTCGGTCGCGAAGGCGGGGGCGGCCCACTGGCCGGTCGTGTCGTACGCCTCGTGGCCGTACGCGCCCTGCGCCGCGTAGGCGCCGGAGTGCAGGGTCTCGTACGCGCCGGTGGCGGGGGCCGCGGTCCAGGCGGAGGCGTCCCACTGGCCGGTGGTGTCGTACGCGTCGGGCTGTCCGTACGCCGTCGCCGCGTAGGGGTCGGCGACGGTGGCGGTCGCGGTGGTCCACTGGCCGGTGGTGTCCCACTGGCCCGTCGTGTCGTACGCGCCGGAGGCGGCGTACTGCCCCAGGTCCCACTGGCCGCTGTGGCCGGTCGAGTCCGTGTCGGACCAGGCCCCGAAGAGCGGGTCGGCCGCGAAACTGCCGGTGGTGTGGGCGCCGTCTCCGGCGTACCCGGCGTGGGGGTGCTGGTCGTTCACCAACGTCTCTCTCGCCTCGGCAGCAGGACCAGTCCGGGGCGGGCCCGTCAGGGGGTGTCCCGGGGGGAAGCAGTGGCGCGACTGTACCCGGCGGTATGCGGGACCGACAATCTTCGGAAGGGTTTGCGGGCGCAGGAAACGGGCAATCGGCCGTGTTTCGCCAGCTCACACACAGAGCTTTGGCCTTGTGTTCGAGGAACGTTCGAAGAACGGCCCCGGGGGTGTCGCCCGCCGGCGGCGCGTCAGGCCACCGAGGCCGCCCCCTCGCCTGCCGCCTCCTCCGCCCCGCCCGCCCCCTCCGCGTCCAGAGCCTCCAGGACCCCCGCCGCCACCGTCGGATGCACCGGCAGCGCGAGATGCCCGATGCCGCTCACCCGCACGCTGTGCGTCAGCAGGTCGGGGTGGTCGAGACGGGCCGTCTCCACCGGCACCATGATCCGGTCCAGATCGCTCCAGAAGCTCACGAACCGGGTCCGGCAGCCCGGCGCCGGCTCCGCCAGCTCCCGCAGCACCTCCGACCCCGGCCGCATCTGCCGCACCAGCGGGTGCGCGTCCGCGAGCGGCGACCCGGCCGTCGTGCCCGCGTGCGGAGTGCCCAGCGTGACCAGCGTCCGCACCCGCACGTCACCACCCAGACGCTGTACGTAATAGCGGGCGATCAGACCGCCGAGGCTGTGCCCGACCACGTCCACCTCGGCCCGGCCGGTGCGCTCCAGGATCCGGTCGACGTGCCGGCCCAGCGCCACCGCGGCGGTCCGCAGGTCGCCGGTGAACGGGGAGTAGTCGAGGCAGGCGACGCGGGTGCGGCCGTGCCGGGCGAGCGCGCGGCGCAGCACGAGGAAGACGGACCGGTTGTCGACGAGACCGTGCAGCAGCACGACCGGCCGCCCGGCGCCGTTGTCCCGGCCGTCCCCGTCGCCCCCGCTGCCCCGGCCCTCCCGGTCGTTCCGCTCGTTCCGGTCGTCCTTCCGGTCGTCGTACCGGTGGTCCCGGCCGCCGGGGACGAGTCCCGACGGGTAGAGGACGAGGCGGCCGGTGAGGACCGCGGCTTCGAGGGTGGTGGCCTTCAGCAGGGTGGTGACCTTGGAGAACTCCATCGCCGACCTCCCGTGCGGCACAGGGCCGGGCGGTGCGCCGGACCGCCGGGGTCCCGTGCCGTACGGACGGCGGCACGGAACCCCGGCGACCGGCGTCGCGGCTCCTTTCGCGCACGGCCCCGCGGGCGGCTGGTGTGGCCCAGGAGGAGGGCCGGAACGGGGCAGAGCGCGGAACGAACGTGTCCCACGTGTGATTTCCCCCTCGCGGGGCTCCGCGAAACGGCCCGTTGCGGGATGCTGTCGATAACGTTCGTTCACCTCCCCGGCAGAGTTGCGCGGGGGTCGCATGTGGAGGCAGTGATGGGTGTGACCGGTCCGATCCGCGTGGTCGTCGCCAAGCCGGGTCTCGACGGCCACGATCGCGGGGCCAAGGTCATCGCGCGCGCCCTGCGCGACGCCGGGATGGAGGTGATCTACACCGGGCTGCACCAGACGCCGGAGCAGATCGTCGACACCGCGATCCAGGAGGACGCCGACGCGATCGGCCTGTCGATCCTCTCGGGGGCGCACAACACGCTCTTCGTCAAGGTCATCGAGCTCCTCAAGGAGCGCGACGCGGAGGACATCAAGGTCTTCGGCGGCGGCATCATCCCCGACGCCGACATCCCGCCGCTGAAGGAGAAGGGCGTCGCGGAGATCTTCACGCCGGGCGCGACGACCGCGTCGATCGTCGACTGGGTCAACGCGAACGTCCGCGTGACGGCCGCCTGACCCCGCGCCCCGCCGCACCCGGCCGGGAGCCCCCTCCGACGAGGCTCCCGGCCGCGGGCGCGCCGTCTTCACCTCAGACGCGCGCCCCGTCCAGCTCCGCGCACATCCGGGCCCGGAGGTCCAGGGTGGCCACCAGGCGCTGGAACGCCTCCGCCCAGTACGCGCCCGCGCCGGGCGCCGTGTCCTCCGCTTCCGGGGCCGCGGCGGCCAGGGCCTCCAGATGCCGGGCGGCCGTGGGGGAGAGGCAGCGCTCCGCCAGGCCCATCACCCCGCTGAAGCTCCACGGGTAGCTGCCCGCGTCGCGCGCGATGTCCAGGGCGTCGATCACCGCCTCGCCCAGCGGCTCCGCCCACGGCACCGCGCAGACCCCGAGCAGCTGGAACGCCTCCGACAGGCCGTGCGCCGCCACGAACGCCGCCACCCACGCGGCCCGTTCCGCCGGGTCCAGCGTCGCCAGCAGCTGCGCCCGCTCGGCCAGCGACGAGGTGCCGGGGCCCGTCGCCGGCGGCACCGACGGGGCGCCCAGCAGGGCGCGCGACCAGGCCGCGTCGCGCTGCCGCACCGCCGCCCGGCACCAGGCCGCGTGCAGCTCCGCCCGCCAGTCGTCGGCGACCGGCAGCGCCACGATCTCCTCCGGCGTCCGCCCGCCGAACCGGGCCGGCCAGCAGGACAGCGGCGCCGCCTCCACCAGCTGCCCCAGCCACCAGGACCGCTCGCCGCGCCCCGACGGCGGCACCGCCGCCACGCCGTCCCGCCGCATCTCCTCGTCGCACTCGTGCGGCGCCTCCACGACGACCGTCGGCACGGACGCCGTCCGGTCCAGGCCCACACAGGTGACCGCCCGGTCCGCCATCCGGCCCGCGAGCGCCGACTCCGGCAGCGCGGAGAGCAGTTCGGCGGCGGTCGCCCGGACGTTGCGGCTGCGGTCGGCGAGGGCCGCCTCCAGGAACTCCTCGTCCGCCGCGGACAGTCCCGCGCGCAGCGAGTCCAGGAACATCAGCCGGTCCTCGGCCCGCTCCCCGGACCAGGTCGCCGCGAGCAGCGCCCGCCCCGCCGCCGGATCCTTCGCCCGTACGGCTCCGAGCAGCGCGACCCGCTCCGCGAACAGGCCCTCCTCCCACAGCTCCCGCACCGCCTCGGCGTCCTGAGGGTCCGGCAGCGTGCCGCCCGCGCCGGCACCCCGCAGCGCGAACCGCCACTCCGGGTTGAGCCCCGCCAGCCACAGCCCGCGCGGGCCCGCGAACGCCAGCGCGTGCGGCCGCAGATCGGTGCGCGCCCGGGCCGCGTCCAGCAGCGCCGGCAGCGCGGCGGCCGGCGCCCGGAAACCGCGCTCCACGGCCAGCGCCAGCCACTGCGGCAGCAGTTCGGCGAGGTCCGGCGCGGTGCCCCGGCGGCCACCCGACGGGGCCGGGGCGGCGCGCCCGGCGAGCAGCAGGTCGAGCCGGCGCCGGGCCGCTTCCGGCAGCGGCGGGCGCGGGTCGTCCGCGGCCGGCGGGGGCGGTACGGCGGCGGGCCCGGGCCGCAGCCCCGCGCGGCGCCGCAGGGTCTGCCGGGCGGCGGCGCCGAGCAGCGCGGCGGCGGCGCCGGCGCCGCGGGTGCCGGACGGCGGGCGGCGGTCGGTCCCGAGCAGCGCGGACGTCATCAGGTCTTCCCAGCTCGCCTCGGGCGGGGTGTCGGTCGTCGTCACGTCTCCTCCTCGGTCAGGGGCTCGGCGGCGGGTGCGGAACGGCGGCGGAGGGTCACAGCAGCGGCACCGTCTCCGCCGGGGCCTCCGGCGACCAGGCGGCGAGCGGCGTGAAACCCCGGTGGCCGCACTCCCCGAAGACGGTCAGCGGCCCGCCGCCCGACAGGGCCAGCAGGCGCCACAGACCGGGGCGGGAGCGGTCGCCGCCGGTCAGCGGCAGCGCCTCGCGGCCGTCGGCGTCCGCGAGCTGCCACCCGTACTCGGCCCGCGCGGGCACCACCCCGGTCAGCGTCACCGGCCACGACTCCAGCCACGGGTCCTCCCGCAGCGCCCGCCCGTACGCGTCCGCCGCCGCCCCCACCGGGCCGCCCGGCGGCGGCACCACGGGACCGGCCACCGGCACCAGCGGCTCGCCCGGCTCCGCCCGGAGCTGACCCGCGCCCGCGTGCGGCGTCAGCTCGCCCTCCACCAGCGCGCCGACCGGCAGCGTCAGCGCGGGCGCGCGGCCCGCCGCCCCGAACGACAGCAGCAGCGCCGTCCGGCCGCTGTCCGTGCCGTACAGCCAGAGGCGACGGGTCGTCAGCCGGCCGTCCCCGGAGTCGTACTGGGCGAGGACCAGCCACCGGTCGCGCACCGCCGTGCCGCCCGGCGCGGCCGGCAGCCCGACCCGGGTCCGCACCGTCGCCGCCAGCGGCCCGGGCAGCCGGTCGGCGGCCAGCCACGCCCGGTCCAGCAGATGGACGAGCGCGCACTCCTCCAGGAGCCGCGCCGGCCAGTTCGGACCCGAGCCCGGTATCGCCCCCAGCTCCCGGACCCGGCCCGCGAGCCCCGGCGCCTGCGCGTCGACCATGCGGGCCGCGGTCTCCTCCCACAGGCCGTACCCCCGCTGCCCGGCCGCCGCGAGCCCGCCGCGCACCAGGTCCGCGAGGCGGCGCTCCAGCTCCTCCGCGCCCGCCGTCACCCGGGCGGCCCGCCGCTCCGCCCGCCGGCGGGCCGCCTCCGGATCGGCCGGCCGACCCCCCTCCGCCCGGCGGACCGCCGCCGCGGTCCCCCCGCGCCGCCCCGCGAGCCACGCGGCCGCCCACTCCGGCGGCCCGGCCCCGTCCGGCACGGCCGCCCCGTCCGCCGCCCACAGCAGCAGCAGTCCCAGCACGTGCTTGCACGGGGACTTGCGGCTCGGGCAGGTGCACGCGAACGCCGGCCCGGCGAGGTCCGCGACCGCCCGGTACGGCGTGCGGCCGCTGCCCTTGCAGCTCCCCCAGACGGCCCCCTCGGAGCAGCCCGCGCCGCTCCACGGCCCGGCCGCGCCGAGCCCGCTCCCCGCTCTGCGCGACGCGTCGTCAGGAGCCAGTGCCAGCACCTGGTCGGACGTCCAGCGCATCCCCGTCGCATTCATGTACCTGACGGTATTCTTCGCCACTGACAACGCAGTTGACCTGCGGTTCGTCGCTCCAGGGCCGCCCCGGGGACGGAACAGCTTTGCCGGTCCTTTACGGTGCTGTGCGAGCTCGCGTGAACCAGCGCGCGACCTTACGTCCGCACTGATCGTGCAGGGGGAGTACCACCATGAACCGCACCGTCCGCACCGCCGTCTCGGCCCTCGCCGCAGTCGGCCTCGCGTTCGGGCTCGGCGCCTGTTCCGAGGTGGCCGACAAGGCCGCCGACGAGGTCGACAAGGCCGTCACCGAGAGCTACGAGGTGACCTACGAGGTCACCGGCACGGACATCACGTCCATCGAGTACCACGCCGGCGACGGCACCGCGATGCAGCCGAAGGTCGAGACCGAGAAGAAGCCCGCCACGCCGTGGAGCAAGACGGTGAAGCTGCACGGCATCATGCCGCCCGCCGTCATGCCGGTGACCGCCAAGCCGGCCGACCTCGTCTGCAAGGTCGTCTACGAGGGCAAGGTCATCAAGGAGGCCAAGGGCGAGCAGGCCATGGCCGGCGGCTGCGTCGCCGTCTCCCCGGTCTTCAACTGACCCTCCCCGGGCTGGCATTCGGGCCCCGAAACCACCCCTGACCTGCGGCGGCAGCCGATTGTCAGTGGCGTGGTGCACCGTGGATCGCACAGCAGGTCGAACGATCTGGAGGGGGATCCATGACCGTGCCCGAAACCATCCCGCAGCCCGGCGCCGGTGCCGTCACGGACACCGGCCCGGGCGGCGCCCGGCCTGCCGCGGAGGCCCTGCGGCCCCACGCCGAGGACGCCTTCGCCCACGAACTCGCGGCGCTCGCCGCCACCGACGACCGCCCCAGGCCCGCCCGCTGGCGCCTCTCGCCCCGGGCCGTCGCCACCTACCTCCTCGGCGGCACGCTCCCCGACGGCACCGTGATCACGCCCAAGTACGTCGGACCCCGCCGCATCGTCGAGGTCGCCGTCACCACGCTCGCCACCGACCGCGCTCTGCTGCTCCTCGGCGTCCCCGGCACCGCCAAGACCTGGGTCTCCGAGCACCTCGCGGCAGCCGTCAGCGGCGACTCCACCCTCCTCGTCCAGGGCACCGCCGGCACCCCCGAGGAAGCCATCCGGTACGGGTGGAACTACGCCCGGCTGCTCGCCGAGGGCCCCAGCCGCGCCGCCCTCGTCCCCAGCCCCGTCATGCGGGCCATGGCCCAGGGCGCGACCGCCCGCGTCGAGGAGCTGACCCGCATCCCCGCCGACGTGCAGGACACGCTCATCACCATCCTGTCCGAGAAGACCCTGCCGGTCCCCGAACTCGGCGAGGAGGTCCAGGCCGTCCCCGGCTTCAACCTGATCGCCACCGCCAACGACCGCGACCGGGGCGTCAACGACCTGTCGAGCGCGCTCCGCCGCCGGTTCAACACCGTGGTGCTGCCGCTGCCCGCCAGCCCCGAGGACGAGGTCGAGATCGTCGCCCGCCGCGTGGAACAGCTCGGCCGCTCCCTCGAACTGCCCGCCCTGCCCGAGGGCGTCGAGGAGATCCGGCGGGTCGTCACCGTCTTCCGCGAACTCCGCGACGGCGTCACCGCCGACGGCCGCACCCGGCTCAAGTCCCCGTCCGGGACGCTCTCCACCGCCGAGGCCATCTCCGTCGTCACCGGCGGCCTCGCGCTCGCCGCCCACTTCGGGGACGGCGTGCTCCGCCCCTCGGACGTCGCCGCCGGACTCCTCGGCGCCGTCGTCCGCGACCCGGCCGCCGACCGCGTCGTCTGGCAGGAGTACCTGGAGACCGTGGTCCGGGAGCGCGACGGCTGGAAGGACTTCTACCGCGCCTGCCGCGAGGTGAGCGCATGACGGCCCTCGCCGCGGCGGACGCCCCGGCGGACGCGCGCGGGCGGGCCGACTGGCCCCTGCTGCTCGGGGTCCGCCACCACGGTCCCGGCTCCGCCCGCGGGGTGCGCGCCGCCCTGGACGCGGCCCGGCCCGACGCGGTGCTGATCGAGGGACCCGCCGAGGCCGACGCGCTCGTCGCCCTCGCCGCCGACCCGGAGATGCGCCCGCCCGTCGCCCTCCTCGCGCACGCCGCCGACGACCCCGGCCGGGCCGCCTTCTGGCCCTTCGCCGCCTTCTCGCCCGAGTGGACCGCCGTCCGCTGGGCCATCGGCCGGGGCGTCCCCGTCCGCTTCGTCGACCTGCCCGCCGCCCACACCCTCGCCACCGCCGACCCCACCTGGGGCGACGGCGAGGACGAGGCCGACGGCGGCGCCCGGATCGACCCGTTCGCCGAACTCGCCCGCGCCGCCGGGTGCGACGACCCCGAGCAGTGGTGGGAGGACGTCGTCGAACTCCGCGACGGCGCCGACCCGCTCGCCCCCTTCGCCGCCGTCGCCGACGCCATGGCCGCCCTCCGCGAGCGGTACGGCCACGGCGGGCACCCGCGCGACCTCGTCCGCGAGGCCCACATGCGACTCCGGCTGCGCGCCGCCCGCAAGGAGTTCGGCGACGCCGTCGCCGTCGTCTGCGGCGCCTGGCACGTGCCCGCCCTCGCCCGGCGGACCACCGTCACCGCCGACCGCGCCCTCCTCAAGGGCCTGCCCAAGGTGAAGACCGAACTGACCTGGGTGCCCTGGACCCACCGCCGGCTCGCCCGCCGCTCCGGATACGGCGCCGGGATCGAGTCCCCCGGCTGGTACGGCCACCTGTTCGCCGCCCCCGACCGGCCCGTCGAACGCTGGATGACCAAGGTCGCCGGACTGCTCCGGGAGGCCGACCACCCCGTCTCCTCCGCCCACGTCATCGAGGCCGTCCGGCTCGCCGAGACCCTGGCCGCCCTGCGCGGCCGGCCGCGCCCCGGCCTCGACGAGACCACCGACGCCGTCCGGGCCGTCCTCTGCGACGGCTCCGACGTGCCGCTCGCCCTCGTCCGGGACCGGCTCGTCGTCGGCGACGTCCTCGGCGAGGTCCCGGCCGCCGCCCCCGCCGTCCCGCTCCAGCGCGACCTCAGCCGGCTCCAGCGCTCGCTGCGCCTCAAGCCCGAGGCCGACGAGCGGGAGCTCGGCCTCGACCTGCGCGGCGAGACCGACGCCGCCCGCAGCCGCCTGCTGCACCGGCTGCGGCTCCTCGGCGTCGACTGGGGCGAGCCCGCCGCCGGCCGCGCCGGCACCGGCACCTTCCGCGAGACCTGGCGGCTGCGCTGGCAGCCCGAACTGCACGTCCGGGTCGCCGAGGCAGGCGTCTGGGGCACCACCGTCGAGGCCGCCGCCACCGCGCGGGCCGAGGCCCGGGCCCTCGCCGCCGACACCCTCGGCGAGATCACCGCGCTCGCCGAGCGGTGCCTGCTCGCCGGGCTCACCGACGCGCTCCCCGCCGTCCTCGGCGCCCTCGCCGACCGGGCCGCGCTCGACGCCGACGTGGCGCACCTGGCCGACGCGCTGCCCGCCCTCGCCCGCGCGCTGCGGTACGGGGACGTGCGCGGCACCGACACGGCCGCGCTCGCCGGCGTCGCCGCGGGCCTCGCCGAGCGGATCTGCGTGGGCCTCCCGCCCGCCTGCGTCCACCTCGACGCCGACGCCGCCGCGCAGATGCGGGACCGCCTGGACGCCGTGCACTCCGCCATCGGCCTCCTGCCCGGACCGGACGAGGGCCCGGACGCGCTCGTGCTCCGCTGGGCCGGGGTGCTGCGGCGGCTCGCCGGCGGCGAGCGGGTGCCCGGGGTGATCCGGGGGCGGGCGGCCCGGACCCTGCTGGACGAGGGACGGCTCGCGGACGACGAGACCGCGCGGCTCATGGGACTGGCCCTCTCGCCCGGCACCCCGCCCGCCGACGCCGCCGCCTGGATCGACGGGTTCGTCGGCGGACCCGGCGGCGGACTGCTCCTGGTCCACGACGACCGGCTCCTCGCCCTCCTCGACGGCTGGCTCGCCGGCGTGCCCGCCGACGCGTTCACCGACGTCCTCCCGCTGCTGCGGCGCACCTTCGGGGCGTACGAGCCCGGTGTCCGCCGCACCCTCGGCGAGCTGGCCGCGCGCTGGCCCGGGTCCACCGCCCCCGGCCCCGCCGCCCCCGTCCCCGGGTTCGCCGCCGCGCTCGACGCGGAGCGCGCCGACGGCGTCCTGCCCCTGCTCCGGCTCGTCCTCGACGGCCCCGACACGGAGGAACCCGCATGAGCAGCACCGACGAGCGGCTGCGCCGCTGGCGGCTGGTCCTCGGCGGCGCCGCGGACGAGACCGCCGGCCGCGCCCTCTCCGGCACCGACGCCGCCATGGACGCCGCCCTCGCCGCCCTCTACGACAGCCGGGACGGGCGGGACGGCCGCGACGGCGGCGGGGAGCGCGCCGGCGGGCTGGGCGGCTCCGCGCCCTCCGTCGCCCGCTGGCTCGGCGACATCCGCGGCTACTTCCCCAGCTCCGTCGTGCAGATCATGCAGCGCGACGCCATCGACCGGCTCGGGCTCTCCGCGCTGCTCCTGGAGCCGGAGATGCTGGAGGCCGTCGAGCCCGACGTCCACCTGGTCGGCACCCTGCTGTCGCTGAACAAGGCGCTGCCCGAGACCACCCGGGAGACCGCCCGGGCCGTCGTCCGCAAGGTCGTCGCCGGCCTGGAGGCCCGGCTCGCGGCCCGTACCCGGGCGACCGTCACCGGCGCCCTCGACCGGACCGCCCGGATCAGCCGCCCCCGCCACCGGGACATCGACTGGGACCGCACCCTGCGGGCCAACCTGAAGCACTACCTCCCCGAGCACCGCACGGTCGTCCCCGAGCGGCTGATCGGCCACGGCCGCGCCTCCCGCGGGGTCCGCAAGGAGGTGGTGCTCTGCATCGACCAGTCCGGCTCGATGGCCGCGTCCGTGGTGTACGCCTCCGTGTTCGGCGCCGTCCTCGCCTCGCTGAGGTCCGTCGCCACCCGGCTCGTCGTCTTCGACACCTCCGTCGTCGACCTCACCGACGCCCTCGACGACCCCGTCGACGTCCTCTTCGGCACCCGGCTCGGCGGCGGCACCGACATCAACCGGGCGCTCGCCTACTGCCAGTCCCGGATCACCCGCCCCGCCGACACCGTCGTCGTCCTCGTCAGCGATCTGTACGAGGGCGGCATCCGCGACGAGATGCTGAAGCGGGTCGCCGCGATGAAGGCGTCCGGCGTGCAGTTCGTCGCCCTGCTCGCCCTCTCCGACGAGGGCGCCCCCGCCTACGACCGCGAGCACGCCGCCGCGCTCGCCGCCCTCGGCGCCCCCGCCTTCGCCTGCACCCCCGACCTCTTCCCCGAGGTGATGGCCGCCGCCCTGGAGATGCGGCCGCTGCCGATACCCGACACCGCCTGACCGTCGGCCGGCCCCGTACGGAATCCGTCGTCGCCGGGCCACCCGGACGGGTGGCCGCGGGCCGACTGAGGCCCATATCACACTCCCGGCCGAGTGCCCCTCACCCCGTCCGCCGGTGTGGCGTGAGGGGCGCAACCCCCGCCCCCCGCCTGCCCCGTCGGGGCCGGAGGTGTCCGTGCGGGGGGCCACGGACAGCCCGTTCGCCCCTACGTTCTGTGACCCGTATCACCGCGCGGTTGTGATCTGCGATTTAGGGACCCACGTCCCACGGGGATAACCTGCGAGACGGACATGCCGCGTCCACGGACACCGTGTACGCCTCCCTAGTGACAGCGCAGTCACGTTGCCCTCCGCGGCACGCCCACGCAGACAACGAACCGCGATCATCTAGAAAAGGGACGCGCGTGGACCTGTTCGAGTACCAGGCGAGGGACCTCTTCGCCAAGCACGGTGTACCGGTGCTGGCCGGTGAAGTCATCGACACGCCTGAGGCGGCGCGCGAGGCCACCGAGCGTCTTGGCGGCAAGTCGGTCGTCAAGGCCCAGGTGAAGGTCGGCGGCCGCGGCAAGGCCGGCGGCGTCAAGCTCGCCGCCACCCCGGACGAGGCCGTCGCCCGCGCGACGGACATCCTGGGCATGGACATCAAGGGCCACACGGTCCACAAGGTGATGATCGCGGAGACCGCTCCGGAGATCGTCGAGGAGTACTACGTCTCGTACCTCCTCGACCGCACCAACCGCACCTTCCTCGCCATCGCCTCCGTCGCCGGCGGCATGGACATCGAGCAGGTCGCCGAGGAGACCCCCGAGAAGGTCGCCAAGGTCCCGGTGGACGCCAACAAGGGCGTCGACATCGAGAAGGCCCGCGAGATCGTCGCCGCCGCCCAGTTCCCGGCCGAGGTCGCGGACAAGGTCGCCGACGTCCTCGTGACCCTGTGGAAGACCTTCGTCGCCGAGGACGCCCTCCTCGTCGAGGTCAACCCGCTCGCGAAGGTTGCCTCCGGCGAGGTCATCGCCCTCGACGGCAAGGTCTCCCTGGACGCCAACGCCGACTTCCGCCAGCCGGAGCACGAGGCGCTGGAGGACAAGGACGCGGCCGACCCGCTGGAGGCCGCGGCCAAGGCCAAGGGCCTCAACTACGTGAAGCTCGACGGCTCCGTCGGCATCATCGGCAACGGCGCCGGCCTGGTCATGTCGACCCTGGACGTCGTCGCGTACGCCGGTGAGAACCACGGCGGCGTGAAGCCGGCCAACTTCCTCGACATCGGCGGCGGCGCCTCCGCCGAGGTCATGGCGAACGGCCTGGAGATCATCCTCGGCGACAAGGACGTCAAGTCCGTGTTCGTCAACGTCTTCGGCGGCATCACCGCCTGCGACGAGGTCGCCAACGGCATCGTGCAGGCCCTGGAGCTCCTCGCCTCGAAGGGCGAGGAGGTCACCAAGCCGCTGGTCGTGCGCCTCGACGGCAACAACGCGGAGCTGGGTCGCAAGATCCTGTCGGACGCCAACCACCCGCTGGTGCAGCGCGTGGACACCATGGACGGCGCGGCCGACAAGGCCGCCGAGCTCGCGGCTGCGAAGTAAGGGAAGAGGGACAGAACAGCCATGGCTATCTTCCTCAACAAGGACAGCAAGGTCATCGTCCAGGGCATGACCGGTGCCACGGGCATGAAGCACACCAAGCTCATGCTGGGTGACGGCACCAACATCGTCGGCGGCGTGAACCCGCGCAAGGCCGGCACCGTCGTCGACTTCGACGGCACCGAGGTCCCCGTCTTCGGCACCGTCGCCGAGGCCATGGAGAAGACCGGCGCCAACGTCTCGGTCCTCTTCGTGCCGCCGGCCTTCGCCAAGGCCGCCGTGGTCGAGGCCATCGACGCCGAGATCCCGCTCGCCGTCGTCATCACCGAGGGCATCGCCGTCCACGACTCCGCCGCGTTCTACGCGTACGCCGTGGAGAAGGGCAACAAGACCCGCCTCATCGGCCCGAACTGCCCCGGCCTCATCACCCCGGGCCAGTCGAACGCCGGCATCATCCCGGGCGACATCACCAAGCCGGGCCGCATCGGCCTGGTCTCGAAGTCCGGCACGCTGACGTACCAGATGATGTACGAGCTCCGTGACCTCGGCTTCTCCTCCGCCGTCGGCATCGGTGGCGACCCGGTCATCGGCACCACGCACATCGACGCCCTCGCGGCGTTCGAGGCGGACCCCGACACCGACCTGATCGTCATGATCGGCGAGATCGGCGGCGACGCCGAGGAGCGCGCGGCCGACTTCATCAAGGCCAACGTCACCAAGCCGGTCGTCGGCTACGTCGCGGGCTTCACCGCGCCCGAGGGCAAGACCATGGGCCACGCCGGCGCCATCGTCTCCGGCTCCTCCGGCACCGCCCAGGCGAAGAAGGAGGCCCTGGAGGCCGCCGGTGTGAAGGTCGGCAAGACCCCCACCGAGACCGCCAAGCTGGCGCGCGCCATCCTCGCGGGCTGACGCACCACGGCGAGACCGTAAGCGAGTGGGCCCCGCCCCTCCCGGGAGACCGGGCGGGGGCGGGGCCCACTCGCGTGCCGGCTACCCCGTGAAGGGCACCAGCCGCTCCGGGCCCGGGTTCGGCTCGGACCGCAGCCTGTCGCGCAGCTCCACGTCCTCCTCGCCGAGCTTCTGCGGGCCGCCGCGCACCGGGACGCCGTTCACGACCTGCCCGGGCGCGATGTCCGGGATGTAGCGGGTGGGCGCGGTCACCGCCGTCAGGGCCGTCACGCCGATGAGGGCCGCCGTCACGCCGGCCACCGTCCGCGTCATCCGCCGGGCCCGCCGCTCGCTGCCGCCCCGGACCGCCCGCGCCTCCGGCAGCGTCGCCGTCGGCGCCTCCGCGACCAGCGTGGCGAGGCGCCGCTGCAGCGCGTCCGGGTCGGCCAGCTCCGGCACCGCCCGGCCGAGGGTCGCGTGCGCGTACAGCAGGCGGTTCGCGGCGGCCGGGGTGCTCGCCTCCGTCTCCGCCGCCGTCTCGGGCAGGTCGAGCCCGAGCCCGTCGTAGAGCAGCACGGTCCGGCGGTACGGCGCCGGCAGGTCCAGCAGCGCGCCCAGCAGCGCCCGCCGCCCGGCCTCGGTGGGCGGGGCGTCGGGGTGCTTGTGGGTGCGGCGCAGCCGGTGCCAGGGCGAGAGGGCGTACTCGTACGCCGCCGCCCGCACCCAGCCGACCGGGTCGGCGTCCACGGCCACCTCGGGCCAGTGCTCCCAGGCGTGCCGGAAGGCGTGCTCGACGGCCTCGCGGGCGAGCAGGCGGCGCCCGGTCAGCAGGAACGTCTGGTGGGCGAGCCCCGGGGCCGCGTACCCGTACAGCGCGTCGAACGCCTGCTCGGGCGTGAGCGCCGCCGGCTCCGGCGCCCGCTCCCGTGCGCGCTCCGGCTCCTGCACCGGCGCGGGCTCCTGCTCCGGTGCGAGCTCCCGGCCTCGCGCCGACCGCTCCGGCGCGCGTTCCGCCGGCGGTTCCGGTTTCAGGCGCTCCTCGGGGGCGCGCCGCGCGGGCGCCGAAGCGGCGGCGGGTGCGGGGGAGGGGGCGCGGGGCGGCTTGGCGGCGCGTTTCGCGGCGGCCCTCGGCCGGACGTTGCCGGCCGGCGGCGGGGTCGGGCCGCGGTCCGCCGGCGCCCCGGTGAGCAGCTTCAGGTACGCCTCGCGCTTGCGGCCCCGGGGGGACGAGCGGCCGGTCTCCCACGCCTTGACCGTGGCCTTCGTGACGCCCATGGCCTCGGCGACCTGTTCCTCGCTCAGGGCGAGCGCCTCGCGCAGCCGGCGCCGCTCCTTCGGTGCCGGCAGCGCGGCGGCGGTGGAGGGGGGCGCGGTGTCGCCGCCCCGGCTCGTCTGGCTCATCGACGTCGACCTCCCGCGGAGCACCTCTGGGCGGAAAAGTACATAAACGTATATTGAGCGACACAACGGAGGTTTGCCTGTTACGCCGCGAAAGCGCGTGTCGTTGGCAGCATGGCCCCGTGACCCAGCTGACCGAGCACTCCCTGGCCCAGGGCGGGCGTTCCGCCGCCTTCGCCACCGCCTGCGTGCGCGGCGGGGTCGCCGCCGGGCTGGGCCTGGGCGCGCTCGCGGTCCTGGTGATCGTCGCCTGGATCGGCTCGCCGTTCGCCGACAGCGGCGCGGGCGGCGCCCTGCACCTCGCCGCCGGACTGTGGCTGCTCGCCCACGGCGTGGACCTGGTGCGCACCGACACCCTCAGCGGGGTGCCCGCGCCGCTCGGGATCGTGCCGCTGCTGACCGCCGTGCTGCCGGTCTGGCTGGTCTTCCGGACCGCCCGGTCCACGCTCGATCCGGCCGACGCGACCCGCCCGCGGCCCTCGCCGGCGGGCGCGCTCGGCGCGGTCTCCGGCGGATACCTGCTGGTCGCGGCCGTGATCGTGGTCTTCAGCGCGAGCGGCCCGCTGCCCGCCGACCTGGTCACCGCCGGGCTGTGGCTGCCGGGCGTGGTGCTGGGCGCGGCGGGCGCCGGGGTCTGGACCGCGCTGGGCCGGCCGCTGCCGGGCCGGGAGGAGACGGCGGCGGCGCTGCGCGGCGCGGCCACGGGACTGGTGACGCTGCTGGCCGGCGGGGCGGTGCTCGCGGGGACCGCGCTGGTCTGGCGCGCGGGCGCGGCCCGGGCGTCGTACGAGGGCCTTGCGGGGGAGTGGTCCGGTCGGGTGATGCTGGCGCTGCTCGTCGTCACCCTGCTGCCGAACGCGGCGGTCTGGGCGGCGGTGTACGGCCTGGGCCCGGGGCTCGTTCTCGGCACGGGCGCGCTGGCGACGCCGCTGGGGCTGGCCGGCGACCCGGCCGTGCCGCCGTTCCCGCTGCTCGCGGCGCTGCCGCCGGAGGGGCGCGGCGGCTGGCCGCAGTGGGCCGCGGCGGCCGTGCCGCTGGTCGCGGCGGTGGCGCTGGGCCGTTCAGTGGGCCGGGCGGCCGGCACCGGCGGGGCCCGGGAGACGGCGCTGGCGGCGCTGGGCGCGGCCTGGGTCTCCGGGGCGGCGGTCGCGGTGCTGGCGGGCGCGGCCGGCGGCCCGCTCGGCTCGGGCCGGCTGCTGGCCTTCGGGCCGGTGGCGTGGCAGGCGGGCGCGGCGGCGGTGCTGTGGGGGGTGGCCGTGGGCCTGCCGACGGCGCTGGCGGTACGGGCCTGGCGCCGCCGGGAGCCCCGGGTGCGGACGCCGAAGGCCCCGAGGCCCCCGAAGCCGCCGAAGCGGCCGGGGAAGCCGGAGCCGGTGCTCGCGGC
Organism: Streptomyces sp. NPDC057854; assembly: GCF_042797055.1. Classification (NCBI taxonomy): domain Bacteria; kingdom Bacillati; phylum Actinomycetota; class Actinomycetes; order Kitasatosporales; family Streptomycetaceae; genus Streptomyces; species Streptomyces sp. NPDC057854. The sequence goes on from NZ_JBHVMF010000018.1 coordinate 46,330, forward strand.
GGCCGGAGCCGCCTCGGGCTCCCGGGAGCGGCAGGGCCTTACGGGCCCCGACCTGTCCCTGGACGACGAGGGCTACGAGCCGTACGACTACCTCCCGGCCGCCTGGGAGACCCCGGCCCCGCCCGCCCCGGACGCGCGACCGCCCCGGCCGTCGGCGACGACCGGGGCGGAAGGCCCGGCGGGGGAGGCCCCGACGGGCGAAGACGCACCGCACGAGGGCGTACCGGACGCAGGCGCCCCGCACGAGGGCCCGGCGGCCGGCAGCCCGGCGGCCGACGGCCCCGCGTCCGTCTAGTCGCGGACCCCGAAGCCGTCCCGCAGCGGCTTGGGCAGCAGGTCGTTGCAGGCCACCGCCCCCGCGTGGGTGAGGGCGTCGTCCCGGCACTCGTAGAAGTCCTTGTAGACCAGCTGCATCGTGAAGCCGACGGCCACGATCGCCAGGGCCACCGCCGACGCCACCAGGCCGCTGATCGCCGCCGTCCGCATCGAGCGGGCCGGGCTCGGGGCGGCCGGCGCCGTGGACGGGCGTCCCGAGGGCTGGGACGCGGGCTGTGATTCCGGCGACACCTCGGCCGCCCGCTTCGGCTTGGCCCGCAGCGCGCTGATCCCCCAGTACAGCGAGAGGGCGCCGAGCAGCAGTGCCAGCTCGGGGATGTCGAAGATCGCGAAGAAGAAGGCCCACATGCCGCCGAGGACCGCGTACCGGGCGCGCCGCTGGGCCGGGTCCGTCGGGTCCCAGCGCAGCCCGGGCCGCTCCGGCCCCGACCCGCCGGTCCCGCCGCCCTGGCCTCCCTGGCGCTCCGGGCCGCGCCCGAAGCCGTCCGACGAACGGCCCGGCTGGCGCGGGCTCCAGCGCCCGTCGGGCGAGCCCGTCACGGGCGACGACGACGGTTCGGCCCGGTCGCCGTCCTGGCCCTCCCGGCCGTCCGACCCCTCCGGCAGACGCGGCTGCCACGGCTGGTCGGGCTTGCCCTCGGGCGGCGGGGCGAACGGGTTGTTGTCGTTCGTGGACTGGCGATCCGGCATCTGCTGGACGTCTTCCCTCTGTCGTCGTGACCGTCGTCGCACCGGGTGGCACACCGGCGTCGGACCCTGACGCTACCGCCCTGCCCCGCCCCCGTCCCGTGGGGGCCGCCAGGAGTGCCGGTATCGTTGCTGACGGTCGAGCCATTCGTAGGGTTCCCCGTATCGACGGGCACGATTCGTTCGTAGGACCGCACAATAACCACGGAAAGAGTGACCCAGTGGCTGCCGCCCGCCTTGTCGTTCTGGTCTCCGGGTCGGGTACCAACCTCCAGGCCCTGCTCGACGGCATCGCCGCCGACCCCGAGGGCTTCGGCGCGGAGATCGTCGCCGTCGGCGCCGACCGCGGCGCCATCGTGGGCCTGGAGCGGGCCGAACGCGCCGGGATCCCCACCTTCGTGTGCCGGGTGAAGGACCACGCCAGCCGTGAGGAATGGGACCGCGCCCTGACCGAGGCCACCGCCGCGTACGCGCCGGACCTCGTCGTCTCGGCCGGCTTCATGAAGATCCTCGGCAAGGAGTTCCTCGCCCGGTTCGGCGGCCGGGTCGTCAACACCCACCCGGCGCTCCTCCCCAGTTTTCCCGGTGCCCACGGGGTGCGTGACGCGCTCGCCCACGGCGTGAAGGTCACCGGGTGCACCGTCCACTTCGTCGACGACGGCGTCGACACCGGCCCGATCATCGCCCAGGGCGTGGTCGAGGTGCGGGAGTCGGACGATGAAGCCGCTCTGCACGAGCGCATCAAGGAAGTCGAGCGCTCGCTGCTCGTCGACGTCGTGGGGCGCCTCGCCCGGCACGGCTACCGCATTGAGGGACGAAAGGTTCAGATCGGTGAACACGGACACCGTTAAGCCCATCCGCCGCGCGCTGGTCAGCGTCTACGACAAGACCGGTCTGGAGGAGCTGGCCCGCGGTCTGCACGAGGCCGGTGTCGAGCTCGTCTCCACCGGCTCCACCGCCGGGAAGATCGCCGCCGCCGGCGTACCGGTCACCAAGGTCGAGGAGCTGACCGGCTTCCCCGAGTGCCTGGACGGCCGCGTCAAGACGCTGCACCCGCGCGTGCACGCCGGCATCCTCGCCGACCTGCGCCTGGAGTCGCACCGCGAGCAGCTGGCCGAGCTGGGCGTCGAGCCCTTCGACCTGGTCGTCGTGAACCTCTATCCGTTCCGCGAGACCGTCGCCTCCGGCGCCACCCCGGACGAGTGCGTCGAGCAGATCGACATCGGCGGCCCGTCGATGGTCCGCGCCGCCGCCAAGAACCACCCGTCGGTCGCCATCGTCACCAGCCCCGAGCGGTACGCCGACGTGCTCGCCGCCGTCCAGGCCGGCGGCTTCGACCTGACCGCCCGCAAGCGGCTCGCCGCCGAGGCGTTCCAGCACACCGCCGCGTACGACGTGGCCGTCGCCTCCTGGTTCGCCGACGACTACGCGGCGGCGGACGACAGCGGCTTCCCCGACTTCCTGGGCGCCACCTACACGCGCAAGAACGTCCTGCGCTACGGCGAGAACCCGCACCAGGGCGCCGCGCTCTACGTCGACGGCACCGGCGGCCTCGCGGAGGCCGAGCAGCTGCACGGCAAGGAGATGTCGTACAACAACTACACGGACACCGACGCCGCGCGCCGGGCCGCGTACGACCACGCCGAGCCCTGCGTCGCGATCATCAAGCACGCCAACCCGTGCGGCATCGCGATCGGCGCGGACGTCGCCGAGGCCCACCGCAAGGCCCACGCGTGCGACCCGCTCTCCGCGTTCGGCGGCGTCATCGCCGTCAACCGCCCGGTCTCCGTGGAGATGGCCGAGCAGGTCGCCGAGATCTTCACCGAGGTCATCGTCGCCCCCGGCTACGAGGACGGTGCCGTGGAGATCCTCGCCAAGAAGAAGAACATCCGCGTGCTGAAGGCCGAGGGCGCCCCGAGCAACCCGGTCGAGGTGAAGCCCGTCGACGGCGGCGCCCTGCTCCAGGTCACCGACCGCCTCCAGGCCGACGGCGACGACCCGGCGAACTGGACCCTCGCCACCGGCGAGGCCCTGTCCGCCGACGAGCTCGCCGAGCTCGCCTTCGCCTGGAAGGCGTGCCGCGCGGTCAAGTCCAACGCGATCCTGCTCGCCAAGGACGGCGCCTCCGTCGGCGTCGGCATGGGCCAGGTCAACCGCGTCGACTCCGCCAAGCTCGCCGTCGAGCGGGCCGGCGAGGAGCGCGCCCGCGGCTCGTACGCGGCCTCCGACGCCTTCTTCCCCTTCCCCGACGGCCTGGAGATCCTCACCGCGGCCGGCGTGAAGGCGGTCGTCCAGCCCGGCGGCTCGATGCGCGACGAGCTCGTCGTCGAGGCCGCGGAGAAGGCCGGCGTGACGATGTACTTCACCGGCACCCGCCACTTCTTCCACTGACCGGCACGCGCCTGTGGGGCCCTCCTCGTCAGGAGGGCCCCACGGGCGTCTCTGGTCTAATGGACGGGCCCTGGCCCGGCCGGCAGTAGTGGAGACGTGGTGTTGGACGTACTGAGACGACCGTCGGCGGACCCCGCCGGTGAACGGCCCGCCGAGGACCCCGCCGCCGCGCCCGTCCCGTACCTCCCGTACGTCCTGATCGCGGTCGTCCTCACCGGTCTGTACTTCCTCTACTCCTGGGTGCAGTACGACCACTTCCGCACCCCCTCCTGGGACCTCGGCATCTTCGGGCAGGCCGTCCGCTCCTACGCCGAGTTCCGGCTCCCGGTCTCCGACATCAAGGGCCCCGGCTTCCCCATACTCGGCGACCACTTCAGCCCGGTGACGGCGCTCCTCGCCCCGCTCTACTGGATCTGGCCCTCGCCGGTCTGCCTGCTCTTCGCGCAGGCCGCGCTCTTCGCCGGCTCCGCCGTGATCGTCGGCCGCACCGCCCAGCAGATCCTCGGCAGCCGGGCCGCGGGCCTCGCGCTCACGGTCGCGTACGGGCTCTCCTGGGGCCTCCAGGAGGCCGTGAAGTCCGACTTCCACGAGATCGCCTTCGCCGTCCCGCTGCTCGCCCTCACCTGCCGGGCCCTCCTCCTCGGCCGCTGGACCGCCGCCGTCGCCTGGTCGGCGCCGCTCGTCCTCGTCAAGGAGGACATGGGGCTCACCGTCGCCATGGTCGGCGTCGTCCTCGCCCTCAAGGGCCAGAAGAAGCTCGGCGCCGCCCTCGCGGGCTTCGGCGTCGCCTTCTTCGCCCTCACCGTCCTCGTCCTCATCCCCGCCGCCAGCAAGCTCGGCCAGTACGACTACTGGGCCAAGATCGAGAAGACCGGCGCCGGCGCCGAGACCTCCCTCGGCCAGATCGCCGTCTCCGCGGTCACCTCCGGCGAGCGCTGGGAGATGGTCCTGTACCTGCTCGCCATCACCGGCTTCCTGGCGCTGCGCTCCCCGCTGGTCCTGCTCGTCCTGCCCACCCTCGGCTGGCGCTTCGTCTCCCAGGACGCCAACCACTGGGGCATGCACTGGCACTACAGCGCCGTCCTGATGCCGGTCGTCTTCCTGGCCCTGGCCGACGCCGTCCGCGCGGTCCGCACCTCGCCGCGCGCCTGGCTCGCCGCGTACGGGAAGGTCGCCGTCGCCGCCGCCACGGCCGTCGCGCTCACCCTGGCCGCGAACCTGCCGCTGCGCGACCTGCTGAAGCCGGAGACGTACGCCGCCGACGCCCGCGCCGAGCAGGCGCGCGCCGCCGTCGCCGCGGTCCCCGAGGGCGCCAGCGTGGAGGCCGACGTGCCGCTCCTCGCCCACCTCACCGCGGACCACACGGTCTACTGGGTCGGCACGTCGAAGGGCGCCACCCCCGACTACCTCGCGCTCGACCTGCGCGGCTGGTCGGGCCAGACACAGGACCCGGCCGTGACGGCTTCGCAGTTGCATCCGGAGGCGGCGTACGAGGTCGTCCACCGCTCCGAGGGCTTCGCGGTGCTGAAGCGGAGGTAGCCGCAGCGGAAGCGGCGGACACGCCGAAGGGCCCGGTTCCAGGCGGAACCGGGCCCTTCGGCGTGCGGACGGCTCAGAAGCGCGGGCGCTTGAACCAGGCGGCGGCGTCGGCCTTCGCGAAGAAGACGATGATCAGCACGCCGAGCGCCAGGGCGGCCACGGAGGCGTTCTGGCCCTGGGCCACGTTCGCCACACCGCCCAAGGTGACCAGCGAGCCGTAGACGATGGCGGAGATCCGGATGCCGTTGCCGCCGTTGGCGACCTTGGCGGCGATGACGACGCCCCAGATGCCGAGCGCGATCGCGAACACGGCGAGGCCGAGGACCACACCGGTCACGGCGTCGGACGAGGAGGAGCTGCTGTTCGCGTAGGTGCCCGCCAGGGCGGCGACCGCGATGCCGCCGAGGATCTGGAGGATCGCGATGATCCAGACCAGCACCCGGGCCGTCTTGACGGTGCCGGGCATGACGGCCATGCCGGGCGCGCCGTACGGGGCGCCGGGGTAGGGGCCGTACGGGGAGGCGGGCGGGGCGGCCGGGTAGCCGTAGGCGCCCTGCTGCGGGACGCCCTGCGGGGCCTGCGGGTAGCCGTAGCCCGGCTGACCCTGCGGGGGCTGGCCGTAGGGGTTGTTCGGTTCGCCGAAGCTCATCGGGGTTCCTCCGTGAAGGTCTCGTGCGGGGACGGACGCGGCCCGCGAGGAGGGACTTTCCCGGTGTGTGAGCGGATTCCCCCCGGCACTTTCCGCGGCACTGGCTGGTTATCGTCGTCGCAGCCGCGAGGTGTTGTCCAGTCGGTACGGGCCGGAGTTGTGCACGTGCAATCCTCCGCGCCCGCCCCGCTCCGCCGCGCGGGGCGCCGCCGGACCCCCGGGCCGCGCCCCGGGCGGGAGCCGGGACGGCGGCGAATTGGAATCAGGCGGGGGTCATCCGGGAGGATGTCCCCATGAGCGCCCAGATTCTCGATGGCAAGGCCACCGCGGCCGCGATCAAGTCCGACCTGACCGTCCGTGTGGCGGCCCTCAAGGAGCAGGGCGTCACGCCCGGACTCGGCACCGTCCTGGTCGGCGACGACCCGGCCAGCCAGAAGTACGTGGCGGGCAAGCACCGCGACTGCGCGCAGGTCGGCATCGCGTCCATCCAGCGCGAACTCCCCGCGACCGCCACGCAGGAGGAGATCGAGGCGGTCGTCCGGGAGCTCAACGAGGACCCGGCGTGCACCGGTTACATCGTCCAGCTGCCGCTGCCGAAGGGCATCGACGAGAACCGGATCCTGGAGCTCATGGACCCGGCGAAGGACGCCGACGGCCTGCACCCGACCAACCTCGGCCGGCTCGTCCTCAACGAGCCCGCCCCGCTGCCCTGCACGCCGAACGGCATCGTCACCCTGCTCCGCGCCCACGGCGTGGAGATCAACGGCGCCGAGGTCGTCGTCGTCGGCCGCGGCGTCACCATCGGGCGCCCGATGCCGCTCATCCTGACCCGCCGCTCCGAGAACGCCACCGTGACGCAGTGCCACACCGGCACCCGCGACCTCTCGGCGCACCTGCGGAACGCCGACATCATCGTGGCCGCCGCCGGCGTGCCGCACCTGATCAAGCCGCAGGACGTGAAGCCGGGCGCGGCCGTCCTCGACGTCGGCGTCTCCCGCAACGCCGAGGGCAAGATCATGGGCGACGTGCACCCGGACGTCGCCGAGGTGGCCGGCTGGATCTCCCCGAACCCCGGCGGCGTGGGCCCGATGACCCGCGCGCAGCTGCTCGTCAACGTCGTCGAGGCCGCGGAGCGCGCGGCCGCGGCGCACTGACATGACCTCGGGGAGCCCGGCGTCGCCCGGGGCCCCGGACGGCCCGCGGGAGCTGCCGCGCGGCCGGGTGGCGAAGTCGCGGCGGGTGCGGGGATCGCGCCGGCCGCCGACCGTCACCACCGACACGGCCACGCCCGAGGGCGGCGGCCGGGCGGCGGGCGGCGACGCCCCCGCGCCGGCCCGGCAGTGGCCGCTGCTCCTCGTGCTGGGGACGGCGGCGCTCGGACTGCTCGTGGTGGGGACGGACCCCTTCTGGCAGTCCTTCCGGGTCGGGACGATGATGGTCGGCGCCGCGCTGCTGCTCGGCGCGGTGCTGCGGCGGGTGCTGCCCTCGGTCGGCATGCTCGCGGTCCGCTCGCGCTTCACCGACATGATCACGTACGGCGTGATGGGCTCGCTGATCGTGCTGCTCGCGCTCATGGTGCAGCCGAAGCCCTGGCTGAAGATCCCGTTCCTCGAGGACATCCTCCATCTGACGGTGACCTGAGCCCGCGTCCGGGCACGACGACGGCGCCCGCCCTCTCCCCCGTGGGAGGGCGGGCGCCGTCGTGATCAAGGGTCATGTACGCGCCAACGAAAGGGCAAGTTCGGGCCGCGCGCTGTGGCACGGAGGTGACCATTCCGGTACATCCGGACCCCCGGGACGGGGTCCCGCTCGCCGCCGCGAGCTGCCATCCTTCGGGGGGAGGCGGGACGGCAGGGACGAGGGGGGCACACATGTCGGCGTGGAAGTCGCTGTCCGGCGAACTGGATCCGGACGTACGGGCGTTCACCGCGCGCCTGCGGCTGGTCATCGACCGCAGCGGCCTCGGCGTCGTCGCCGTCGCCGAACGCACCGGACACGACCGGGCCGACTGGGACGCCTACCTCCACGCCCGCCGGCCCGTGCCCCGGAGCGCCGTCGTCGCGCTCTCCGACGTCACCGGCGCCGACCTCGGCCCCCTCACCGCCGCGTGGGAGCACGCCGACCGCGCCTGGAAGCGCCTCCTGCGCGAGCGGGCCGTACCGGCCGAGGCAGCCGAGCCGGAGGACGGCGCACGGTACGGGGGCCGCGCGCCGGAGGGTGGGGGCCGCGCGCCGGAGGGCGTACGGGAGCGGAGCCCGGAGCCGCGGGACGAGCCGCCCGCCGAACAGACCCTGCGCTTCCGGAAGGCCGTACCGCCGGACGCCACGCCCGCGGCGGGACCCGCGCCCGCCTCCGTACCCGCGCCCGCGCCGGGACCCGCGAGTGCGCCCGTACCCCCTCCCGTACCCGCCCCCGCCCCGCGCGCGGCGCGGCGGGGTGGGCCGCTGCTCTACGCCGCCGGGATCGCCGGGGCCGCGCTCGTCGTCACCGCCGCCGTCCTCCTCGCCGACCTCGGGGGGTCCGGCGGCGGCGCCGCGCCGGCCGCCGCCCCGACGCCGTCCGCGACCACCGCCGCGCCCGCGCCGACCCCGAGCCTGCCCGAGGGGGTCCGCTGCACCGGCGCCGACTGCGGCGGCCTCGACCCGGAGGACATGGGCTGCGGCGGGCCGCACGCGGTCACCGTCGCGAGCACCCGGATCGGCACCGCGTTCGTCGAGGTCCGCTACAGCGAGGTCTGCGCCGCCGCCTGGGCCCGGATCACCGCCGGGTCGGCCGGCGACGAGGTCAGCGTCCAGTCCGGGACCGCCGTCCGGGTGGCGAACGTCCTGGCGGGCGGCGACACCGACGCGTACACCGCGATGATCCCGGTCGGCTCCGGAGGCGACGCGCGCGCCTGCGCGGCCCTCACCGGCGGCGAGGACGGCTGCACGGGAGAGTGAAACGCCGACGGGGTGAGCCGCACCACAAGGGGGTGGGGGTGCGCGGGGGCCCGGGTCCGATAGCCTGACCGCCGGATATCTCTTCACGTCGAGACATCGATCGATCATGAAGCGGTATCCAGACTCAGGGGCAGGGACCCCCACCGCCAGCTGTCTTACGGAGATCGCCATGACCCGCACTCCCGTGAATGTCACCGTGACCGGCGCGGCCGGCCAGATCGGCTACGCGCTGCTCTTCCGCATCGCCTCCGGCCACCTGCTCGGCAAGGACGTGCCGGTCAAGCTGCGCCTCCTCGAGATCCCGCAGGGCGTCAAGGCCGCCGAGGGCACCGCCATGGAGCTCGACGACTGCGCGTTCCCGCTGCTCAAGGGCATCGACATCTTCGACGACCCGAACAAGGGCTTCGAGGGCGCCAACATCGGCCTGCTCGTCGGCGCCCGCCCGCGCGGTCCGGGCATGGAGCGCGGCGACCTGCTCGCGGCGAACGGCGGCATCTTCAAGCCGCAGGGCGAGGCCATCGCCGCGCACGCCGCCGACGACATCAAGGTCCTCGTGGTCGGCAACCCGGCCAACACCAACGCCCTCATCGCCCAGGCCAACGCCAAGGGCGTCCCGGCCGAGCGCTTCACCGCGATGACCCGCCTGGACCACAACCGCGCGCTGACGCAGCTGGCCCAGAAGACCGGCTCCTCGGTCACCGACATCAAGCGCCTGACCATCTGGGGCAACCACTCCGCCACCCAGTACCCGGACATCTTCCACGCGGAGATCGCCGGCAAGAACGCGGCGGACGTCGTCAACGACGAGGCGTGGCTGGCCGACACCTTCATCCCGACCGTCGCCAAGCGCGGCGCCGCGATCATCGACGCCCGGGGCGCGTCCTCCGCCGCCTCGGCCGCCAACGCCGCCATCGACCACGTCCACACCTGGGTCAACGGCACCGCCGAGGGCGACTGGACCTCCATGGGCGTCCCGTCCGACGGCTCCTACGGCGTCCCGGAGGGCCTGATCTCCTCCTTCCCGGTCACCTGCAAGGACGGGAAGTACGAGATCGTCCAGGGCCTGGAGATCAACGACTTCTCCCGCGCCCGCATCGACGCCTCCGTCAAGGAGCTGTCCGAGGAGCGCGACGCCGTCCGCGAGCTCGGCCTCATCTGAGCCGTCCCGCAGTTCCTCCCACGCCCCCGGCCGGGTCCCCGGCCGGGGGCGTGGTGCGTTCGGGAGGTTTTTTCGTCATCCCGTGTTGTGCGTGTCCCTCGGAATGTAGTACTTCTTATACATGAGCGAGCAGGTGCATAACAGGCTCTCGGTCGTCAGGGCCGAGCGGAAGGTTTCCCGGCAGGCGCTGGCCGAGGCAGTGGGCGTCCACTACCAGACCATCGGCTACATCGAGCGCGGCCAGTACAACCCCAGCCTCGACCTGGCCCTCAAGCTGGCCCGGTTCTTCGAGCTGCCGGTGGAGGCGTTGTTCTCCCTGGAGCCGTTCCAGCCGCTCACCGCAGAGGTCTACGGGAGGAAGCAGTGATGACCGCGACGCGCTTCGACCAGCGCATGTACACCGTCATGAACCGGCGGGAGGCGGCGGCCCTCTACGCCACCGCGGCCCGCCGCCGCGCCGTCGTCGGCGTGCACGTCGCCCTCACGGCCGTGGGCGTCGTGGCCTGGAACGCCACCGTCTTCGCGGACGACACCATCGGCCTGATCGCCGTCCTGGCCGTCCTGCTGCCGTGGATCATCGCCACCGGCGCGATCAACGCCGCCACCCGGGGCCTGCTCGAACTGCGCGGCCGGATGCTCGACGAGCGGCAGCTCGTCGAGCGGGACCGGGTCCGGGCGACGGCCCACCGCGTCACCGGCTGGCTGCTGCTCGCCGCCACCGCCGCCCTGGCGGTGCTGGCCCGGACCACGGACGTCGAACTGGGCGGGCTCGCCCTGCCGTTGATGGTCGGCGTGTTCGTCGTGCACCGCATGATGCCGCTGTGGATCGCGATGCTCCGCACCGAGGACGAGCCCGCCGACGCGGACGCCTGACGGCACGGCCTCCGTACCGTCAGGCGTCCCGGCTCAGCCCTTGCGCGGGGTGTACTGGCCCGGCACCATCCGGGTCGTGACGGCGATCCGGTTCCACGCGTTGATGACGACGATCGCGCCGATCACCCGCGCCAGTTCGTCCTCGTCGAAGTGCTCGGCCGCCGCCGCGTACACCTCGTCGGGGACGAAGCCGTCGGTGAGCACGGTGACCGCCTCGGTGAGGGCGATCGCGGCCAGCTCCCGCTCCGTGTAGAAGTGCCGGGACTCCTGCCAGGCGGACAGCTGGACGATCCGCTCCACCGTCTCGCCCTCGGCGACGGCGTCCTTGGTGTGCATGTCGAGGCAGAAGGCGCAGTGGTTGAGCTGCGAGGCCCGGATCTTGATCAGGTGGTACAGCACCGGGTCCACGCCCTTGGCGGCCTCCTGCTCCAGCCGGCTCATGGCCCGGTAGAACTCGGGAGCCCGCTCGAACATGTTCATGCGCGGGGTGTGCGCGTGGGCGAGGGACGGGGTGGCGGAGGAGTGCGTCGTGGTGGTGGTCATGGCGCCACCGTACGAAGCCGATGGCATGCCGCTATGGTCCATTCCCATGCGGAACGACTGGGCCACTTTTGGCGCCGACCTCCACCTGGACCTGCGCGGCACCCGGCTGCGCGCCGGCCTCATGGACGCCCTCCGCGAGGCCGTGCGCGGCGGGCGCCTCGCCCCCGGCAGCCGGCTGCCGTCCTCGCGCCAGCTCGCCGCCGACCTCGGCGTCGCCCGCAACACCGTCGCCGACGCCTACGCCGAACTCGTCGCCGAGGGCTGGCTCACCGCCCGCCAGGGCTCCGGCACCCGCGTCGCCCACCGCACCGAGCCCCGGCCGCCCGCCCCCGCACCGGCCGGGCCCCCGGCACCGGACGCGCTCGCCCCCGGCGGCACCCCCTGGCAGCCGCCCTCCGGCCAGGCCGCCCGCGCCTCCCGGCGGCGCGCCCCCGCCCCCGCGTACGACCTCCGGTCCGGCACCCCGGACCTCGCCGCCTTCCCGCGCGCCGCATGGCTCAAGGCGTACCGCCGCGCGCTCACCGCCGCGCCCAACGCCGCCTTCGGGTACGGCGATCCGCGCGGGCGCCCCGAACTCCGCGCCGCCCTCGCCGAATACCTCGCCCGCGCCCGGGGCGTGCACGCCCGGCCCGAACGGATCGTCGTCTGCGCCGGCTTCGCCCACGGCCTGATGCTGCTGGGCCAGGTCCTGCGGGCGCGCGGCGCGCGGGCGGTGGCGGTGGAGTCGTACGGCATCGGCATGTACCCGGGGCTGCTGCGCGGCGCCGGACTCGCCACCCCCGCACTGCCGTTCGACGCCCACGGCACCCGCGTCGACGCGCAGGGCCCGGACGCCGGCGCGGTGCTGCTGACCGCCGCCCACCAGTTCCCGCTCGGCGGCGCCCTGCCGCCCGACCGGCGGGCGGCGGTCGTCGACTGGGCGCGGGCGACCGGCGGTTTCGTCCTGGAGGACGACTACGACGGCGAGTTCCGCTATGACCGGCAGCCCGTCGGCGCGCTCCAGGGTCTCGACCCCGAGCGGGTCGTGTATCTCGGCACCGCCAGCAAGTCCCTCGCCCCCGGCCTCCGGCTCGCCTGGCTGGTCCTCCCCGAGGAGCTGGTCGACGAGGTCGCCGCCGCCAAGGGCGGGGTGGTGGACTGGATGTGCGGCACCCCCGACCAGCTCGCCTTCGCCGAATTCCTCGGCTCCGGCGCGCACGACCGGCACGTCCGCGCCATGCGCCTGCGCTACCGCAACCGCCGCGACCAGCTCGTCGCGGCGCTCGCCGCCCACGCGCCCGGGATCCGGGCCGGCGGGATCGCGGCCGGCCTGCACGCGGTGCTCCGGCTGCCGCCCGGCACCGAACAGGCCGCGCTGCGCTCCGCCGCCTGGCAGGGCCTCGCCGTCCAGGGCCTCGACCAGTTCCGCCACCCCGACGCGCCCCGCACCCTGGAGGGCCTCGTCGTCGGCTACGGCACCCCGCCGGACAGCGCCTGGCAGGGCGCGCTCCGGGCCCTCTGCCGCGTCCTGGAGGGCGTGGGGGAGGGATACGAGGACGGGGACGGGTCCAGGGACGGCGGCGGGTCCCGGGAAGGCGGCGGGGACGGCGGTGCGCCCGGGGGCGGGCCCGCCGCCTCTGGCAGGGTGGTCCCGTGACCCCGCACCCCACCCCCGGCCGGCCGGACGACGCGGACGCCGCCGCACGGGAGTTCACCGCCCACCGCGGCCGGCTTTTCGGCCTCGCCTACCGGATGCTCGGCTCCGCCGAGGAGGCCGAGGACACCGTCCAGGACGCCTACCTGCGCTGGAGCGGCGCCGACCGGGCCGCCGTCGCCCACCCCGGCGCCTGGCTCGCCAAGGTCGTCACCCACCTGTGCCTCAACCGGCTCACCTCCGCCCGCGCCACCCGCGAACGGTACACCGGCACCTGGCTGCCGGAACCGGTCCTCGCCGAGGCCGGGCCCCCGGAGGTCGCCGAACGGCACGACGACGTCTCCACGGCCCTGCTGCTCCTGCTGGAACGGCTCACCCCCGCCGAGCGGGCCGTGTACGTGCTCCGCGAGGCGTTCGGCTACCCGCACCGCGAGATCGCCGGCGTCCTGGACCTCGGCGAGGCCCACTGCCGCCAGCTGTACGGCCGCGCCGCCCGGCGGATCGCGGCGCCCGGCGACGACGGGGCGCCCGCCCGGGTCGCGCCGCCCGCGCCCGGACGGCGGCGCGCGTTCGTCGACTCCTTCGCCGCCGCCGCCCGCGACGGCGACCTCGCGGGTCTGGAGCGGGTCCTCGCGCAGGACGTCGTGTGGTGGAGCGACGGCGGCGGCAAGGTCCGGTCGGCGCTCCGCCCCGTCCGGGGCCGCGACCACGTCGTCCGCTTCCTCGCCGGCGTCGCCCGCCGCACCGAGGAGGGCACCCGGCTCACCGTCGCGGAAGTCAACGGCGCCCCCGGGATCCTCGTGCACGTCGGCGGCCGGGTCACCGGCGTCGCCACCGTGGGGCTCCGCGCGGACGGCCGCGTCGGCGACGTCTGGTACGTCTCCAACCCCGACAAGCTCGTCCACGCGACCCGCAGGTTCGCCGCGTACCCCGAAGCCGCCGGCTGATCCGGGCACGGACCCCGCCGAACGGCGCAAAACGACGCGCGGTGCCGAGGCCGGAAAGCGGCGGCCTACACTGTGCGGTCGCGAGCCCCGCGGTCATACGAACGGCCGCGCGGACACGCCACGCGCACACCACGGTGCGCGGCCACGCGAAGGGGAGGGCGAGGGACATGCGGAGGCTCAGGTCGAGCACGGTGGTGCTCGGCGGGATGGGCGTGCTCGCCGCGGCGATCACGGCCTGCGGCGCCGAACCCGACCGCCGGTGCGCGGACCCGGTGACGCTGGAGGAACTGCCGAGCTACCGGTGCGACACCGGAGGCGGGGACGACGACGATGACGACGGCTCGACCACCCGCGGCGCCTACTACTACGGCGGCTCCGTCCGCGACGCGCGCGTGAGCGGCGGCAGCTTCGACCGGAAGGCCGTCGAGACCGGCGGCTTCGGCTGCTCGTCCTCCGGGTCGAGCGGCGGCTGACGGGCGGACCGGCACCATGGAACGGCACACCATCGAGCCCCGCCCGGGCTGGCAGGAGACCGTCGAGGAGCAGGGGCTCGTCTACCCCCTGACCCGCTACCCGGACGGTTCGCTGCGCCCGTACTGGGACGAGAGCGCGTACTACTCCTTCACGCTGCCCGAGGTCGAGGCGCTGGAGGAGGTCGTCGAGGAACTGCACGCCATGTGCCTCGCCGCCGCCGCGCACATCGTCGAGCGGAACCGTTTCGCCGACCTCGGCATCACCGACCCGCGGATCGCGGAGCGGGTCGCCGAGTCCTGGCGCCGCCGCACCGAACTCCCCTCGCTGTACGCCCGCTTCGACCTCGTGTACGACGGCACCGGCCCGGCGAAGATGCTGGAGTACAACGCCGACACCCCGACCTCCCTGGTGGAGGCGGCGAGCCCGCAGTGGTTCTGGATGGAGGAGCGCTTCCCCGGCGCCGACCAGTGGAACTCGCTCCACGAGCGCCTGGTCGACGCCTGGAAGCGGCAGGCGGCGCTGCTGCCGCCCGGCCCCGTGCACTTCGCCCACTCGGAGACCGACGAGCTCGGCGAGGACCTGATGACGGTCGCGTACCTGCGCGAGACCGCCGAGCAGGCCGGGCTCGCCACCGAGGCGCTCTCCGTGGAGCGGATCGGCTGGGACCGGCTCTCCCGGCGGTTCGTCGACGAGAAGCTGCGGTTCATCCGCAGCTGCTTCAAGCTCTACCCGTGGGAGTGGCTGGTCACCGACCCGTTCGGCAAGCACGTCCTGTCCACCCTGGACAACGGCGGCGGCTCCGGCACCACCTGCTGGATCGAACCCGCCTGGAAGATGCTGCTCTCCAACAAGGCGCTGCTCGCGATCCTCTGGGAGCTGTACCCGGACCACCCGAACCTGCTGCCCGCCTACCTCGACGGGCCGCGCGAGCTGGCCGCCACCACCGGCTGGGCCGCCAAGCCGCTGCTCGGCCGGGAGGGCGCCGGGGTCACCCTGCACGCGCCCGGCAGCGAGCCCGTCGTCCGCGACGAGCCCTGCTGCTACCAGGGCCTCGCCCCGCTCCCCGACTTCGACGGCAACCGCACGCTGCTCGGCGCCTGGGTCGTCGAGGACGAGGCCGCGGGGCTCGGCATCCGGGAGTCCGCGGGTCCCGTCACCGACGAGTACGCCCGCTTCCTCCCGCACGTGATCCTCTGACGCTCACTCCGGTACGTACTCCCGCAGCGGGGCCGGCGTCAGACCGGCCGCGTCGGCGAGCGCCAGGGCCCGCTCCAGGTCCTGCTCCAGCGTCTCGTTGAAGTGCAGCAGGATGATGTCGCCGGCCTTCAGCTCCGGCGCCGGCGGCGTCCACCCGCCCCACGTGGTCAGGTCGTGCGTCCACGTCACCACGGCCTTCGCCCCGCAGGCGCGGGCGGCCGTCCGCGTCGTCGCGTCGTACGCCCCGTACGGCGGGCGCAGCAGCCGCGGCCCGTCGCCGAACTCCGCGAGGTGCGCGTCCCGCGCCCCGCAGACCTCCGCCCGCTGCCCGGCCGCGTCGAGCGCGGTGAGGTCCGGGTGCCCGACCGTGTGGTTCTCCACCCGCACCCGGCCGTGGTCGAGCAGCCGGTGGAAGTACCCCGAGTCGTACGCGTACGCCCCCGGGAGCAGGAACAGCGAGGCCGGCACCCGCCGCTCCAGCAGCAGCTCGGCGGCGGCCGGGTCGTGGAACCAGCCGTCGTCGACGGTGAGGAAGACGACCGGGTCGGTCGTCCCGACGCGGGACACGACGGGCGCGGACGGAGGCGCGGGGGACGGGGCCGGGGCGGCCCCGAGGAGCGCGAACGGGACGAGTGCGGCGAGCGCGCCGCGCACGGCGCGGCGCAGACGGAGGCGCGACATGGCCGCATCATTGGACTGGACCAACTCCGGTGTCAATGGCGCCCGTTGTCCCGGGGCGGCGGCTCCTCCACCGCCCCGGAAACGGACCCGGTCAGTCCGAGAGGACCGCCCGCAGCTGCTCCAGACCCCAGTCGAGGTCCTCCTTCGAGATCACCAGCGGCGGCGCGATCCGGATCGTCGACCCGTGGGTGTCCTTCACCAGGACGCCCCGGGCCATCAGCCGCTCCGAGATCTCCCGGCCCGTGCCCCGCGCCGGCGCGATGTCGACGCCGGCCCACAGCCCGCGGCCCCGCACCGCCTCGACCGCGCCCCCGCCGACCAGCAGGCCCAGCTCGGCGTGCAGGTGCTCGCCCAGCTCCGCCGCCCGCTGCTGGTACTCCCCGGTCCGCAGCATCGCGATCACCTCCAGCGCCACCGCGCACGCCAGCGGATTGCCGCCGAAGGTCGAGCCGTGCTCGCCGGGCCGGAAGACCCCCAGCACGGCGTCGTCCGCGACCACCGCCGACACCGGCACGACGCCGCCGCCGAGCGCCTTGCCGAGGATGTACACGTCGGGGACGACGTCCTCGTGCTCGCAGGCGAAGGTGCGGCCGGTCCGGCCGAGGCCGGACTGGATCTCGTCGGCCATGAACAGCACGTTCCGCCGGGCCGTCAGCTCCCGCACCCCGCGCAGATAGCCGGCCGGCGGGACGAGGACGCCGGCCTCGCCCTGGATCGGCTCCAGCAGCACCGCGACCGTGTTCTCGGTGACGGCCGCCTCCAGCGCCGTCAGGTCGCCGTACGGCACGATCTCGAAGCCCGGCGTGTACGGGCCGAAGTGGTCCCGCGCCTCGTGGTCGGTCGAGAACGACACGATCGTCGTCGTCCGCCCGTGGAAGTTGTTCCCCGCCACCACGATCTTCGCGTGCCCGTCCGGCACGCCCTTCACCTCGTACCCCCACTTCCGGGCCGTCTTGACGGCCGTCTCGACCGCCTCCGCCCCGGTGTTCATCGGCAGCACCCGCTCCTTGCCGCACAGCTCCGCGAGCCGCGTGCAGAACTCGGCGAAGCGGTCGTGGTGGAAGGCCCGCGAGGTGAGCGTGACCCGCTCCAGCTGGGCCTTCGCCGCCTCGATCAGCCGGCGGTTTCCGTGCCCGAAGTTCAGCGCCGAGTAGCCGGCGAGCATGTCCAGGAAGCGACGCCCCTCGACGTCCGTCATCCAGGCCCCCTCCGCGGAGGCGACGACGACGGGCAGGGGGTGGTAGTTGTGGGCGCTGTGCGCGTCCGAGGCAGCGATCTCGTCTTGCGTTCTCGACACGGGATCTCCGATCGTCCTGCGGCCGGGGTGGGTTGTGGCCCCTTCTTATCGTCGCTCGCATTCCGGACGAAGAAACCTCGTACGACGGCGCGCCCGCTAGGCCGTCTCTTCCGGATCAGGCCGGATCAGGGAGCGGCGTCTGGTGCGTGCGATCGCAAGGCGGAGGAGGGAGTCCATGCGGTGGGGGCACCTCCCAGCGGTAGCTGGGGGACATCGGCGACCGACGACAACGCGGCTGGGGGTGCCCCCTCTGGGGGAGCGCGTGCCAGGCGTCGCGAGCCCGGCATGATCCGGAAGAGATGGCCTAGGCTGGGCGCACGCGCGGCGACTGGCGTACGGGGAACCGACCCCGGGGGAGCCGCGCGCGCTCCACCACACGAGGTGCCGCTCGCCTGGGCATCACGGGACCGCCCCGCGTCCCGTGCGGCACCCGCCCCGGGACGTTCCGACGTACTCCCGGAGGAACACGTGACCCCGTCCCCGCAGCCGCACCCGCAGACCGCCGGCCACCCCGCCCTCGCCGCGGCCGACCCCGAGCTCGCCGCCCTCGTCGGCGCCGAGGAGCGGCTCCAGGCGGACACGCTCCGCCTCATCCCGAGCGAGAACTACGTCTCCGCCGCCGTCCTCGAAGCCTCCGGCACCGTCCTCCAGAACAAGTACAGCGAGGGCTACCCCGGCCGCCGCTACTACGAGGGCCAGCAGGTCGTCGACCAGGTCGAGACCCTGGCCGTCGAGCGCGCCAAGGCCCTCTTCGGCGTCGACCACGCCAACGTCCAGCCCTACTCCGGCTCCCCGGCCAACCTCGCCGTCTACCTCGCCTTCGCGAAGCCCGGCGACACCGTCATGGGCATGGCGCTGCCCATGGGCGGCCACCTCACCCACGGCTGGGGCGTCTCCGCCACCGGCTCCTGGTTCCGCGGCGTGCAGTACGGCGTCCGCCCGGACACCGGCCGCGTCGACTACGACCAGGTCCGCGACCTCGCCCTCGCCGAACGCCCCAAGATCCTCTTCTGCGGCGGCACCGCCCTTCCCCGCACCCTCGACTTCGCCGCCTTCGGCGAGATCGCCCGCGAGGCGGGCGCGGTCCTCGTCGCCGACATCGCCCACATCGCCGGCCTGATCGCCGGCGGCGCCCACCCCTCCCCGGCGGGCCACGCCGACGTGATCTCCACGACCACCCACAAGACCCTCCGCGGCCCGCGCGGCGCCATGCTGATGTCCACCGAGGAGCACGCCAAGGCCCTCGACAGGGCCGTCTTCCCCGGCCTCCAGGGCGGCCCGCACAACCAGACCACCGCCGCCATCGCCGTCGCCCTCCGCGAGGCCGCCCAGCCCTCCTTCCGGACCTACGCCCACGCCGTCGTCGCCAACGCCGCGGCCCTCGCCGACGCCCTGCTCGCCCGCGGCTTCGACCTGGTCTCCGGCGGCACCGACAACCACCTGATCCTCATCGACCTCACCTCCCGGCAGGTCCCCGGCAAGACCGCCGCCAAGGCCCTCGACCGGGCGGGCATCGTCGTCAACTACAACACCGTCCCCTTCGACCCCCGGAAGCCCTTCGACCCCTCCGGCATCCGCATCGGCACCCCGTCCCTCACCTCCCGGGGCCTCACTCCGGCCCACATGGACCAGGTCGCCGACTGGATCGACCGCGCCGTCACCGCGGCCGCCGCCGGGGACGAGCCCGCCCTCGCGACGATCCGCGCCGAGGTCGCCGACCTGATGGCCGCCCACCCGGCCCCCGGCCTCCCCGCCTAGCCCTGGAGCCCTACCGGACGGAGGCCGCGACCCGCAGCGCCTCCGTCCGGTCCGGTATCCCCTCCAGCCGCAGCGTCAGACCGGACGACGGCCGCACCCACAGCAGCGTCGGCCCCGCCGCCCGCACCTCCCGGCTCCACCGGCCGGCGTCCGACACCAGCGGGAACGTCAGCCGGTGCGGCTCCGCGAACCAGTACGCCGCCGTCCCGTCCGCGAGCACCACCGGCTCCGGCTGCACCCGTATCTCCTTGACGAAGCCCGGGTCCAGCTCGCCCGGGAACTCGTCCAGCCGCACCACCGCCCCCTCCGCCGTCCGCCAGCAGACGCCCACCACCGCGCGCGGCGCCCACCCCGTCACCGACGTCACCGCCCCGGCCACCCCCTCCGGCAGCAGCGGCGCGAACCCGGCCACCCGGGCCGCCTCCGCCGCCTGCACCGGATCCGGGCACCCCGGGACCTTCGCCGGAGCCACCGGCGGCGCCCCCGGCGCGTACTCCACCGCCACCCCGCCGACACCCAGCCACTCCACCACCGCCGCCCGCACCGGCGGCGTCAGCACCGCCACCACCAGCACCCCGGACAGCGCCGCGAGCAGCGCCCGCCACCGCCGCCGCAGCCACCCCCACCGCTCCGCCTCCGGCTCCCGCTCCACCACCGGCGCGTGCTCGGCGAGGAGCTGGGCCAGCACCCGCTCCGCCATCGACTCCCCGTCCACGTCCGGCACCCGCAGCGACCGCCCGAGCTCCCGCAGCTCCTCCGGCAGCCCCCCGGCACCCTCGTCCTCACGCACGCCCCTCACCTCCCTCCCGCGTCCCTTCCGCCACCCCTTCCCCCGGCGTCCCCTCCGCCGGGCCCAGCGCCGCCCCGAGCCGCTTCAGCGCCCGGCTCAGCCGCGACTTCACCGTGCCCCGCGGCCACCCCAGCGCCTCCGCCGTCTCCGCCTCGTCCAGCTCCAGCAGATAGCGGTGCACCACCACCCGCCGCTGCTCCTCCGCCAGCCCGTCCAGCGCCTCCCACAGCCGCCGCCGGCGCTCGCCGTCCACCGCCGCCACCGCCGGGTCCGCCGACTCCGGTATCAGCGGCTCGCCCGCCAGCAGCTCCGCCTCCCGCCCCGCCACCGCCCGCTGCCGGCCCGCCGAACGCAGTGTGTTCCTCGTCTCATTGGCCACGATGCTCAGCAGCCACGGCCGGAAGGACGCCCCCTCCCGGAAACTCCCCAGCGAGCGGTACGCCTTGAAGAACGCCGCCTGCACCACGTCCTCCGCCTCCGCGCCCGCCCCGTGCGCCACCGCCGCCCGCAGCGCCACCGGCGTGTACGCGCGGACCAGCTCCGCGTACGCCTCCGGCTCTCCGGCGCGTACCCGGGCGATCACGGCGCTCTCGTCGACGACGGCCGAGCCCCCCTCCCGTGTCCTCACACTCCTGGTACACCGGAAGTCCGGGATCGGTTCCCGCACCTGAGAGAATGATGTGCATGGCCTCTGATCCTCGTCCTCGCGCGCTCTCCGGGATCCAGCCCACCGCGGGCTCCTTCCACCTCGGCAACTACCTCGGCGCGATCCGGCAGTACGTCGCGCTGCAGGAGTCCCACGACGCCTTCTACATGGTCGTCGACCTGCACGCGATCACGGTCCCCCAGGACCCGGCCGAGCTCCGCGCCAACACCCGCTTCGCCGCCGCGCAGCTCCTCGCCGCCGGCCTCGACCCGGAGCGCTGCACCCTCTTCGTCCAGAGCCACGTCCCCGAGCACGCGCAGCTCGGCTGGGTCATGAACTGCCTCACCGGCTTCGGCGAGGCCTCCCGCATGACCCAGTTCAAGGACAAGTCCGCGAAGCAGGGCGCCGACCGCGCCACGGTCGGCCTCTTCACCTACCCGATCCTCCAGGTCGCGGACATCCTCCTGTACCAGGCCACCCACGTGCCGGTCGGCGAGGACCAGCGCCAGCACATCGAGCTCACCCGCGACCTCGCGGAGCGCTTCAACGGCCGCTTCGGCGACACCTTCACCGTCCCGGCGCCGTACATCGTCAAGGAGACCGGGAAGATCTACGACCTCCAGGACCCGGCGATCAAGATGAGCAAGTCGGCGTCGACGCCGAAGGGCCTCATCAACCTCCTGGACGACCCGAAGGTCACCGCCAAGAAGGTCAAGAGCGCCGTCACCGACACCGACACGGTGATCCGCTTCGACCCGGAGAACAAGCCCGGCGTCTCCAACCTCCTCGTGATCATGTCCACCCTCACGGACACCAGCATCGAGGACCTGGAGAAGAGCTACGAGGGCAAGATGTACGGCGCCCTCAAGACCGACCTCGCCGACGTCATGGTGGAGTTCGTCACGCCCTTCCGGACCCGCACCCAGGAATACCTGGACGACCCGGAGACGCTGGACTCGGTCCTGGCCAAGGGCGCGGAGAAGGCCCGCGCCGTCGCCGCCGAGACCCTGGCGCAGACGTACGACAGGATCGGCTTCCTCCCCGCGAAGCACTGACGCCGGCCCTGGCGGAAGCACCCGCGAAGGACCCGCGGAGCGCCGGCGAAGCACGGGTCCGAGGACCCTGGCCATGAAGGTGGTGCAGGCCGCACACTGGCGGCTGCACCACCGCACACCGAACCGACCCGGACGACGGAGGAGAACGACGTGGGGACCGTAACGCTCGGCGTTTCGATCGCGGTCCCGGAGCCTCACGGCAGCCTGCTCCAGGAGCGGCGCGCGGGCTTCGGGGACCCCGCCGCGCACGCCATCCCCACCCACGTCACCCTCGTCCCGCCCACCGAGGTCGACCAGGACCGGCTGCCGGAGATCGAGGCCCACCTCGCCGGCGTCGCCGCCGACAGTCTCCCCTTCGAGATCCGGCTCAGCGGCACCGGCACCTTCCGCCCGCTCTCCCCGGTGGTCTTCGTCACCCTCGCCGACGGCGCGGCCGGCTGCGACCGGCTCCAGGCCCGCCTCCGCCACGAGACCGGGCCGCTCGTCCGCGAGCTCCAGTTCCCGTACCACCCGCACGTCACCGTCGCCCACGGCATCGCCGAGGAGGCCATGGACCGGGCGTACGAGGAACTGGCCGGCTACGAGGCCGCCTGGACCTGCGCCTCCTTCGCCCTCTACGAGCAGGGCGCCGACGGCGTGTGGCGGAAGCTGTACGACTACGAGTTCGGCAGCGGCCGGCCCGTCCCGGCCGTCCCCGCCCAGGGCGGCAGCCCGGTCCGCACACCCTCCTGACCACGGGGCCGGGGCCGGGGCCGTACGGTCACACCGGCAGCCGCCGGTGCAGCGGACGCGGCACGTGCCGCAGCGCCGACGCCACCAGCCGCAGCGGCCCCGGCACCCACACCGTCTCCGAGCGGCGCCGCAGCCCCAGCTCGATCGCGTACGCCACCGCCTCCGGAGTCGTCGCCAGCGGCGCCTCCGGACGCCCCGCCGTCCGCTCCGAGCGCACGAAACCGGGCCGCACCACCATCACGTGCACCCCCGTCCCGTGCAGCGCGTCCCCCAGCCCCTGCGCGAAGACGTCGAGGCCCGCCTTCGACGAGCCGTAGATGAAGTCGGCCCGCCGCCCCCGCTCGCCCGCCACCGACGACAGCACCACCAGCGAACCGTGCCCCTGCGCCTGGAGCGCGCCCGCGCACACCAGCGCCGCCGACACGCCGCCCGTGTAGTTGGTCTGCGCGACCCGCACCGCCGCCACCGGGTCCGACTCGTCCCGCGCCTGGTCGCCGGGCACCCCGAAGGCCAGCAGCACCAGGTCCACGTCCCCCTCCGCGAAGACCGCCCCCAGCCGCTCCGCGTGCGCGTCCGTGTCGAGCGCGTCGAACGGCACCACCCGCACCTCCGCCCCCAGCGCGCGCAGCGAACCGGCCGCCTCCGCCAGCTCGGGGGAGGGGCGGCCGGCCAGCCAGACCGTACGGGTGCGGCGGGCGATCAGCCGGCGCGCGGCGGCCAGCCCGATCGCGGACGTGCCGCCGAGCAGCAGCAGGGACTGGGGGGCACCGAAGGCGTCCTTCACGACGCATCACTCCTGAACGGTTCACAGGCCGAGACGGCGGGACAGGTCCGAGCGGAACGCGGACCGTGGGTCGACCGCGGCCCGCAGCGCCCGGAAGGCGCCGAGCCGCGGATACAGGACGGGCAGCAGCGCGGGCCGCAGCCGGGCGTCGTCGGCGAGGCAGACCCGCCCGCCGGCCGCCGCCACCCGCGCGTCGAGGACGTCGAGGAACCGCCCGAGCCCCGGCGCCCCGACGGGCACGTCGAGCCCCAGGCACCAGCCGCGCACCGGGAACGCCAGCGGCCCCGCCCCCTCCTCGCGGACCCGCTCCACGCGCGCGTGCCGGGCGCCGCGCGCGGGGGAGCGCCGCCCGGCCAGCAGCTCCAGCAGCCCCCGCAGCTCCTCCTCGCGCCCCTCGGGCAGGGCGCACCGGTACCGCACGAACGCCGCCCGCCCGACGAGACCGGACACCGGGCCGCCCGCCACGCGCGCGCGTGCCAGCCCCGGAAGGGGCCGCAGACCGCCCGTCCACGGCCCCGGGACGGCCGGGAGGTCCGGGAGGGCCAGCGGCGCGCGGCGGGCCCGGTGGCCCCGGGGCAGCGCGGCGTACGGGACCGGCACGGCGGTCGTCAGGACGGCGCGGCCCCGCCCGCTCAGCTCCACCCGGGCCCGCGCGTACGGCTCCCGGGGCGCCCCGCCGCCCGTCCAGTGCGCGAGCAGCGCGTCCACGTCCCGGAAACGGGCGGTCCGTTCCCGCAGGTACGCCGTCTCGACCGGCCGCGCCTCCAGCGTCGCCGACAGCACCACCCCGGTCAGGCCCAGTCCGCCGACGGTCGCGTCGAAGAGCGGTTCGCCGCGCCGTACCGTCCTCGACTCCCCGTCTGCACCCAGCAGTTCGAGCGCGACGACCCCGGCCCCGTACCCGGAGGCGATCGCCCCGCCGACCGTCCACGGGCCGCCGCCGGCCCGGGGATGGAGGCCCAGCGGCAGCAACGCCCGGGCCACCGAGCCCAGTTCCGTACCGCCCTCGCAGACCACCAGCCCCGCCGCCGCGTCCAGGCCGCGGATCCGGTCCAGCGCGGCCAGCTCCAGCACGGTCCCGCCCGCGTTCTGCGCCGCGTCCCCGCCGGACCGCCCCCGGCCCCGGGCGACCGCGCCGCGCGGCCCCCGCCGAAGGACGGCTCCGGCGGCCTCGGCGGCCGAGCGGGGCCGGGCCAGCAGCGCGAGCGACGGCGCGGTGCGCCCGGCACCCGTGAGGGGCACGAAGTCGTCGTCCAGAACGAGGGGTTCGACAGCCATGGGAGCGACCGTATCGCCGCCTCTGTCGCTTATGCCGGAATTGCAGTCCTCCGGCGCGCGGTGTCGGTCCCCGCCCGCCGCCCGGCCCGGAGGGATGCTCGAACCATGGACTGGCTGACCAAGATCCCCCTCATCGGCCCCTGGGTCGCCCGGCTCATGAAGACCCACGCCTGGCGCTCCTACGAGCGGCTCGACGACGTGCACTGGACCCGGCTCGCCGCCGCCCTCACCTTCCTCTCCTTCCTCGCCCTCTTCCCCCTCATCACCGTCGCCGCCGCGATCGGCGCCGCACTCCTCACCGACGACCAGCTCGACACCATCGAGCAGAAGCTCTCCGACCAGGTCCCCGGCATCTCCGACCAGCTCGACATCGGCAGCCTCGTCGCCAACGCCGGCACCGTCGGCCTCGTCGCCGGCGCCCTGCTGCTCCTCACCGGCATCGGCTGGATCGGCTCGATGCGCGACTGCCTCCGCGCCGTCTGGGGCCTCGACGACGTCGACGAGGGCAACCCCGTGGTCCGCAAGGGCAAGGACGCCGTCGTCCTCGTCGGCCTCGGCGGCGTCGCCCTCTGCTCCCTCGCCGCCTCCTGGCTCGGCTCCACCGCCGTCGGCTGGAGCGCCGACCGGCTCGGCATCTCCGGCGGCGGCGCCGGCGGCGTCCTGCTCCAGGGCGCGGCCGTGCTCGTCGCGACGGCCGCCGACTTCCTGATCCTGCTCTACGTCCTCAAGCCGCTGCCCGGCGTCGACCCGCCCCGCCACCGGCTCGTCGTCGCCGCGCTGATCGCCGCGGCGGGCTTCGAACTCCTGAAACTGCTCCTCGGCGGCTACATGCGGGAGGTCGCGGCGAAGTCGATGTACGGGGCCTTCGGCGTGCCGGTGGCCCTGCTCCTGTGGATCAACTTCACCGCGAAACTCCTGCTGTTCTGCTCCGCGTGGACGGCCGTGGGCTCGATCGACCCCGCCGCTACGACGAAACGCCCGTCCCCGTCCCCGGATCCGTCTCCGTCCCCGTCCCCGTCTCCGGACCGCGACCGGGAGCCCCGGCGCCCGAACGCGGCCAGCGACGGTTGACCAGGAGCACCGCCCCCGCGACCAGCACCAGCACCCCGCCCGCGATCGCGAGCGCGATCCCGACCCCGCCCGAGCCCTTCCCGGACGCGGACGCGGCCACCGCGGGCCCGCCCGTCTCCGGCGCCTCCGTGCCCGGCGCCGGCGCGCCCGACTCCGTCCCGTTCACCGGCCGCGCCGACGGCCGCGCGCTCTTCGGCGGCACCAGCTCACCCACCGGCGTCACCTTCCCGGACGCCGCGAACCCCCAGTCCAGCAGCCGCGCGGCCTCCTTGTAGACCGCGTGCTGCTCGTTCGACGACGGGTTCATCACCGTCACCAGCAGCACCCGCCCGTTCCGCTCGGCGACCCCGGTGAAGGTCGCGCCCGCGTGCGTCGTGTTGCCGTTCTTCACACCCGCGATGCCCGGGTACGGGGCGATGCCGAAGTCACCGGTCAGCAGCCGGTTGGTGTTCTGGATCTCGAAGGTCTCGCGCTTCTTGCCCGGCTTCGCCTCGCCCGGGAAGGCCGCGCGCGGGGTCTTCGCGTACTCCCGGAACTCCGCCTTCTGCATCCCGCTGCGGGCGATCAGCGTCAGGTCGTACGCCGACGACACCTGCCCCGGGGCGTCGTAGCCGTCCGGCGACTTCACGTGCGTGTCCAGCGCCTGCAGCTCGGCCGCCCGCGCGTTCATCTCCGCCACGGTCTTCGCCATGCCCTGGTTCATCTGCGTCAGGACCCGCACCGCGTCGTTCCCCGACCGCAGGAACACCCCCAGCCACAGGTCCCGGACCGTGTAGGTCTGCTTCTCCTTTATCCCGACGAGGCTGGACCCCTCCCCGAGCCCCGCCAGGTCCTGCGCGGTGACCAGGTGCGTCTGCTTCTTGTCCGTGAACTTCGGCAGCAGCGTGTCCGCGAAGAGCATCTTCAGCGTCGACGCCGGCGCGAGCCGCCAGTGCGCGTTGTGCGAGGCCAGCACGGCGCCGCTCTCCGCGTCCGCGACGATCCACGACCGCGCCGACAGCTCCTTCGGCAGCACCGGCGCCCCGGCCCCCAGCTTCACCTGCGTCCCCGGCAGCCCGAGCAGCGCCCCGCCCACCGACGACATGTTCGCCGGCGGCTTCGGCTGCGGGGAGGCCGTGGGACTCTTCGAACCCCCCGGTTTCACCGGCTCGTCCGCGTGAGCGGTCCCGGCGGCGAACGCGAGCGGAAGCAACAGCGCGGCGGCGACCGCGGCGGCGGTCCTCTTCGAAGCAGACACGACCGAGAACGTACAGGCACACCCCCGTGAACCGAACCCCGCGGTCCCCCCGCCCCGCGACGGCGCACGTGAGCCCGCGAAGCTCAGCCCCCGTGTCTCCAGGTTCCTGCGCGCGTTCGGGGTGTGGAGCTGGTTCATCTGAATCGCTTTCTCTATGGAGTCGGTCTGTAGAGCATCAACGGCAGAGAAGATCAGGTGAGAGGTCATGTCCCCCTTCGTTTCGCCCGTGGGAGCCGAGCATCTGGACACGGTGCGGGTGGCCGTCTACGCCCGGCAGTCCAAGGCGCGCCCCGACTCGTCCGAGGCGTCGCCGCAGGCGCAGGTGACAGCCGGCCGGGCGCTGGCGGCGAGCCGGGGGTGGGAGGTGTCGCACACGTTCAAAGACGTCGGTCGGTCTGGTTGGGATCCCGACGCCGTCCGCCCGGGCTTCGACGACCTCATGTCCGCTGTCCGCGCGGGTGAGGTCGACGTGGTGGTGGTGAGCGAACTGTCCCGGCTGACCCGGAAGGGCGCACACGATGCCCTGGAGATCGACGAGGAGTTCAAGAAGTATGGCGTCCGCTTCGTGTCCGTACGCGAACCGTTCCTCGACACGTCGCACCCGGTCGGCATCGCGGTCTTCGCGCTGATCGCGGCCCTCGCGAAGCAGGCCGGCGACGTCAAGGCGGAGTGCCTGCGCGGAGCCAAGGACGAGATCAGGGCGGTCGGCGGCCGGCACTCCAGCTCCGCGCCGTACGGCATGCGGGCGGTCCGCGAGAGGATCGGCAGCCTTGTCGTCTCCGTCCTGGAGCCGGACGAGGACAACCCGGACCACGTCGCGGTCGTCGAGCGCATGGTGGAGATGTCGCTCGCCGGAACCTCCGACAACAGGATCGCGACGACGCTGGAAGCGGAGGGCGTACCGGCGCCCGGCGAGGCCGAGCGGCGTGCCACCGAGAAGCGGATGGAGTCCCTCAAGAAGCGCCGCGTGTCGAAGGAGGACAGCCCGATCCGCTGGCGGGCCCAGACGGTGCGCTGGATCCTCTCCCACCCGGCCCTCGGAGGCTTCGCCAGCGAGCGCGCGAAGCGCGGCAAGGCGTACGTGAACGTGATCGCCCGCGATGCGGGCGGCGCGCCCCTGACGCCCCACCGGGGCGTCATCCCGGGGGCCACGTGGCTGGAGCTCCAGGAGCGGCGCAGCAAGCGCAACAAGACCACCAGGCAGCCCGGCGGAGAGGCCACACCCACGCTCCTGAGCGGGTGGCGCTTCACCACCTGCGGGATCTGCACGGGGTCCATGGGCCAGAGCAGGAACAACGGCGGGCAGGACTCCTACATGTGCGCCAACCCCCGGGGGCACGGGGGGTTGAGCATCAAGCGCAAAGACGCCGACGACTACGTGGCGTGGCGCGTCTGGGCACGTCTTGCCGCCGCGGACGTCGACGACAACGAGGACAGGGAATGGCTGGCGGAGGCGGCACTTCGATTCGCGCTCCAGCGCGACCTGTCCGGAGTCCAGGAGGAGCGGCGCGAGACGGCGGCGCGCCTCGAGCACGTCCAGAACTCCCTCGCCGAACTCCGCGCCGACCGCAAGGCGGGGCTCTACCGCGGGCGGGACGAGTCGGCCACGTGGCGCGTGACGATGACGCGGTACCGGGCCTTCGAGGACCAGTGCACGGCCAGGCTCGAAGAACTGGACGAGCAGATCAGGGCAGCGACCCGGGTTCCTCCGGACTGGTTCGCGCAGGGCGAGGACCCCTTGGGCGCCGGCTCCCCTTGGGCGGCGTGGGACGTGTTCCAGCGACGCGAGTTCCTGGCCCTCTTCCTCTCCGGGGTCTCCATCGGCCCCGGCCGGGACCCGGAGTCCCGCACGTACATCCCGGTCGAGGAGCGGGTGACGCTCCACTGGCGGCACCTCGAGACGGACGAGGGCCACGAAGACGACGAAGAGACGCCGGTCGCCCTCCGGTGCTCGCTCGCGCCCCGGTAGTTGCGCGGGAGCGGGGGCTCTCTACTTGCCCGAGTTCGCCCGGACGCCCCTCAGGCCGATCACGCCGACGGCCGTCCCCAGGGCGAACGACGTCACGGCGAGGGCGAGGTGCACCCAGAAGTAGGCGGTCGGGTCGCCGGCGTCGTCGAAGGCGAGTCCGCTCGCGTCCTTGACGAGGTTGCGGACGAAGGTGATCCAGATCACCCAGGACCAGATGCCGAACGCGAGAAGGAACCAAGATGTGCGTCGGCTGAGTTTCACGGGGGTGCCCTTCCGAGTGGGGGTGCGCGGGTCTCTGTCAGTATCCGACCCGTTCCTTCCGGTTCGACGGCCGGGGTTCTGTCTCCGCCCCGGCGCTCCACCGACTGACAAGAGAGGTTCCGGGCGTGATCGCCTTCCTGCCCTTCCTGGTCGTGGTCCTCGCGCTGCTCGGCGCGGTCCACTGGTACGTGTGGCGCCGTCTGGTCCGGGACGTCACCGTGCCCGGCGGCACGGCCCGGCGCCTCGGCACGGGGCTGGTGGTCGTGCTGCCGCTGCTCTCCGTCGCCGCGCTGGTCTCCGGGCGGGCCGGGCTGCCGTTCGCGGTGCAGCAGGCCGTCGCCTGGCCCGGGTTCCTGTGGCTGGCGCTGCTGCTGTACGTGGTGCTGGCGCTGCTCGTCGGCGAGGCCGTGCGGCCCCTGCTGCACCGGGTGCTCGCCCGGCGGGACGCCGCCGCTCCCGCCGCCGCTCCCGCCGCCGTGGCGGCGCCCGTGCCCGCGCCCGTCCCCGTGCCCGCGCCCGAGCGGGAGGAGGAGGGCCCGGAACCGGCGGAGGCGCCCGCGGAGCCCGCGTCCGGCTCCGGGGTGTCGCGGCGGCTCTTCGTCGCGCGGGTCGTCGGCGGGGCCGCGGCCGCCGTCGCCGCCGGGACCGTGGCGAACGGGGCGTACGGGGTGCTGCGCGGGCCCCGGGTGAAGCGGGTGACCGTCCCGCTGGCCAAGCTGCCGCGCGCCGCGCACGGTTACCGCATCGCCGTCGTCTCCGACATCCACCTGGGGCCCATCCTCGGGCGGGCGCACTCGCAGCGGATCGTCGACGCGATCAACGCCACCCAGCCCGACCTGATCGCCGTCGTCGGCGACCTCGTCGACGGCACCGTCGCCGACCTCGGTCCGGCCGCCGAACCGCTGGCGGGGCTCCGCGCCCGGCACGGCTCGTTCTTCGTCACCGGCAACCACGAGTACTTCTCCGGCGCCGACGCCTGGGTCGACCACGTCCGTGAGCTCGGCATGCGCCCGCTGCGCAACGAACGCCTGGAGATCGCCGCCGGGTTCGACCTGGCGGGCGTGGACGACGTGGCCGGCGAACGGGAGGGGCAGGGGCCCGACTTCGGCCGCGCGCTCGGCGACCGCGACCGGTCCCGCGCCGCCGTCCTCCTCGCCCACCAGCCGGTCGTCATCGACGACGCCGTCGCCCACGGGGTGGACCTCCAGCTCTCCGGCCACACCCACGGAGGGCAGCTCTGGCCGGGCAACCTGCTCGCCGAGCTCGCCAACCCGACGGTGGCCGGTCTCGAACGGTACGGGGACACCCAGCTGTACGTGTCCCGGGGCGCCGGCGCGTGGGGGCCGCCGGTCCGGGTTGGCGCGCCGTCCGACATCACCGTCGTCCAACTCGCCTCGAAGCAGGCGTGACCGGGAGGAATCCGGAGGGCGCTCACTCCCCGCGCCGGGGTCGATACGTGCTGCTCATCGACTTAAATTCGCATTTCACGGACATATGCATGCCGTGTGAAAGTTTCCTCTTCCCCCTGTGAAGACCGTGTGATTGGGTGGCGCAAACGCGACGATTCGGGGGCCGTCGCCCTGTGGGGTTTTGCGCGACAAAGGAAGCACGGCAATGCGGTCGACGGTCCGACTCCGGATCCTCATCACTTGTGGAGTACTGGTGGCCGCGGGGGTGGGGGGCTGGCAACTCCTGCCCTCCGACGAGGGGCGCACCGACCCCGTCCCCGTCGGCACCACCGACGAGGTCACCTCGCTCGACCCGGCCGGCGCGTACGACGCCGGCTCCTGGGCGATCTACAGCAACGTCTACCAGTCGCTGCTCACGTTCAAGCCCGGCTTCACCACCCCGACCCCGGACGCGGCGGAGAGCTGCCGGTTCGTGGGCGGCAGGCTCACCACGTACCAGTGCGTGCTCCGGGACGACCTCGCCTTCCCCAGCGGGCGGAAGGTGACGGCGGAGGACGTCAAGTACTCCTTCGACCGGATGCTGAAGATCAAGGCGGACGTCGGTCCCGCCGCGCTCTTCCCGACGCTGAAGGACGTGCGGGCGGACGGGCGGACGGTCACCTTCAATCTGAGCGGCCGGGACGCCACCTTCCCGCTGAAGCTGGCGACCGGCGCCGGCTCGATCGTCGACCGGGACCGCTATCAGGCGGACACCCTCCGCCAGGACAACGGCGTCGACGGCACGGGCCCGTACCTCCTCAAGGAGTACAAGCCGGGCGAGAGCGCCCTCCTGGAGCCGAACCCGAAGTACCGGGGCGCGCTCGCCGGGACGGGCAAGCCGGTCCTGGTGAAGTACTACAAGCAGTCCGAGGAGCTGGAGAAGGCGTGGAAGTCCGGTGACGTGCAGGTGACGCACCGTCAGCTGCCGCCGTCCTTCGTGGAGAACCTGGACACCAACGGCGGCACCCGGCTCACCGAGGCCGAGAGCGCGGAGATCCGCAATCTCGTCTTCAACACGCGGCCCGACGCGCCGACGGGCGAGAAGGCGGTACGGCAGGCGATCGCGGCGGTCCTCGACCGCCCGGCCCTCACCACCGGCGCGTACAAGGGCACGGTGGAGCCGCTGTACTCGCTGATCCCGCAGGGTTTCGTCGGGCACAGCACGGCCTTCTACGACCGCTACCCGGCGCCCGACGTGAAGAAGGCGGAGCGGCTGCTGGCGGACGCCGGGGTGGCGACGCCGGTGCGGTTCACCTTCGGCTACCGGCAGGACGCCACGTACAAGGCGGAGACCGCGCTCATCGAGAAGCAGCTGGAGGCCACCGGGCTGTTCGAGGTGAAGGTGGTGGAGGCCGACTGGCAGAGCTTCCAGAAGGGCTACACCAGCGGCGCGTACGACGCCTACACCGTCGGCTGGCTCCCCGACTTCCCCGACTCGGACAGCTTCACGGCCCCGCTGGTCGGCACCGGGAACACGCTGGCCAACGGCTACTCCAGCAAGACCGTCGACAAGCTGATCCAGGACACCCAGCGGTACGACGACCGCTCCCGGACCACCGGTGACTTCAAGGCGATCCAGGAGCGGGTCGCCGAGGACGTGCCGCTGATCCCGCTGTGGCAGAAGAACGACTACGTGCTCGCCACCGAGTCCGTCGGCGGTTCGCAGAACCTGTCCGACGGGACCGGCATCTGGCGGCTGTGGGAGCTGACCTGGCTGTGAGCCGCGCGGCCCGCCGGCCGGTGCCGGCGGGCGGTCAGTCCTTCTTCGGGGCGGTCCTGCGGGGCCGCCCCGACGCCGCCATCCCGGCCGCCGTCGGCATGAAGTCGGCGAGCAGTTCGTGGGTCTCCTTGACCAGCGGGCGCAGGATCCGGAAGCGGGAGAGCGAGATCGCGCGGGCGGTCACCGGGGCCAGCCGCTCCACGAGCCGCCGGCTGTTGGCCGCGCCGTCGGAGCGGTCGTACACCCAGAACAGCACCAGGCCCATCTGCTGGAGCCACAGCAACCGCGGGAGTGCCTCGGCGAGTTCGGGGTCGACCTTGACCGAGGCGCCGGAGAGCACCCGGCGGTGCACCTCGATGGCCGCCTCGCGCGGGCCCTCCGACTCGGGGGAGAACGGCGAGAGCGGGCTGTCGGGGTCGGCGGCGTTCTTGAAGAACTGGGCGGCGAACTCGTGGTACGGCTCGGCGATGTCGAGCCAGGCGAGCAGGACGCCGCGGATGCGGGCGACCAGTTCCTTCTCGCCGCCCTCCAGGACCGGCCGGACCGCCGCCTGGTGCTCCTCGGCGATCCGGTCGTAGAAGCCCTGGACCAGGTGTTCCTTGGACGCGAAGTAGTAGTAGGCGTTCCCGACCGAGACCCCTGCCTCCTGGGCGATCGCCCGCATGGTGGTCTTGTCGTACCCCCGCTCCCGGAAGAGCCGCAGCGCGGTCTCCAGGATGAGCGTCCGGGTCTGCTCGCTCTTCGGGGCCTTCGCGGCGGCCCCGCCCTTCGCGGCGCCTTCGCCCTTCGCGGCGGCCGGGGTCCTGCCCGGGCCGGCCGGGGCCTTCTTCTCTTCCTTCGCGTCCTTCACGGGCCGAGCCTAACCGGGCGGACCGGGCGTCTCGCAGTGCCCGTCCGCGCAGTCCGGACCCTTGAGTGCGTCCCGCCACCTCGCGGCGGCGAGAACGGCGGCGCGGGCGAAGGGCTGCCCGGCGGGGGTGGCGAGCCAGTGGGCGCGGGGCCGGTGTTCGGCCAGCGCCCAGAGGCAGACGATCCAGGCGGCGGAGGCGCGGTAGACCTGGCCCCGGTCCCCGATCACGGTGATCTCCCGCAGGGTGGCGGCGTGGTCGAGGTCCGGGAAGAGCTGCCGGGCGCGCTGCGAGCCGGCCGGTACGAGGTCGAGCGGGACGAGCTGCCGCTGGCGCAGCAGCCAGTGCCGGACGTGGACGCAGAGCGGGCAGTCGGCGTCGTACAGCACGGTCAGCCGTCCCACGGGGGTCGTGGGCCGAGCGGGGGCGGTCACGGCGGTCAGACCTGGGGCGCGGGCGGGGCCCACGGGCCGTCCTTGGGGCCGGTGGTCCAGTCCTGCGGGCCGACGGGCGGGACCTGTTCGCGTTCCATGACGCCGCGGCGGCGGATCTTGTTGAGCACGTAGACGTTGCCGAGGTGCATGACGCCGAGGACGAGGAGGACGACGCCGAGCTTGACGGACAGGGCCTCGAAGAGGGTCCGGGCGTCGAGGACGGCCGCGTCCTGGCTCAGATAGAGGGCGACGAAGCCGAAGTTGACGAGGTAGAAGCCGACCACGAGCAGGTGGTTGACGGCGTCCGCCAGTTGTTCGTTCCCGTGCAGCACGTCGGAGAGGAAGACCCTTCCGTTGCGGCTGAGGGTGCGGGCGACCCAGACGGTCAGGGCCACGCTGATCAGCAGGTAGACGGTGTACGCGACGACAGTGAGGTCCATGCCCCACGCTCCCTTGAACGCGTTCAAATGCTGGCGCTCTTGACTGTAGACCTCCTCTTGAACGCGTTCAAGTCGGTACGGGAAAGGTGTGGCCCGCCCTCCCCGGGCGGTCTAGGGTCACCGGGGTGACGCTCTCTCATGACACCGCCGGCACCGGCCCGCTGACCGTCGTCCTGCTGCACTCCGGGGTCTGCGACCGGCGCATGTGGGACGGCCAGTTCCAGGGCCTCGCCGACGCGGGCCACCGCGTCGTCCGCTGCGACCTCCGCGGCTTCGGCGACACCCCCGCCGACGCCCCGCACGTCCACGCCGACGACGTCCGGGACCTCCTCGACCGGCTCGGCGCCGAGCGGGCCGCGCTCGTCGGCTCCTCCTTCGGCGGCGAGGTCGCCCTGGAGTTCGCCGCCCGCCACCCCGGCCGCACCGCCGCCCTCGCCCTGCTGTGCGCCGCCGCCCCCGTCGCGCACGAGGCCGGACCCGAACTGCGCGCCTTCCTCGAACAGGAGGACGCCCTCCTCGACGCCGGCGACATCGAGGCCGCCACCGCCCTCAACGTCGCCCGCTGGCTCGGCCCCGACGCCGGCGACACGGCCCGCGCCCTCGTCCGCACCATGCAGCGCCGCGCCTTCGAGCTCCAGCTCGCCGCCCCCGAGGAGCACGGCCCCCGCCCCTCCGGCGTCACCGAGGACGACCTGCGGACGATCGCCGCGCCCGCCCTCGTCGTCACCGGCGCCCACGACCTCCCCGACTTCCGCGCCATCGGCGACCGGCTCGCCGCACTCCTCCCCGCCGCCTGCCGCGTCGAACTCGCCCGGTCCGGCCACCTGCCGCCCCTGGAACACCCCGAGGAGACCCTGACCCTCCTGACGGACTTCCTGGCCGCCCTCAGCGCCCCCGCCGCAGCTGGGCGGTGAGCGGGCGGCGCGGCGACGCCATGTCGCTCCCGGGCTCCGCCGTGCCCCCGCCCGTACGATCGCCCCATGAACCCGCCGGACCCCGCAGCCCCCGAGGAGCAGGACTGGACCGACGGGCACGTGGCCCGCTGGCAGCCCGTGCTGCCCGGGCTCGACCCCGTCGTCGAAGGCGCGGTCACCCGGATGAAGAAGCTCTCCGTCCACCTCCGCCGCGTCCGCGAGCAGTCGCTCCTCGACTTCGACCTCGAACGCCACGAGTTCGACACCCTGCACAAGCTGGCCGGCCGCGGTGGCTCCGCCGCCCCCTCCGAGCTGGCCCAGGACCTGGACCTGCCCCCCGCCTCGGTCACCGGCCGCCTCGACGCCCTGGAGCGGCGCGGGCTCGTCCGGCGCGCCCCCTCCGCCACCGACCGCCGACGCGTGGTCGTCGAGCTCACCGACGCCGGCCGCACCACCTGGCTCGGCGCCATGGAGGTCCTCGGCCACGAGGAGGAACGCCTCCTCGGCGTCCTCACCCCCGCCGAGCGCACCACCCTCAACGACCTCCTTCGCCGGGTCATGCTCGCCGCCGAGGACAACCCGTCCGTCCCGCCCTGGCACGGCTGACACCCTCCGTACCCGCACACGCGGGAAGGCCCCGCCTCCCAGGGGAGACGGGGCCTTCCTTCCGTGCGGCGGAGGTCAGAAGCGGCGCGTGATCAGTGCGCGCTTCACTTCCTGGATCGCCTTGGTGATCTCGATGCCACGCGGGCAAGCGTCCGTGCAGTTGAACGTGGTGCGGCAGCGCCACACGCCGTCCTTGTCGTTCAGGATCTCCAGGCGCTGCTCGCCGCCCTCGTCGCGCGAGTCGAAGATGAAGCGGTGCGCGTTGACGATCGCGGCCGGACCGAAGTACTGGCCGTCGTTCCAGAAGACCGGGCAGGACGACGTGCACGCGGCGCACAGGATGCACTTGGTGGTGTCGTCGAAGCGCTCGCGGTCCTCGGGGGACTGCTTGCGCTCGCGGGTCGGCTCGTTCCCCTGGGTGATGAGGAAGGGCATGACGTCGCGGTACGCCTGGAAGAAGGGCTCCATGTCGACCACGAGGTCCTTGAGCACCGTGAGGCCCTTGATGGGCTCGACGGTGATCGGCTTCTCGGGGTTGATGTCCTTGATCAGCGTCTTGCAGGCGAGCCTGTTCTTGCCGTTGATCCGCATGGCGTCGGACCCGCAGATGCCGTGCGCGCAGGAGCGGCGGAAGGTGAGCGTGCCGTCCATGTCCCACTTGATCTTGTGGAGACCGTCGAGCACGCGCTCCTTCGGGTCGATGTCGACCTGGAAGTCCTCCCAGACCACCGCGTCCGAGACCTCGGGGTTGAAGCGGCGGATCCGGAAGGTGACCGTGATGTACGGCGAGGCGGCGGAGTCCTTCTCCACCTTGTCCAGAACGGGGGTAGCCATCAGTACTTACGCTCCATCGGCTGGTAGCGGGTCTGGACGACCGGCTTGTAGTCGAGACGCACGGTCTCGGAGCCGTCCTCGCCGACCTCGCGGTACGCCATCGTGTGGCGCATGAAGTTGACGTCGTCGCGGTTCGGGTAGTCCTCGCGGTAGTGACCGCCGCGGGACTCCTTGCGCGCCAGGGCCGAGACGGCCATGACCTCGGCCAGTTCGAGCAGGTTGCCCAGCTCGATGGCCTCCAGGAGGTCGGTGTTGAAGCGCTTGCCCTTGTCCTGGATGGACACGTTCTTGTAGCGCTCGCGCAGCTCGGCGATCTTCTCGACGGCCGCCTTGATGGTCTGCTCCGTGCGGAACACCATCACGTTGGCGTCCATCGTCTCCTGGAGCTCGCGGCGCAGGTCGGCGACCCGCTCGTTGCCCGTGGAGTTGCGCAGCCGCTCGATCTGCTCGACCACGAACGCCTCCGGGGCCTCCGGCAGCTCGACGTAGTCGTGCTTGTGGGAGTACTCGGCGGCGGCGATGCCGGCGCGGCGCCCGAAGACGTTGATGTCGAGCAGCGAGTTGGTGCCGAGGCGGTTGGCGCCGTGCACCGACACGCAGGCGACCTCGCCGGCCGCGTACAGGCCCGGGACGACGGTGGTGTTGTCCGACAGGACCTCACCCTCGACGTTGGTCGGGATGCCGCCCATGGCGTAGTGCGCGGTGGGCTGGATCGGGATCGGGTCCGTGTACGGCTCGATGCCGAGGTACGTCCGGGCGAACTCGGTGATGTCCGGGAGCTTGGCGTCCAGCTGCTCCGGCGGGAGGTGCGTCAGGTCCAGGTAGACGTGGTCGCCCTCGGGACCGCAGCCGCGGCCCTCGCGGATCTCCGTGTAGATGGAGCGGGAGACGACGTCACGGGACGCGAGGTCCTTCATGACCGGCGCGTACTTCTCCATGAAGCGCTCGCCGTCCTTGTTGCGGAGGATGCCGCCCTCACCGCGGGCGCCCTCCGTCAGCAGGATGCCCATGCGCCAGATGCCCGTCGGGTGGAACTGGAAGAACTCCATGTCCTCCAGCGGGATGCCCCGGCGGTAGCAGGCGGCCTGGCCGTCACCGGTCAGGGTGTGGGCGTTCGACGTCACCTTGAAGAACTTGCCGGTGCCGCCGGAGGCGTAGACCACGGCCTTGGCCTGGAAGATGTGGATCTCGCCGGTGGCCAGCTCGTACGCGACGACGCCGGCGGACTTCTTGACGCCGTCGACCTCGGTGATCAGCTGGTCCAGGACGTAGAACTCGTTGAAGAACTCCACGCCCTCCTTGATGCAGTTCTGGTACAGCGTCTGGAGGATCATGTGGCCGGTGCGGTCGCCCGAGTAGCAGGCGCGGCGGACCGGGGCCTCGCCGTGGTTGCGGGAGTGACCGCCGAACCGGCGCTGGTCGATGTCGCCGTTGGGCGTACGGCCGAACGGCAGGCCCATCTTCTCCAGGTCGAGGACGGCGTCGATGGCCTCCTTCGCCAGGATCTCGGCGGCGTCCTGGTCGACCAGGTAGTCACCGCCCTTGACCGTGTCGAAGGTGTGCCACTCCCAGTTGTCCTCCTCCACGTTGGCGAGCGCGGCGGCCATGCCGCCCTGCGCGGCGCCCGTGTGGGAGCGGGTCGGGTAGAGCTTCGTGAGCACGGCGGTGCGGCTGCGCTTGGTCGCCTCGATGGCGGCGCGCATGCCGGCGCCGCCGGCGCCGACGATGACGGTGTCGTACTTGTGGATCTTCATGGCGTGGTTACCTCAGCCCCGTGCCTAGCGGATGTTCGGGTCGAAGGTGAAGATCACCAGCGTGCCCAGAAGGATGGTGAACACCGTGGCGGTGTACAGCAGGCCCTTGAGCCACAGGCGCGTGTTGGGGCGTTCCGCGTAGTCGTTGATGACGGTACGGAGGCCGTTGGCGCCGTGCAGCATGGCGAGCCACAGCATCAGCAGGTCCCAGACCTGCCAGAACGGGGACGCCCAGCGGCCGGCCACGAAGGCGAAGCCGATCTTGGAGACGCCGCCGTCCAGGAAGAGCTGGATCAGCAGGTGGCCGAGGACGAGGACCACGAGGACGACGCCCGAGAGGCGCATGAAGAGCCACGCGGCCATCTCGAAGTTGCCGCGGGTCGCGCGCGGGGTCCTGCCCGTGCGCTTGCGGGGGGCCTCGATGTAGGGGGCGGGGTTGTCCACGTCGTAGGAGGTGCCCTCGACGGGACCGATCGCGGAAGTGGTGTCAGCGGACATGTCTGGCGTCAGCTCCCGAACAGTTCACGTGCGGCGTGGCCGAGGATCGGGTACAGCGAGCCCGCCATCAGCACGACCCAGATGCCCACGACGGTCCAGAGCATCTGCTTCTGGTAGCGCGGGCCCTTGGACCAGAAGTCCACGGCGATGACACGGAGACCGTTCAGCGCGTGGAAGAGGATGGCGGCGACCAGGCCGTACTCCAGAAGAGCGACGATCGGCGTCTTGTAGGTCGCGACGACCTCGTCGTACGCCTCGGGGGAGACGCGGACGAGAGCGGTGTCCAGCACGTGTACGAACAGGAAGAAGAAGATGAGGACGCCGGTGACTCGGTGAGCCACCCAGGACCACATTCCTTCCCGGCCGCGGTACAGCGTTCCAGCCGGCACGGAAAAACCCTCCGGGAGCGGGGATCGGGGCCCGGCCGGCTTCTCTGTCGGTCTGGCCCGGCCGGGTACGGTCCACCGGCCCCGGTCATCGTAGCGACGAGTTGTCGGTTCGCTCGCGCGGGGTCCTTCAGTGTGATCAAACAGGCACGGACGGGCTATCGTCCGGGGCGGAATCGGGGCGTTTCCGGGAGAATCACCGGTCCTCGCGGGGGTGGGCGGCTCCCTGGGCGAGCGCGAAGGCGAGCCGGGAGCGGGCGAGGCGGCGCAGTTCGTCGGCCGCGACGGCCCGTTCCTCCTCCGGTTCGTTGCCGAGACGTGACCGGATTCCGGCGAGGACGGCGTCCAGCCGCTCGCCCGGCCGCACCCCGTCGAGGCTGATGACGAACGCGTGTCCGAACCGGCTCTCGTACGCGGCGTGCGCGGCGCTCAGCGCGGTCCGGGCGGCCGGCGGCGCGTCCGGGTGCGCCGGCGCGGAGGACTCGGCGGCCAGCGCCTCGTCGAGATCGGCGCCGGTCAGGTCGTACGCCGCCTCCTCGGCGGCGGCCAGCAGGGCGTCCGTCGTCGGGTAGGGCCGGTGGGCGGCGATCCGCTCGGCCCAGTGCCGGCTGTGGCAGCAGGACAGCAGCAGGCGGACCGCCTCCGCCTGCGGCGCCGCGTTGAGCAGCAGCGGGCCGCTCGGGGCACCGGGGGACTGCTGGGCGGGTATGGCAGGCGCGTCCGCCGGAGCCTCGGTGCGGCAGGGGGCGTGGGTGTCGCTGGTCAGCGTGGGCTCCGGGACGGCGGGACGAAAGGGGTGGGCGTGACGCAACGTTATCGACGGGACGGGGGAAGTGTCCGACGAGTGCGCGAATTTCACCCGGAAGGGAGAGGGCGGGAACGGGTGATGGACCCGCTCGTTCCGGCCGGACCGGGCGGGCCGGGGCGGCGACGACTGGCCGGGGCGCCGCAGGTGGGGGAGGATGCCGGGTGATGCGGTACTCCTCACGGGGCCCCCTGCGCGGCCCGGCACTCCTGGCGGCCGCGGTGGCCCTGACCACCGTGGCGGCCTGTTCGAGCGGCTCCCCGTCCGGCGCGGACGCCCCCGCCCGCACCCCGTCCGCCGGTACGGCCCCGGGGACCACGGCCGCGAAGCCCTCGCCGACCCCGACGCCGAGCCCCACGCCCACCCGGACGTACCCGCTCTCCACCGCGCCCCGCACGGTGCCCGCCGTCCGCTCGCACGAGCCGGCCCGCGGCCCCGGCTGGAAGCCCGCCGCGACCGCCGGGGTGGTCCTCGGCGCGGACAGCGCGGGCCTCGCCGACGAGGGCCGGCTGATCGCCCGGGAGCTGGGGCTGCGCTACCGCGGCGAGGCCG
This sequence comes from Streptomyces sp. NPDC057854, assembly GCF_042797055.1. Classification (NCBI taxonomy): domain Bacteria; kingdom Bacillati; phylum Actinomycetota; class Actinomycetes; order Kitasatosporales; family Streptomycetaceae; genus Streptomyces; species Streptomyces sp. NPDC057854. The sequence continues at coordinate 86,495 of NZ_JBHVMF010000018.1, forward strand.
CCGCCGGACCCGGGGACGTCGAGCTGGCGCTCGGCGGATCGGGCGCCCCCGAGTCGTACACGCTCACCGTGAGGGACGGCCGGGTCCGGATCACCGGGCCCGACGAGGCCGGCGTGTTCTACGGCACCCGCACCCTCAAGCAGTCCGTGAAGGGCAGCGGCGCCATGCCCGAGGGCACGGTCGCGGACCGCCCGGCCAAGCCGCAGCGCGGGCTCAACGTCGACATCGCCCGCAAGTACTTCACCGCCGCGTGGCTGGAGGACCGCATCCGGGAGATGGGCGACCTCAAGCTCAACCAGCTCGGGCTGCACTTCTCCGACGACCAGGGCTTCCGCATCGCGTCCGACTCGCACCCCGAGGTCGTCTCCGAGCAGCACCTCACCAAGGCGGAGGTCCGCCGGATCCTCGCGCTCGCCGCGAGCCGGCACGTCACCGTGGTCCCCGAGATCGACTCGCCCGGGCACCTCGGCGCGGTCATCGCCGCCCACCCGGACCTCCAGCTGGTCAGCGCCACCGGCCGGACCCCGCGCGGCGCGGTCGACATCTCCGACCCGGACGCCGCCCGGATCGTCGACGACCTGCTCCGCGAGTACACCGCCCTCTTCCCCGGCGCCTACTGGCACCTGGGCGCCGACGAGTACGTGGCGCTCATGGCGAAGGACCCCGAGGCGAGCTACCCGCAGCTCGCGGCGGCGGCGCGCGAGGCGTACGGGCCGTCCGGCCGGGTCCAGGACCTCGCCACGGACTGGCTCAACGACCGCGCCGCGACCGTCCGCCCCACCGGCAAGACCCTCAAGGCGTGGAACGACGGCTTCTTCGCCGGCGGCGTGGTGAGCGCGGCGAAGGACATCGAGGTCGAGTACTGGACGGGCAAGGAGTACGGGGCCAGGCCCCCGCTCCCGTACCTCCAGGCGGGCCGCCGGCTGGTCAACCTCAACGACGAGTACCTCTACTACGTGCTCGGCGAGCCCAACCAGTTCACCTATCCGACCGGCCGCCGCATCTACGAGCAGTGGACCCCGCGCGTCGTGCGCGGCACCACCCCCGTCCCGGCCCGCTACGACGCGCAGATCCAGGGCGCCCGGTTCGCCGTCTGGTGCGACCTCGCGAACGCCCAGACCCAGGACCAGGTCGCCGCCGGCATCCGCCTCCCGCTCGCCGCCCTCTCCCAGAAGGTCTGGGACCCCCGCACCCCGTCCCTGCCGTGGGCCGACTTCCGCGCCCTGGCGTCGAAGGTGCGCGGCTGAGCCCGTGGCGGCGCGGCGGGCGAAGATTTCACGCCACGGGGAGTGACACGAACCGGCCGCGCGGCGCAGTATGCAGCGAACGTGCGGGCCCTTCGCGTCCGCCGCGGGTGGCGAGGAGGCGGTATGGCGCCGGGTACGGAGCGGAGTCTGCCCGAGCGGATCGGGGAGGCCGACGGGCGCGGGCTCGCCGCCGCTGGGCTCGCCTGTCTGGACCGGTGCCTGCCGCTGCTCGCGCCCGACCGCGCCGACGCGCTCCGGCCGGTGTGGGCGGCGGTCGCGCGCGGGGACGGCGGGCTGTGGGCCGAGGCCGTCGGCACGGCGCGGGCCGACTTGGACGGCGCGGGCGGCGAGGCCGCCGGGGACGGCGGGATCGTCACCCTGGTGCGCGCGATGCTCGACGGGATGCCCGCCGAGTGGGCCGCCGAGCCGCTGCGGGAGTGGGCCGGACGGTGCTCCTCCGTGGCGCTCGCCGTGCACCGGCTGTTCGACGTGACGGAGGACGGCCCGCTGCACGCCGGTGAACTCCGGCGGCAGCTGGCCGTCCTGGAGGCGGTCGCCCACGGGCCGACCGGACTGCGCCGGGCCCGTGAGCTCTCCGTGGAGGGCGGCCGGGTCCTGCGCGCGGTGGTCGCGCGCCGGGCCAGGACCGCCTGAGGGTCAGCCCTCGGCGGGGGCCTCGACCGTCGCGGACGCGACGAGTTCGGAGATCTGCCGCTCGGCCGTCGCCTTCTCCAGGCCGAGCCCGCTGAGCACCCCCGCGCCGTCCTCGTGCTCCAGCAGCGCGAGCAGGATGTGCTCGGTGCCGACGTAGTTGTGGCCGAGCCGCAGCGCCTCGCGGAAGGTCAGTTCGAGCACCTTCTTCGCCGCCGCGTCGTACGGGACGAGCGCCGGCACCTCCTCGGCGGCCGGCGGCAGCGTCGGCGTGACGGCCTCCCGGACCTGCTCGGCGGTGACGCCCTGCGAGGTGATCCACAGGACGGCCAGCCCCTCGGGCTCGGCGAGCAGGCCGAGCGCGAGGTGGCCGGGGACGGTCTGGTCGTTCCGCGCGGCGATCGCCTCGTTCTGCGCGGCGACGACGACCGCGCGGGCGCGCGGGGTGAAGCGGGCGAACCCGGCGTTCGGGTCCATCTTCTCGGCGTCGGGCTCCTTGGGGACGAACCGCTTCTGGGCGGCCTGGCGGGTCACGCCCATGCTGCGGCCGATGTCGGTCCAGGAGGCCCCGGAGCGGCGGGCCTGGTCGACGAAGTGCCCGATGAGGTGGTCGGCGACCTCGCCGAGGTAGTCCGCGGCGATGACCGCGCCGGAGAGCTGGTCGAGCGCGTCCGGGTGGACCTTCTTGATCGCTTCGATGAGTTCGTCGAGACGGATGCTGACGTTCGGAACCATGGGCTGCGTCATGAGGCAACCTTAGGTTGACAGTAGGAGGGTGTCAACGGATGGTTGACAGTCCTTCTCGGGTGGCAGGGGGCGTCCTGGCGGATGCGGTGACCGACGTCCCAGGGCGCGTCGCGCCCCGGTTCCGGAAGTACTCCTTCGCCCGCGTGTTCACCAGGGCGAGACCGGCGGAGAGCGCCGGGAGAAGAGGGGGAGAACGAGGGACGACCGGGGCCGCCACCCCCCACAGGAGAGGCCCCGGTCGTCATCGACGGAGCCGCAGCACGGCTCCGTACTCCCTACAGCGCCGCGGCTGCGGTTTCTGTCACACCCCGGACCCGGCGAGAAGATTGCAAGTTGTACAAGGTGCCCGTACCCGCGTGGACGCGACACCCGGTCTCCGCGTAGCGTGCTGGAGCGCGAAGCGGACTCGGCGGCGATGACCGGCCCCGATGAAGCGGCCGGCGTACCCACGCGCGCGCGAGGCGACCGACGGACAGGGTTTGGGGAGTGCTGGGGGACGACGCGGAGCTGACGGCCGCGGTGCTCGCTGCGCAGAACGGGGACGAGGACGCCTTCCGGACTGTGTACCGCGCCGTGCATCCCCGTCTGCTGGGCTACATGCGCACACTGGTCGGCGACGCCGACGCCGAGGACGTCACCTCCGAGTCCTGGCTCCAGATCGCCCGCGACCTCGACCGCTTCAGCGGCGACGCGGACCGCTTCCGCGGCTGGGCGGCCCGCATCGCCCGCAACCGCGCCCTCGACCACATCCGGATGCGGGGCCGCCGGCCCGCCTCCGGCGGTGACGAGACCGAACTGACCGACAAACCCGCCGACTCCGACACCGCGGGCGAGGCCCTGGAGGCCCTGGCCACCGGCGACACCCTCGCGCTCATCGCCCGCCTCCCGCAGGACCAGGCCGAGGCCGTCGTCCTGCGCGTCGTCGTCGGCCTCGACGCCAAGAGCGCCGCCGACGCCCTCGGCAAGCGCCCCGGCGCCGTCCGCACCGCCGCCCACCGCGGCCTGAAGAAGCTCGCCGAACTCCTCGGCGCCGACGGCCCGGCCGGCGCCGGACCCGGCGAGGAGCCCGCCGACGGCGGCCAGGCGCTCGACGGAGTGCCCCCGCAGCGCGGCCGGAAGCAGGGGTTCATAGCCCCCGGCGGTGTGACGCATTGGCGTCCGCGTACGCAGAAGGACATGTGATGGCCGACGAGCGGTACCAGTGGCTCGACCCGGAGGCCGCGGAGCGGCTGCTCCGCGGCGAGCCCGTCGACCCCGCCGACCCGTCCGCCCGCCCCGGGGCGGCGGCCCTCGCCGACGCCCTCGACGCGGCCCGCGCCGCCACCGCCCCCACCCCCGGCACCCCGCTCGCGGGGGAGGAGGCCGCCCTCGCGGCCTTCCGCACCGCCTCCGCCGCCCGCGCCGCCGCCGCGGCGACCGCGGCCACCGCCCCGGCCGACCTCGGCCACGTCCGGCTCGCCCCCGCCGCCGCACCGGGCCCGCGCTGGGGCCGCTCGCTGCGGTACGGGCTGGCCGCCGCGCTCGCCGCCGTCACCGTCGGCGGCGTCGCCGTCGCCGCCGGCACCGGGGTGCTCCCGCTGGTCGACAAGGAACCCTCCCGCACGGTCACCGCCGCGGAGACCGCCACCCCGCCCGGCACCGGCGAACCCACCGCCGGCGTCGAACGGCACGAGGACCCGTCCCGCAGCGCGGACCCCCGCCACCCGTCCGGCACCCCCGCCCCCGGTACGAGCCCCACCGCCCGCCCGCACGACGGCACCGCGACCCCCCGCCCCGGCACCACCCCCGGCGGCGACCGCACCGACGCCGCCGACCCCACGGCCCCGGCCCGCTCCGGCGGCGACAGCCGCGAGGCCAGGACCGAGGCCTGCCGCGACTACCGCTCCGGACGCCTCGACGACGCGAGCCGCCGGCGGCTCGCCGCCGGCCTCCGCGCCGACGAGTCCCTGCGCGCCTACTGCGACCGGATCCTCGGCCCCGCCACGGACGGGACGAAGACCGGCGGCGGCACGGGCTCCGGCTCGGAAGGCGGCACGGGCTCCGGCGCGGACGGCGGCTCCGGCGGCGCCAAGGACGGCGACCGGGACGGCGACAAAGGCGGCGACGCGAAGGACGGCGGCGACGGGGACGCCAAGGACGACGGCGACGCCGGCGACGGGAAGGCACCGGACCTCTCCCACGGCACCGTCCCCGCCCCCGGCGACCCCCGAAAGCGCGCCAAGGACCGCCCCGACCCCAAGCACCGCCCCAAGGCCGAGGCCGGCGACCGGGACCGGGACCGGGCGCAGGCCGCGTCCCACACCGAGACCATGGCCGGAGCGCCCGCGCGGGCCCTCGCGCTCTGCCCCACGGGAGCCCCCGGCACGGGGGTGTGACACTTTCGGGCCCGCCGGCGCAGTACAGAGTGAGCCGACTGGTCATCGGCCGCGCGAGAGAGCCGGGGTTCCCCCCGTACCTACGGCTCCGCGCACCCGGCGCGGGTGGGACACGTTCCCCCGGTCCCACCCGCGCCCCTTTCTCCCGCCCGGTCCGCTACCAGTGGACGACGACCTTGTCGCCGACCTTCACCTGGTCGAAGAGGGCCGCGATCTTCGCCCGGTCCCGGACGTTCACACAGCCGTGCGAGGCCCCGGCGTAGCCGCGCGCCGCGAAGTCCGACGAGTAGTGCACCGCCTGGCCGCCGCTGAAGAACATCGCGTACGGCATCGGCGTGTGGTAGATCGTCGACGTCCACTCCCGGGCCTTCCAGCCCACCGCGAACGTGCCCTCGCGGGTCGGGGTGTTCTCCGAGCCGAAGCGCACGTCCATCGACGACACCACCCGGCCGTCGATCATCCAGGCCAGCGTCCGGCTCTCCTTGCTGATGCAGAGCACCCGGCCGGTCATGCAGCGCGCGTCCGGCGTGTCCAGCGCGTTGGTGGTGGACGGCTTCAGCTCGTCCGCCGTCGGCTTCTTCGTCGCCGCGACCAGCCGGTCCCAGGTCGTCGCGTCCACCGCGCCCGTCGCCGGCAGCCCCCGCTTCTTCTGGAAGGCCGAGACCGCCCTCGCCGTGATCGAGCCGTAGAAGCCGGTCGGCGCCCGGTCGAAGTGGTCGAGCTGCCGCAGCCGCGCCTGGAGCTCCCGCACCCGCTCGCTCTCGTCGCCGTCCTTCATCAGCGCCTTCGCGGCGGGCGCCGCCGAGGACGACGAGGGCGCCGGCGCGGGCGACGACGGCTTCCCGTCACCCGGAGTGGGCGCAGGAGCGGAGGACGAGGCCGGCGCCGGGGCCGTCGTGGACTTCCGCGCCGTGGGGCCCCCGCTCCCGCCCCCCGCCGCCTGGGCCGTACAGCCCGTGACGGCGAGGGCCACGGCGGCGGTGGCGAGAACGGCTCTGCGTATGGCGGATGAACGCTTCATGGTGGCCCCCCGGGAGATGTGCTGTGCCCATAGGGATGCTTCCCGCGCGCCCGCGGTTGCGCACCTGTGCGAGCAAGCGCTCATGCTGTGAGGAAGGTCCCAGCGTGCTGCTCTCCACCGGGCCGCGCACCCGCGGCTACAGTCCGTCGCGAGGGTCGGTACCGCCGAGTATGAGCGGCAGCAGGTCAATCGGGAGGCACAAGCAATGGCGCGCGAGTCGGAGTCGGGACTGCCCATCGAGCCGGTCTACGGACCGGAGGCACTGGAGGGCTGGGATCCCGCCCGCAAGCTGGGGGAGCCGGGGGCGTACCCCTTCACCCGCGGGGTGTACCCGTCGATGTACACGGGCCGCCCGTGGACGATGCGGCAGTACGCCGGCTTCGGCACCGCCGTCGAGTCGAACGCCCGCTACAAGCAGCTCATCGACAACGGCACCATGGGCCTGTCGGTCGCCTTCGACCTGCCCACCCAGATGGGCCACGACTCGGACGCGGCGATCGCGCACGGCGAGGTCGGCAAGGTCGGCGTGGCGATCGACTCCGTGGACGACATGCGGGTGCTGTTCGACGGCATCCCGCTCGACAAGGTCTCCACGTCGATGACGATCAACGCCCCCGCCGCGCTGCTGCTGCTGATGTACCAGCTGGTCGGTGAGGAGCAGGGCGTGCCCGCCGAGAAGCTGACCGGCACCATCCAGAACGACGTGCTCAAGGAGTACATCGCGCGGGGCACGTACATCTTCCCGCCGAAGCCCTCCCTCCGTCTGATCGCGGACATCTTCAAGTACTGCAGGGCCGAGATCCCGAAGTGGAACACGATCTCGATCTCCGGCTACCACATGGCCGAGGCCGGCGCCTCGCCCGCGCAGGAGATCGCGTTCACCCTCGCCGACGGCATCGAATACGTCCGCACCGCCGTCGCGGCCGGCATGGACGTCGACGACTTCGCGCCGCGCCTCTCCTTCTTCTTCGTGGCCCGGACGACGATCCTGGAGGAGGTCGCGAAGTTCCGCGCCGCCCGCCGGATCTGGGCGCGGGTCATGAAGGAGGAGTTCGGCGCGAAGAACCCCAAGTCGCTGATGCTCCGCTTCCACACCCAGACCGCCGGCGTGCAACTCACCGCCCAGCAGCCCGAGGTCAACCTGGTCCGCGTCGCCGTCCAGGGCCTCGCGGCCGTCCTCGGCGGCACCCAGTCGCTGCACACCAACTCCTTCGACGAGGCCATCGCCCTGCCGACGGACAAGTCCGCCCGCCTCGCCCTGCGGACCCAGCAGGTCCTCGCGTACGAGACCGACGTCACCGCCACGGTCGACCCCTTCGCCGGGTCGTACGTGGTCGAGAAGATGACCGACGACGTGGAGGCCGCCGCGCTGGAGCTGATGGCCAAGGTCGAGGAGCTCGGCGGCGCCGTCGACGCCATCGAGCGCGGCTTCCAGAAGAACGAGATCGAGCGCTCGGCGTACCGCATCGCGCAGGAGACGGACTCCGGCGAGCGGGTCGTCGTCGGCGTCAACCGCTTCACGATCGACGTCGAGGAGCCCTACGAGCCGCTGCGCGTCGACCCGGCCATCGAGGCCCAGCAGGCCGACCGGCTCGCCCGGCTCCGCGCCGAGCGCGACCAGCCGGCCGTCGACGCGGCCCTCGCCGCCCTGAAGAAGGCCGCCGAGGGCACCGACAACGTCCTCTACCCGATGAAGGACGCGCTCAGGGCCCGCGCCACCGTCGGCGAGGTCTGCGACGCGCTGCGCGAGGTCTGGGGCACCTACACGCCCAGCGACGTCTTCTGATCCGCTGATCGTCCGCCCGTTGAAACTTCAAGCGGAGTGTCGTACCGGTGTGCGACACTCCGCTTCATGCTGGGTGTCACCGATCTGCCGACCTACCTCGCCGGGCTCGTCCTCATCATCCTCCTGCCCGGGCCGAACTCGCTCTACGTGCTGTCCGTCGCCGCCCGCAAGGGCACCCGCACCGGGTACAAGGCCGCGGCCGGCGTCTTCACCGGCGACACGATCCTGATGACCCTGGCCGCGCTCGGCGCCGCCTCCCTCCTCCAGACCACCCCGCTGCTCTTCACGATCGTCAAGTACGCGGGCGCCGGCTACCTGGCCTGGATGGCGTACGGGATGCTCCGCGCGGCACGCGACATGTGGCGGTCGCGCCGCGAACCCGCCGGGGCGGAGACCGAGACGGCCGACGGCGGCTCCACCGAGCACCCGTACCGCCGGGCGCTCGTCATCAGCCTCTTCAACCCGAAGGCGATCCTCTTCCTGATCTCCTTCTTCGTGCAGTTCGTGGACCCCTCCTACGCCTACCCGGCGCTCTCCTTCCTGGTCCTCGGCACCCTGCTCCAGCTCGGCAGCTTCCTCTACCTCACCACCCTGATCTTCAGCGGCACCCGCCTCGCCGCCGCCTTCCGCCGCCGCAAGCGCCTCTCCGCCGGCGCCACCTCCGCCGCCGGCGCCCTCTTCCTCGGCTTCGCCGTGAAGCTCTCCCTCAGCAGCGCCGCCTGACCGCGGTTGACCCTCACACCGTGTGAGGCCGTTCCGTAGGGGGCGTCATGTTCACCATCGGAGACTTCGCCCGGCACGGGCGGGTGTCGGTCCGGATGCTGCGCCACTACGACGCCATCGGACTGCTGCGCCCGGCCCACGTCGACCCGCACAGCGGGTACCGCTTCTACACCGCGGACCAGCTCGCGCGGCTCAACCGCGTCATCGCGCTCAAGGACCTCGGCTTCACCCTGGAACAGGTGGGGGCCATCCTCGGGGACGACATCGGCGCCGACGAGCTGCGCGGGATGCTCCGGCTGCGCCAGGCCGAGCTGGAAGCGGCCCTGGAAGCGGCGCGGGCCCGGCTCGCCCAGGTCGGCGCGCGGCTCCGAGCCATCGAGAGCGAGGGACGCATGTCCACACAGGACGTCGTCGTCAAGAAGATCCCCGCCGTCCGGATCGCCGAGCTGAGCGCGACCGCCGCCGGCTTCGAGCCGGAGGCGATCGGGCCCGTCATCGGGCCGCTGTACGAGGAGCTGTGCGGCCGGCTGGAGGCCGCCGGCGTCACCGGCTTCGGGCCCGGGATCGCGTACTACGAGGACGCCGGCAAGGGCGACGGCTCGGTCGTCGTGCACGCCGGCATGACCGTGCCCGACGGCACCGCGGCCGAGGGCGTGCGGGTGCACGTGCTGCCGGCGGTCGAGGAGGCCGCGACCGTCGTCCACCGGGGCTCCATGGACGACGTGCTGGCGACCACCCAGGTGCTCGCCGCCTGGATGGGCACCAGCGGGTACGCCTCCGCCGGATACGCCCGCGAGCTGTACCTGGAGTGCCCGGAGGACCCGGCCGGGTGGGTCACCGAGATCCAGGAACCCGTCACCCGCGCGTGACGGCGGGGCCCGGGACCTCCGCACCGGTCCCGGGCCCGTCCCGGGCGGCTACTTCATCAGCGCCTTCCGCAGCCGCAGCGCCCGGCGGGCCAGCCGGCGGACGCGCGGGTGCCGGGGCACCGGCAGGCCGCCCGGCAGGTCCAGGACGGTGAGCCGGCGGCGGGTGAAGTGGTGCCGGGTGCGCTCGGCGTACGGCCCCGACAGGTGGCGTACCGCCGCCTCCCGCAGGTCGGCCCTTATGTTCGGCTGCATCGCGAAGCCGACCGCGGCGACCAGGTCGTCGAGACGCGCGGCGTCCGTCACCGGCTCCTCGTCGTCCGGGCCCGGCACCAGCGGCGGGAGGACCGCGTCGACGACCGTCAGCGGGATCCGGTTGCTGTTCTGGAACGGGGTGAGCCGCTGGAGCAGCTCCCGGGTGCCGACCCGGGCGACCGGCAGGCCGTAGAAGCTGCGGGCGGTCATCAGCGCCGTCGAGAAGCAGCCGACGACCAGCGCGGGCCGCAGCTCCCGGTACAGCACCTCGGCGAGGACCGGCCGGGTCTCGACGGTGAGTTCGGCGCCGAGCCGGGCCGCCTCGTCGGCGAGCGCGGCGGTCCACGCGTCGGGGGCGGTGGGGTGCGGCTTGAAGACGAGCCGGCGGTGGCCGCGGGCGACCGCGCCGCGCACCATGCTCAGGTGCAGCTCCTCCTCCTCGGCGGCCGTCATGAGGTTCAGCGCGGCCAGGTACTGGCCGAGGAGCAGCGCGGGGCCCTCGCCGCCGCCCGCCGGGGCGTCGGTGCCGGCCAGTTCCGCGACCGCCTTGGTGAACGCCTCCGCCGGCACGGTCTCGGGCACCGCGCCGAACTCGCCGAGCAGCAGCGGCCGGAGTCCCGGCACCAGGTCGAGGTGGAGGAGGCGGGCGGCCCGGCCGCCGATCAGCGGGTCGATCTTGTTGCGGGTGGGGCCGTAGCTCATCAGGCCGTCGGCGTAGACGGTGATGGCCGCCTCCGGGAGGAGGGTGGCGATGGCGAGGGCCGGGGTGACCTGGATGGACTCCAGGACCAGTTCGATCCGGTCGTCGCCGAGCCCCCACAGCTTCTGGAGGTGCCGCTGGAGCATCGGCACGTCCTGGCCGCGCGGGGTCCAGCCGCCGGGGTGCAGCGGGGAGATGGTCTCGTTCCAGGAGACCACCTCGTCGAAGCGGTCGCGGATCCGGTCGAAGCCCTCGGCCTCGTCGAGGGACGGAGCGGTCTCCGGGACGGGCGCGTTGTGGGTGACGAGCAGGATCCGCCGGGCGGCGGAGCCGAAGCAGCCGCTGTCTATGGCGGCGGCCAGCGTGACCGCGCCGTACAGGGTGGACGCGGCGAAGATCTGGGTCGTACGGCGCTCGCTCACGCGGCCACCTCCGAGGGGGTCGGGCCGGCCGCCGGACCCCGGCCGCCCGGCGGGGCCGGCGGCGGGGGCGCGGGACGGCGCCGGCGGAGTCTGCGCAGCACCGCGGCGCGGTCGCCGCCCATCGCGGTCAGCGCCTGGTCGAGGACGTCCTGCGGCATCCGGCGCAGCGCGCCCGCGCTCATCGCCTTCAGCTTCTTGGCCACGTCCGGCTCGAACTTCTCGACGGATCCGACGTGATGGGCGATGACCGCGCAATAGGTGCGGACGGCTTTCGGGAGAAAGCGGTCGGCTTCCCGGTCCTTCGCGGTCTCCTCGATGACGAGGTCGAATGCGCGGATGAAATCCAATTGCCGTACGTCGCCGATCTGGGTGAGCGAGGTCGCCACTCCGCGCCGGTAGAAGACGCCGAGTTCGCCGATGGCGGCGAAGGATTCCGCCTCGCGGTGCAGCCGCCAGATCCACGGCCGGTCCTCGGCGGTGCGCAGGCCGTGCGGGAAGTGCAGCAGCCCGCGGTCGAGGAGCCGGCGGTGGTAGATGCCGGCCCAGGCGAAGGGGTAGTCGACGGAGGTGGTGCGGTGGGCCGGGAGGATCGCCTCGCGCGGGTCCAGGACCTCGGCGCGGCGCGGGACGGGCACCCGGCGGACGGAGCGGGCGCGGCCGGTGACCGAGGTGTGGTCGGTGCGCAGGAAGTCGCAGCCGAGGTCCTCGGCGGCGGTGACCAGCCGTCCGTAGTAGCCGGGGGAGAGCCAGTCGTCGCCGTCGAGGAAGGCGACGTACTCGCCGCGGGCGGCGTCGAGACCGGTGTTGCGGGCCGTCGCCAGGCCCTCGTTCCGCTCGTGCCGGATCAGCCGGGCGCCGGGCAGGTCGCGTACGGCCCGCTCCAGGATCGCGGGGGTGTCGTCGGACGAGCAGTCGTCGACGAGGAGGAACTCGAAGTCGTCGCGGGCGTTGGCGCGCAGACTGGCGAGGGTGTCGGGGGCGTATGTCTGCACGTTGAAGAACGGCACGACGACGGAGAGCTTGACCACGCGGCCGACGCTAGGCGCCCGCCCGGCCGCCCCGCCGACCGTCCGGGGGATTTTCGGTGAACACGAAGCGGCGGGCTGATTAACCGCCTTTACCCGAGGGGATTTCGGGCCGTCCAACGGCTGAATCCCGGGCCGCTTCAGATCACGGAGAGGTGCTGTTCACCGTTTGTTGCGGCTCAGTTGGGCCGTAGACCGGAATGCCCTTCTAGCGTCCTCGACGTGCCAGCAAGTTCCAGTGAAGCGGTACGGGTCGCCGTACTCGCGGATTCCGACACCCGGTGGAAATGGGGTGCGCTCACCGCGCGCCGCATCACCGCCGCGGACACCGAACCGACCGGGTTCGTGCTCCGCGGCCGGGCCACCCCCACCGCCCGCCAGCTCGCCGAGACGGGGGCCTCCACGGCCGCCCCGCGCGAGGTGACCGGCGCGGAGTTCCTGCGCGAGGTGCGGGACGCGGAGGCCCGCGGCGAGCGGTACGACGTCGTGGTCCTCGCGCTGGTCGGCGGCACCGTCCGCGCGGTCCTCCAGGGTCTTGCGGACCTCGGCCTCGACCGCCGGCCGGTGATCGTCACCGGCTACGTCGGGGTCGTCTACGAGAAGCTGGCCGACGGACTGCTGCTGCGCCACGGCGCCGACGTCGTCCTCGCCAACTCCCGGCACGACGCGGACCGGTTCCGCGCCGTGTACGAAGGGGTCGGCGCGGACGCCGGGTCGGTCGTCGAGGCCGCGCTGCCGTTCCTCGGCGGTGCCCCGCACCGCCCGGAAGCCGGCCGCGACACCCTGGTGTTCGCCGCCCAGCCGTCCGTACCGGTCACCCGGAAGGAGCGGGCGTACGTCCTGGAGCGCCTGGTCCGGCACGCCCGGCTGCACCCGGAGCGCGAGGTCCTCCTCAAGCTCCGCTCCAAGCCCGGCGAGCACACCACGCACCTGGAGGAGCACCCGTACCAGAAGCTGGTGCGCGACCTCGACCCGCCCGCCAACTTCCGCCTGGTGTACGGGCACATGGGCGAGGTTCTGGACCGCACCGACCTGCTGGTGACGGTCTCGTCGACGGCCGCGCTGGAGGCCCTGCACCGGCGGATCCCCACCGCGATCCTCACCGACTGCGGGATCCGCGAGGTCAACGGCAACCACCACTTCCTCGGCTCCGGCCTCCTCACCTCCTTCGACCGGCTCGACCGCGGCGAGGTGCCCGAGCCCGACGAGGAGTGGCTGTCCCGGCAGGGCGTCGCCTCCGACGGCGGCTACGGCTCCGCCTTCGACGCCGCCCGGGAGCGCGTCGCGAAGCTCCTCGCGCTGCCCGCACTGCCCCCGATCAGCCCCTACTACACCGCGGAGACGGCCCCCGGCTACCTGCCGGGGATCCTCGCCCGCCACCGCCTGGACGTCACCGCGCCCCCGGTCCGCGACAGCGGACTGCGCCGGATCGTCCGCGAGGCGGCGCGCGGCGCCTACCGCCACGGCGTCCAGCGCGTGGCGCCCGTCGTCCGACGCCTGGGAGAACTGTGATGCCCGAGAAGCAGCCGAGCCCGACCGTGCTCGCCGTCATCCCCGCGCGGGGCGGCTCCAAGGGCGTCCCCGCCAAGAACCTGGCCCCGGTCGCCGGGATCCCGCTGGTCGGCCGGGCCGTCCGGGCCTGCCTGGGCGCCGCCGGCGTCACCGACGTCGTCGTCTCCACCGACGACGCGGCCATCGCCGCCGCCGCCCGCTCCTTCGGCGCCGAGGCCGTCCAGCGGCCCGCCGCGATCGCCGGTGACACCGCCACCAGCGAGTCCGCCGTGCTGCACGCCCTCGACGCGTACGAGGCCGGCCACGGCCGCACCGTCGACGTGGTCCTCCTCGTCCAGTGCACCAGCCCCTTCCTCACCCCTGCCGAAGTGGCCGACGCCGCCGCCCGGATCACCTCCGGCGCCGCCGACACCGCCTTCACCGCGGCCCCCTCGCACGGCTTCCTGTGGAAGGAGACCGCCGAGGGCGCCACCGGCGTCAACCACGACAAGGCCCACCGCCCGCGCCGCCAGGACCGCGAGCCCGAGTACCTGGAGACCGGCGCCGTCTACGCGATGGACGCGGCCGGCTTCCGCACCCACGGGCACCGCTTCTTCGGCCGCACCGCCGTCGTCGTCACCGACCCGGCCCGCGTCCTGGAGATCGACGACCCGCACGACCTGGCCCGCGCCAAGGCCCTCGCGCCGCTCCTCGACACGCCGGCCACCCCGTCCTTCGCCGACGTCGACGCGGTCGTCCTCGACTTCGACGGCACCCAGACCGACGACCGGGTCCACCTCGACGCGGAAGGAAGGGAGTTCGTCTCCGCCCACCGCGGCGACGGCCTCGGCATCGCGGCCCTGCGCCGCGCCGGACTGCCCGTCCTCATCCTCTCCACCGAACAGAACCCCGTCGTCGCCGCCCGCGCCCGGAAGCTGAAGATCCCCGTCCTGCACGGGATCGACCGCAAGGACCTCGCCCTCAAGGAGTGGTGCGAGGCCGAGGGCATCGACCCCGGACGCGTCCTCTACGCCGGCAACGACGTCAACGACCTGCCCTGCTTCCACCTCGTCGGCTGGCCCGTCGCGGTGAGCAGCGCCCACGACTCCGTCCGGGCCGCGGCCCGCGCGGTCACCGTCACCCCGGGCGGCTTCGGAGCGATCCGCGAGATCGCCGCCTGGCTCCTCGGACCCGAGCTGAACACCCCCACCACCACCCCTGCCGAATAAAGGAAGCACCACCATGAGCACCCGTCTGCGCACCCTCGGCCCGAAGACCGCCGGCCCGGGTCAGCCCGTCTACATCTGCGGCGAGATCGGCATCAACCACAACGGCGACCTCGAGAACGCCTTCAAGCTGATCGACGTGGCCGCCGAGGCCGGCTGCGACGCCGTCAAGTTCCAGAAGCGCACGCCCGAGATCTGCACCCCGCGCGACCAGTGGGACATCGAGCGCGACACCCCCTGGGGCCGGATGACGTACATCGACTACCGCCACCGCGTCGAGTTCGGCGAGGACGAGTACCGCCAGATCGACGAGCACTGCAAGAAGCGCGGCATCGACTGGTTCGCCTCCCCGTGGGACACCGAGGCCGTCGCCTTCCTGGAGAAGTTCGACGTCCCCGCCCACAAGGTGGCCTCCGCCTCCCTCACCGACGACGAGCTGCTGCGCGAGCTGCGCGCCACCGGCCGCACCGTCATCCTCTCCACCGGCATGTCGACGCCGAAGCAGATCCGCCACGCCGTCGAGGTCCTGGGCAGCGACAACATCCTGCTCTGCCACGCCACCTCCACCTACCCGGCCAAGGCCGAGGAGCTGAACCTGCGCGTCATCCAGACGCTCCAGGAGGAGTACCCGAACGTCCCGATCGGCTACTCCGGCCACGAGACCGGCCTCCAGACCACCCTCGCCGCCGTCGCCCTCGGCGCCACCTTCGTCGAGCGCCACATCACCCTCGACCGCGCCATGTGGGGCTCGGACCAGGCCGCCTCCGTCGAGCCGCAGGGCCTGGAGCGCCTCGTCCGCGACATCCGCACCATCGAGACCGCGCTCGGCGACGGCGTGAAGAAGGTGTACGAGTCGGAGCTCGGCCCGATGAAGAAGCTCCGCCGCGTCCTGGAGCCCGTCTCCGCATGACCGGCCGCCTGGCGTTCGTCGAGAGCCCCGTCCAGCTCCTGAACGTCCTGGAATGGGCGCACGCGCGCGGCCGGGGCCACGTCCCGGCCGCCGCGGGCCCCGGCGGTCCGGAGCGTTCCGCCGCGGGTCCGGCTCCCGTCCCCGACCTCGCGATCGTCGTCCTGTCGCCGACCGACCCCATGTCCCGGGGCCAGCTGCGCCGGATGGCCCAGCTCGCCCGCGACGAGGGGTTCGACGTGCGCTGGCAGGAGGCGCGGGCCGGGCGCGGCGCGCTCGCGCGGACCCTGCGGGAGCTCGGCGGGCCGCTGCGCGCCGCCGAGCGGGTGATCGTCGGCGACCCGTTCTCCCGGTACGTCCAGCTGCTGCTCACCCTCTTCGGTCCCCGGCACGTCACGGTCGTCGACGACGGCACCGCGACCATGGAGTTCGCCGCCCAGCTCGCGGGCGGGGAGCGGCTGGTCCGCTGGCACCGCAAGGGCGACCTCGGGCCGCGCGAGCTGGTCCTCGCGCCGGTCACCTCGATGGCCCGCCGCCGGCTGGCCCCCGGGCCCGGCCGGACCGTGGAGATCTTCACCTCGCTGCCCGTGCAGGCGCCGCCCGGCACCGAGGTCACCGAGAACGCGTACGCGTGGACCCGGGAGCGCTTCGGGCCGCCGGCGCTCACCGGCGGCGCCGACCTGGTGGGCACCTCGCTCGTGGAGACCGGGGTGGTCGACGCGGAGCACTACCTCCGGGTGGTCGGGCAGCTCGCCCGTACCCACGGCGCCACCCGCTACTTCGCCCACCGCCGCGAGACCCCGGAGAAGCTGCACCGGGTGGCGGTCGAGACCGGGCTGCAGGTGGTCCGGCCGGACCTGCCGCTGGAGCTGATCGCCCGGCGCGGCCCGATCGGCGCCACCATCGTCAGCTTCCCGTCCACGGTCGTCCACACCCTGCCGCTCGCGCTGGCGGGCACCGGGGTGAAGGTCGCCGTCTGCGAGATCGCGCCGGAGTGGCTGCGGGCCACCGCCTCGCCGCGGGCCCAGGGCTTCCTCGCCGGCGTCGCGGGCACGGCGTCGGGCGCGGACCGGCTCACCCCGCGCTCGGCGAACCCCGCCGACCGGCTCGAATTCGGGTGACCATACCCATACGGAGTGTGTCCCATGCGCGGCAAACCGAGATTCTTTCCCCTAACGGGCTGAAGTTTTCGTGATCAACGGGCAGTTGATCACCGGATGGGCCTACGCTTCAAAGGGTGAACCAGTTGAAGTCCCGTGAGCCCGGATCCGCCACCCTGCCCGGAACGCTGCCCTCCGCCCTGCGCGACGAACTGATCGCCTTCCGCAGGGACTTGCACATGCACCCGGAGCTCGGCAACCAGGAGTTCCGTACCACCGCCGCGCTCAAGGCCCGCCTGGAGGCGGCCGGCCTGGCGCCGCGCGTCCTCCCGGGCGGCACGGGACTCCTCTGTGACATCGGCACCTACGACGGCGGGCGCCCCATGCTCGCCGTCCGCGCCGACCTCGACGCCCTCCCCATCCCGGACGCCAAGACCGTCGCGTACCGCTCCACCGTGCCCAACCGCGCGCACGCCTGCGGCCACGACGTGCACACCACCACCGTCCTCGGCGCCGGCCTGGTGCTGGCCGGGCTGGAGCGCGAGGGACGGCTGCCCCGGCCGGTGCGGCTGCTCTTCCAGCCCGCCGAGGAGGTGCTGCCGGGAGGCGCGGCCGACGCGGTCGCGGCCGGCGTCCTCGACGGCGTCGGCCGCATCATCGCCGTCCACTGCGACCCCAAGGTCGACGCCGGGCGGATCGGGCTGCGCACCGGCCCCATCACCTCCGCCTGCGACCGGCTGGAGATCACCCTCGACGGCCCCGGCGGCCACACCGCCCGCCCGCACCTCACCACCGACCTGGTGACGGCCGCCGCCCGGATCGCCACCGACGTGCCGGCCGTGCTGGCCCGCCGGGTCGACGCCCGCTCCGGCCTCTCCGTCACCTGGGGCCGCATCGAGGCCGGGCACGCGCCCAACGTGATCCCGCAGCACGCCGAGCTCTCCGGCACCGTCCGCTGCCTCGACCTGCCGACCTGGCGCGACGCGCCCGACCTGGTGCACGCCGCCGTCGACGAGGTCGCCGCGCTGCACCGCGCCAAGTCCACCGTCAACTACGTCCGGGGCGTCCCGCCGGTCGTCAACGACCCGGTCGTCGCCGAACTGCTCCGCGAGGCCATGACCGCCCGGCGGGGCGCCGACTCCGTCGAGGACACCGAGCAGAGCCTGGGCGGCGAGGACTTCTCCTGGTACCTGGAGCACGTGCCCGGCGCGATGGCCCGGCTCGGCGTCCGCACCCCCGGCGACCCCCGCGTCCGCGACCTCCACGCGGGCGATTTCGACGTCGACGAGCGGGCCATCGGGGTGGCCGTGGAGCTCTTCACCGCCGCCGCGCTGATCGACGCCGGCTGACCCGGCGACCGTTCGTTCACGAACTGCACGAAGGGGCGGCCACGCACCTGCGTGGCCGCCCCTTCGGAGGGGTCCAAGTGGGAGGACCGGTTGGCTAGACGGGCTCGTTGACCTCGGACGAGACGCTGACGACGCCCACGTTGCCGCCCCCGCCGCAGTTGGCGGTGGAGGTCTGGCCGCCCCGGGTGTCCTTCCACGGCCCCCACACGTTGAACTTGCTTCCGTGGGGGGTCACACACTGGATCCGGACGCGGTGCGTGGTGAGCCGGGTGTTGCCACCCGTGCACTTCGCGCTTCCGCCGGTCCCGCCGGCAACCTTCCACGTGGTGCACACCGCGCTGGCCGCCGCCGGGGCGGCGGTCGCGAGCAGCGTGGCTCCGGTGGCCAAAGTCATCCCCATGGCCGTTGCGATGATCTTGCGGGAAATCAAGGGTCCCCCTGTAGGTTGTTTCGGCCAAAAGCCCTGGTCGTAGGCTGGCCTGTGGTCGGAAGCAGGCTAGATCAAGTAGACGATCGAATGAGTGCATGGCCAGGAACTTGGCTGGATCATGTCGCTCCCGCGCTCCTCGCTCTGCCTGTCGTAGGGTGACCGAGCCCTCACTCTCGCGCGGTGCTGCGCGTCGATACGGTAACGACTCATGAACGGGTCTTTAACTGACATCTACGCGCGTTACGATCGCCGAAAGCCAGCGCCGGAAGAGGCGCTTTCGGTCAGTCTTGAAGGGACCCTCCTCTTGCGCCGGATCACCAGGATCACCACCGTGGGCATCGCCTCCGCGGCGCTCGCGCTCTCCGTCACCGCCTGCGGCAAGTCCTCCTCCGAGGGCGGCTCCGGCTCGGACGACAAGGGCGGCAAGGCCGCCATCGCGTACGACATCGGCGGCCGCGGCGACCAGTCCTTCAACGACGCCGCCTACGCGGGTCTGAAGAAGGCCGAGGACGAGCTGGGCGTCAAGGGCTCCGAGGCCGAGCCGTCGTCCGGCGAGGGCGACGCCGACAAGGTGCAGCGCCTCACCTCGCTGGCCCGCGCCGGCAACAACCCGGTCATCGGCATCGGTTTCGCCTACGCGCCGGCCATCGAGAAGGTCGCCAAGCAGTTCCCGAAGACGACGTTCGGCATCATCGACGACACGTCGAAGACGGGGCCGAACATCGCCAACGTCGTCTTCAACGAGGAGCAGGGCTCCTACCTGGCCGGCGTCGCCGCCGCCAAGGCGTCCAAGTCCGGCACGATCGGCTTCATCGGCGGCGTCGAGGTTCCGCTGATCAAGAAGTTCGAGGCGGGTTATGTCCAGGGCGCCAAGGACACCAACCCGAAGGTGAAGGTGCTCACCCAGTACCTGACCCAGCCGCCGAACATGGACGGCTTCGCCAAGCCCGACCTCGGGAAGGCCGCCGCGGAGGGCCAGCTCGACAAGGGCGCCGACGTGATCTACGCCGCCGCCGGTCTCGCCGGCTCCGGTGCGATCGAGGCCGCCTCCAAGGCGGGCAAGTGGTCCATCGGTGTCGACTCCGACCAGTACAAGCAGACCGGTCTCGCCGCTTACAAGGACTCGATCCTGACCTCGGTCACCAAGGACGTCTCCGACTCCGTCTTCAACCTGATCAAGTCGGTCAAGGACGGCAAGCCGCAGACCGGTGAGGTCCGCTACGGTCTCGCCACGGACGGCGTCGGCCTCTCCGACTCCAACCCGAAGTACAAGGCGATGACCGACCTGATCGCCGCCGTGGACAAGGCGAAGAAGGACATCGTCGACGGCAAGATCACGGTCAAGACCGCCCCGTAAGGCGAGCGGCTCACGATCTGTCGCCCGGGCCCGGCCCCGGTGGGACTCCCACCGGAACCGGGCCCCGGGCCCATTCCCGTACGGGTTTTCACTTTTCGGCAGCGCTACGCGTGTAGATGTCGCACCGGCACGATAACTTCGCCCCGCCCTGCCCTCCGCTCCCACTCCTTTCGGCCAAGGAGAGTGCGTCATCAACGCGTCCAGCCCCCCGGCCGTGGAACTCCACGGCATCACCAAGCGCTTCCCCGGCGTCGTCGCCAACAAGGACATCGCGATCACCGTCCGGAAGGGCACCGTCCACGCCCTCATCGGTGAGAACGGTGCCGGCAAGTCGACCCTCATGAAGATCCTCTACGGCATGCAGAAGCCGGACGAGGGCACCATCGCCATCGACGGCGAGCAGGTCGCCTTCTCCAGCCCCGGCGACGCGATCGCACGCGGCATCGGCATGGTCCACCAGCACTTCATGCTCGCCGACAACCTCACCGTCCTGGAGAACGTCGTCCTCGGCGGCGAGAAGCTGTACGGCATCGGCGCGAAGGCCCGCCGGAAGATCCAGGAGATCTCCGACGCGTACGGCCTCGGCGTCCGTCCCGACGCCCTCGTCGAGGACCTCGGCGTCGCCGACCGCCAGCGCGTCGAGATCCTCAAGGTCCTCTACCGCGGCGCGAAGATCCTCATCCTCGACGAGCCGACCGCCGTCCTCGTCCCGCAGGAGGTCGACGCGCTCTTCGACAACCTGCGCGAGCTCAAGGCCGAGGGCCTGACCGTCATCTTCATCTCGCACAAGCTGGGCGAGGTCCTGAAGGTCGCCGACGACATCACCGTCATCCGGCGCGGCACCACCGTCGGCACCGCCGACCCGAAGACCGCCACCACCAAGCAGCTCGCGGAGCTGATGGTCGGCAGCGAACTGCCCTCCCCGGAGACCCGCGAGTCGACCGTCACCGACGTCGCCATGCTCCAGGTGAAGGGGCTGACCCTGCTGGAGGGCGGCGCCACCGGCGCCCCGCTGACCACCGCCGCCCCCGCGGACCCGTCGAGCACGACGGTCGTCCAGGAGGCCGCGGCCGGCCGCAAGCTGCTCGACGACATCTCGCTCACCATCCACAAGGGCGAGATCCTGGGCATCGCCGGCGTCGAGGGCAACGGCCAGACCGAGCTCATCGAGGCCCTGATGGGCATGGCCACGCCGGACGCGGGCGTCATCACGCTCGACGGCGAGGACATCTCCAAGGTCTCCGTGCGCAAGCGCCGCGAGGGCGGCATCGGCTACATCCCCGAGGACCGGCACCGCCACGGCCTGCTCCTGGAGGCCCCGCTCTGGGAGAACCGCATCCTCGGCCACGTCACCGAGGCGCCCAACTCCAAGCGCGGCATCCTCGACCCGAAGGCCGCCCGCCAGGACACCGAGCGGATCGTCCGCGAGTACGACGTCCGCACCCCGGGCATCGACGTGACCGCGGCCTCCCTCTCCGGCGGCAACCAGCAGAAGCTGATCGTCGGCCGCGAGATGAGCCACCACCCCAAGTTCCTGATCGCCGCCCACCCCACCCGCGGCGTGGACGTCGGCGCGCAGGCCCAGATCTGGGACGCGATCCGCGACGCCCGCCGCGAGGGCCTGGCGGTGCTGCTGATCTCCGCCGACCTCGACGAGCTGATCGGCCTCTCCGACACCCTCCGGGTCATGTACCGCGGCAAGCTCGTCGCGGACGCGGACCCCGCCACCATCACGCCCGAGGAGCTGGGCTCCGCCATGACCGGCGCGGCCACCGGCCACCTCGAAGGCACCGAGCAGTCCGAAGACGGTGACGCCCGATGATGAAATTCGACAAGGACAAGCTGATCATCGGGGCCGCCGGCCCGGTGCTCGCGCTGGTCTCCTCGTTCGTGCTCACCATGCTGGTGCTGCTCGCGACGGGCCTGGACCCGATCGAGCCGATCACCCTGATGATCGACAACGCCGGCTACTCGGACATCCAGGTACTGATCGTCAACCAGACGGGGATCTACTACCTGGCCGCCCTGGCCGTCGCCATCGGCTTCCGGATGAACCTCTTCAACATCGGCGTCGACGGCCAGTACCGCCTCGCCGCGATGATCTCTGCCGTGGTCGGCGCCGCGGTCGAGCTGCCCGGTCCGCTGCACATCCTGCTGATCGTGGTCGTCGCGATCCTCACCGGCGCCTTCTGGGCCGGCATCGCCGGCATCCTGAAGACCACCCGGGGCGTCTCCGAGGTCGTCTCCACGATCATGCTCAACGCCATCGCGACCTCGCTGATCGCCTGGCTGATCCTGCCGAAGAACCTGGGCGTCCAGCCCGAGGGCTCCAACGACCTGACCACCGGCGAGATCGCCGAGTCCGGCTGGTTCCCCGGCATCGACATGGGCCAGGGCAACGGCGAGATCTACGGCTTCACCTTCGTCGCGCTCGCGCTCGGCGTCGTCTACTGGTTCGTCCTCAACCGCACCCGCTTCGGCTTCGACCTGCGCGCCACCGGCGAGAGCGAGTCCGCCGCCCAGGCCAGCGGCGTCGACGCCAAGAGGATGATCCTCACCTCGATGCTCATCTCCGGTGGCCTGGCGGGCCTCTCCGGCATGCCCACGCTGCTCGGCGACACCCACACGTACAGCCTGTCGTTCCCGGTCGGCGTCGGCTTCACCGCCATCACGATCGCCCTGCTCGGCCGGAACAACCCGGTCGGCGTCCTCTTCGCCGCGCTGCTCTTCGCGTTCCTCGACAAGGCGTCCTCGTCGCTCGACGTCGAGGGCTACCCGAAGGAGATCACGCAGATCATGCAGGGCATCATCGTGATCGCCGTGGTCGTCTCCTACGAGCTCGTCCGCCGTTACGGCACCCGCCGCCAGCAGCAGAAGGTCGGCGAGGAGCTGGCCGCAGGCGGCGCCCTCAAGACCGACAAGGAGGTCTCGGCATGAGCACCGGTACCGTCGCCAAGCCGAGCGCCGCTCCCCGCAAGCCCGTGCGCCGCAAGCTCACCTGGCCCTGGATCCTGCTGATCGTCGCGGCCGGCCTCGTCCTCTTCTCCCTCGTCCGCGTCGTCTCCGGCGCCGACGACCTGACCTCCGTCGGCCAGATCTCCGGCGCGCTCCGCCTCGCCGTCCCGATCGGCCTCGCCGGCCTCGGCGGCCTGTGGGCCGAGCGCGCGGGCGTGGTCAACATCGGTCTCGAAGGCATGCTGATCCTCGGCACCTGGTTCGGCGCCTGGGCCGGCTACCAGTGGGGCCCCTGGGTGGGCGTCCTCTTCGGCCTCCTCGGCGGCGCCCTCGGCGGCCTGCTGCACGCGATCATCACGGTCACGTTCAACGTGAACCACATCGTCTCCGGTGTGGCGATCAACATCCTCGCGGCCGGCTTCACGATGTACCTGTCGAACTTCACGTTCGGCGAGGCGGAGGGCGGCTCCTCCAAGCAGTCCCCGCGCATCGACCCGATCCAGAACATCACGATTCCGGGCCTCTCCGACGGGCTGGCGGACCTCCAGCAGAAGCACTGGTTCCTGATCTCCGACCTCGCCGGCATCCTCGGCGGCCTGGTCACCGACCTGTCGCTGCTCACCATCGTCGCGATCCTGCTGATCCCGGCCACCTGGTGGGTGCTGTGGCGCACGGCCTTCGGCCTGCGGCTCCGCTCCTGCGGCGAGAATCCGGTCGCCGCCGAGTCCCTCGGCGTCAACGTCTACAAGTACAAGTACATCGCGGTCGTCGTCTCCGGCGCCCTCGCCGGCCTCGGCGGCGCGTTCCTGGCGATCGTCTCCACCGGCATCTACCAGGAGGGCCAGACCGGCGGCCGCGGCTACATCGGTCTCGCCGCGATGATCTTCGGCAACTGGATGCCCGGCGGCATGGCGCTCGGCGCCGGCCTGTTCGGCTTCACCGACAGCCTTAAGATCCGCGGCGGCGCCGAGAACGTCCACGCGCTGCTGCTGCTCGTCGCGATCCTGCTGGTGCTCGCCGCCGCCTGGCAGCTGTACAAGAAGAAGTACGTGCCCGCGCTGATCGCCGCCGTCTTCGCGGCCGGGTTCTTCGTCTGGTACGCGCTCACCGACCAGGTCCCGAGCCAGTTCGTCGACGCCGCGCCGTACATCACGACCCTGCTCGTGCTGGCCCTGTCCGCACAGCGGCTGAGGATGCCGAAGGCGGACGGCCTGCCGTACCGGAAGGGCCAAGGCAAGTGACGCCGGCCCTGTCCGAGGCCGGCTGGGAGGCCCTGCGGGTCACGGCCCGGGACGCGATGTCCCGCGCCTACGCCCCGTACTCGGGCTACCCGGTCGGGGCCGCCGCCCTCGTCGACGACGGGCGGACGGTCTCCGGCTGCAACGTGGAGAACGCCTCCTTCGGGCTCGGCCTGTGCGCCGAGTGCGGCCTGGTCTCGCAGCTCCAGGCCACCGGCGGCGGCCGGCTCACCCACTTCGTGTGCGTGGACGGCCGCGGCGAACCCCTCGTCCCGTGCGGCCGGTGCCGGCAGCTCCTGTACGAGTTCGGCGGCCCGGACCTCGTCCTGGAGACGCCCGGCGGGTTCCTCACCCTGGCCGAGATGCTGCCGCAGGCCTTCGGCCCGGACCACCTCACCAAGTAACACCTCGGAGCGGCCCTTCCGGCACCATGGAAGGGCCGCTCCCTCCGTTCCCCCCTCTATGCGCGTAGAAAGAGGCACCTCGACATGGACGTCATCTCCGTCATCCGCACCAAGCGGGACAAGGGCGAGCTGAGCCCGGAGCAGATCGACTGGGTCATCGACGCCTACACCCGCGGCGTGGTCGCCGACGAGCAGATGTCCGCCCTGGCGATGGCGATCCTGCTCAACGGCATGAACCGCGAGGAGATCGCCCGCTGGACGGCCGCCATGATCGCCTCCGGCGAGCGCATGAACTTCGACGCGCTCTCCCGCCCGACCGCCGACAAGCACTCCACCGGCGGCGTCGGCGACAAGATCACCCTCCCGCTCGCCCCGCTCGTCGCCGCCTGCGGCGCGGCCGTCCCGCAGCTCTCCGGCCGCGGCCTCGGCCACACCGGCGGCACCCTCGACAAGCTGGAGTCCATCCCCGGCTGGCGCGCCCTGCTCTCCAACGAGGAGATGCTGCACGTCCTCGACACCACCGGCGCCGTCATCTGCGCGGCCGGTGACGGCCTCGCCCCCGCCGACAAGAAGCTGTACGCGCTCCGCGACGTGACGGGCACCGTCGAGGCGATCCCGCTCATCGCCAGCTCCATCATGTCCAAGAAGATCGCCGAGGGCACCGGCTCCCTCGTCCTCGACGTCAAGGTCGGCACCGGCGCCTTCATGAAGACCATCGAGGACGCCCGCGAGCTGGCCTCCACCATGGTGGCGCTCGGCACCGACAGCGGCGTGAAGACGGTCGCGCTCCTCACCGACATGTCGACCCCGCTCGGCCTGACGGCCGGCAACGCGCTGGAGGTCCGCGAGTCCGTCGAGGTCCTCGCCGGCGGCGGCCCGCAGGACGTCGTCGACCTGACGATCGCCCTCGCCGCCGAGATGCTGGCCGCGGCCGGCATCAAGGACGCCGACCCGGCGAAGGCCCTCAAGGACGGCTCCGCGATGGACGTCTGGCGCCGGATGATCGCGGCGCAGGGCGGCGACCCGGACGCGGCCCTCCCGGTCGCCCGCGAGCAGCACGTCGTCACGGCCCCCGCCTCCGGCGTCCTGACCCGCCTCGACGCGTACGACATCGGCATCGCCGCCTGGCGCCTCGGCGCCGGCCGCGCCCGCAAGGAGGACCCGGTGCAGGCGGGCGCCGGCGTCGAGCTGCACGCCAAGCCGGGCGACACGGTGACGGCGGGCCAGCCGCTCCTCACCCTCCACACGGACACCCCGGAGAAGTTCGACTACGCCCTGGCGTCCCTCGACGCCGCCTGGGACATCGCCCCCGAGGGCACCGCCTTCACCCCGACCCCGATCGTGCTGGACCGCATCGCGTAACGGCCCTGGCATGTGCCATTGACACCTTCGGGTGAACGGGACCGGTGGACCTCCGCCGGTCCCGTTCGGCATGCTGGGATCGGTGACGACCGATTGAGGAGCACACCATGAGCGCACTCGCTGCCGAGCCCGACGCCGACGCGGGCAACGGCTGGGAGGACCTGGTCCGTCGCTGGGAGTCGATGGACTGGCCCGAGGGCTGCAAGGTGGAGATCATCGAGGGGATCATCACCGTGGCACCCACGCCATCCGCACGACACAACAGCATCGCCTACCGGGTTCTGCGGCGGCTCACGACCGTCATCCCCGAGGACTGGGGCGTCTACCAGACGCAGTCCGTCTCGATTGCGAGCCGCATGAGCGCCTTCATCCCCGATCTCCTCGTGGCTCCGCTGGACGAACTGGACGGACCCGGCCATCTCATTCCCGCCACGGCCGCGGAACTCGTGGTCGAAGTCACTTCGCCGTCGAACGCGAGCACCGACCGGATCACGAAGGCCGCCGTCTACGCGGAAGCCGGCGTACCGCTCTACCTCCTCATCGACCGCCATGCCCCCGGCGGCCCCACCGTCACCCTCTACGGCGAGCCGAAGGACTCCGTCTACCGGGTCCTGAGCGCCGCCCCGTTCGGCGGGAAGATCCACCTCCCCGCCCCCTTCGACCTGACCCTCGACACCGCCGAGTTCCCCGTCAGCTGACCCCCAGCAGCCCCGTCAGCTCGCGCATGTCGGTGAAGGTCACCGTGCCGGGGCCCTCCAGGCGGTGGGCCGGGGTGAGGCCGCCCGTGTAGCCGTACGCGCGCATGCCGGCGGCGCGGGCCGCACGGACGCCGTACGGGCTGTCCTCCACGACCGCGCACCGCTCCGGCGGGACGCCCAGGGTGGCCGCCGCGTGCAGGAAGAGGTCCGGGGCGGGCTTGCCGCGCGGCACGTCGCGGGCGCTGAAGATCCGGCCCTCGAAGCGGTCGAGCAGGCCGGTGCGGGTCAGGTTGCGGCGGATCTCCGCGTGACTGCCGTTGGACGCCAGGCAGTACGGCACCGACAGCGCGTCCAGGACCTCGGTCACCCCCTCGACCGCCGTCAGCTCGGCGTCGAACACCGTCTCGTACCGGATCCGGTACGGCTCCTGCCAGCCCGGTTCCAGCGGCCGGCCGCGGCGCTCCTCGACGAGGGCCGTCCACACCTCGACCGGCGAGCCCACGAAGTGCTCCACCAGCTCGGCCTCGGTGAACTCGGCGCCCAGCTCCCCGAAGACCTCCCGGTCCACCCGGCAGTAGAGCCGTTCGCTGTCCACCAGCACGCCGTCACAGTCGAAGATCACCAGTTCGACAGGGTGAGAAGTCATGATCGTGAGACTAACGCGATGAGTTCCGGCCGTCCCGGCGGTCATCCCCTCGTGGACACCAGTCAGCCGCTCGTCGTGACCCTGCCCGCCCGGCCGACCCGCGAGGAGGTCGCCCGGCTCTGCGCCGCGCTCGCCGCGGCGCCCCCCGGCGACGTGCGCTGCCGGATCCCCGCGGAGGCGCACGGCCTCGCGGCCGTCGACGCCCTCGCCCGGCTCGCGCTCACGGCGCGCCGCCACGGCCACCGGCTGGCCTTCGACGGAGCAGGACCCGACCTCACGGCCCTGCTCCGCCTCACCGGCCTCGACGAGGTGCTGTGACGGGCTACGCCTCCAGCCGCTCCGGCAGGTCGAAGAGCGGGAACCAGCGCGGGGTGTCCAGGAAGAAGTCCATCCCGGCCACCTTGCCGTCCCGCAGCTCCAGGACGATCAGCGCCCACGGGCTGTAACCGCCCTCCGGGTCCGGGTGGTAGTGCGCGAAGGCCGGCGAGCCGTTGGCGACCGTCGGCACCAGCTTCGAGCCGCGGCACACGTCGCCGACGCCCAGCATCCAGCCCACGATGTTGTCGTGGCCCTGCAGCCAGAGGTCGAACGGCGGCATGGTCATGGTCGCGTCCTCGTGGAGGAGCGCCGTCAGCGCCTGCATGTCGTAGCCCTCGAACGCCGCCACGTACCGCTCCAGCAGCGCCTGCTGCTCCTCGTCCAGCGGGTCCGCCGCGTCCGACTCGGCCGGGGCCTGCTCGGCGATGGTCGCCCGGGCCCGCTGGAGCGCGCTGTTCACCGAGGCGACCGAGGTGTCGAGCAGTTCGGCGACCTCGGCGGCCTTCCACGCCAGCACCTCGCGCAGGATCAGCACCGCCCGCTGCTTGGGCGCCAGGTGCTGGAGCGCGGCGACGAACGCGAGCCGCACCGTCTCCCGGTGCAGCGCCGCCTCGGCCGGGTCGCCGGCGGTGGGCAGGACGCGTCCGTCCGGGATCGGCTCCAGCCAGGTGATCTCCGGCTGCTTCACGAGCTGCGCCTGCGCGACCGGCGTCGGCCCGGAGAGGTCCATCGGCCTGGCCCGCTTGTTCCCCGCGTTCAGCGCGTCGAGGCACACGTTGGTCGCGATCCGGTACAGCCAGGACCGCAGCGAGGAGCGCCCCTCGAAGGAGTCGAGCGCCTTCCAGGCCCGCACCATCGTGTCCTGCACGGCGTCCTCGGCCTCGAAGGACGAACCGAGCATCCGGTAGCAGTAACCGGTCAGCTCGCGCCGGTACTTGTCGAGTTCATCGGTCGTCACCACGGCGGTCTCACCCATCGCGTCCCCACTCGCCCCTCACCGGCGCCGTCGTTCGGCACCGGTGAGAGCGAAGCTACCGCAGCGCACCGACAGCCGGGGTCAGGTTCCCGGCTTCCGTCCGTACACGTAGACGTCGTCGCCGTTGCGCAGCAGGTTCCAGTACGCCTTCGCGTCCGCCGACCGCATGTTCACGCAGCCGCCCGAACCCGGCGGGTTCCACATCGACTTGGTGGTCGAGTGGAACGCCTGGCCGCCGTCGAAGAACTGCGCGTACGGCATGGAGACGTGGTAGATCGTCGACCAGTGGTTGATGTTCCGCCAGTAGATCTTCTTGGCGCCGGTACGGGTCTCGGTGCCGTCCTTGCCGGTGCGCACCGGCACCGGGCCGTACTTCAGGCGCGAGCCGTCCTGGATCCAGCTGAGCTGGCGGGTGAGGTCCACGCAGGCGATCCGGCCCTTGTTGGTGGGGCACGTGCCGGCCTTGTTCGGGTTCTTCCCGGCCGCCTTCTGCTGGATCATCGTGTTCATGGTGCGCCAGGTGACCGGCCCGGCGTAGCCCATGGTCGGCGTGATGCCGTGCTTGCGCTGGAACGCCTGGATGGCCTGGCAGTCGCCGAGCGACTGGCGCCCGTCGACGGTGCGGCCGAGGAACTTCTCGACCTGCTTCTGGTACGGGCCCGTCGTCACGTTGCACGAGGCGGCCTGGGCCGGTGCGGCGCCCAGCACGAGGGCCGCGGGAACGAGCAGCGAGGTGAGGCCGGCGGCTATGCCGGCTCTCCTCCCCGCCCGGTGCGTGAATCCGTTCATGATCGTCAACTCCCCCTTGAGTCCTGATATTTGGGACGACCGGGGGAGGGGTCCGGTTGCACCGGGGACCGGACCGTGACGAGACGGTCACCCGGGCGTGCTCAGACCGTCACCGGGCGGATCCGCCGCGCCTCGACGCGCGCGCTGTGCGACCCGTACAGCGTGATCGAGACGACGCCGGCCACCGCCACCAGGCCGATCCCGACGGTCCCGGCCCAGCCGCCCGCGTGGAAGGCGAGCGCGCCGAGCGTGCCGCCCGCGCTGGAGCCCAGGTAGTAGGCGGACTGGTAGAGCGCCGACGCCTGCGCGCGGCCCGTCTTCGCGGTCCGGCTCACCGAGGACGACGCCACCGCGTGGCCCGCGAAGAAGCCGGCGGTGATGAGGACCAGGCCCGCCAGGACCCCGGCCAGGGTGTCGGAGAGGGAGAGCAGCAGACCCGCCGCGGTGGTGGAGACCGCCAGATACAGCGCCCCGCGCCGGCCCAGCCGGCCGACCAGCTTCCCGGCCGCCGCCGACGACACCGTACCGACCAGGTACACCAGGAAGATCGAGCCGATCACGCCCTGCGGCAGCGAGAACGGCGCCTCCGCGAGCCGGTAGCCGATCACCGTGTACACGGCGCCGAAGACCGTCATGAACAGCGCGCCGATCCCGTACAGGCGCACCAGCAGCGGGTCCGCCAGGTGCCCCTTCACCGTGGCGGCGAGCGCCTTCGGGTTCAGCGTGCCCGGGGTGAAGTGACGGGCCTTCGGCAGCAGCGCCCGGAAGGCGAGCGCGCACAGCACCGCCGTCACGCCGACGGCGGCCAGTCCCGCGCGCCAGCCCCACAGCTGCGCCACCCAGCCGGTGACGATCCGGCCGCTCATGCCGCCGATCGAGTTGCCCGCGACGAAGAGGCCGATGGCGCCGATCAGCGCCCGGGGCCGCACCTCCTCGGCCAGGTACGCCATCGCCGAGGCCGGAAGGCCGGCGAGCGCCGCGCCCTGCACCGCCCGCAGCGCGATCAGCACCTCCAGGCTGGGCGCGAAGGGCACCAGGAGCGCGACGCCGACCGCGACCGAGAGGGAGGCGGTCATCATCGTGCGCCGGCCGTAGCGCTCCGACAGCGCGCTGAGCGGCAGCACGCACAGGGCGAGCGCGCCGGTGGCGGCGGAGACGGTCCAGGAGGCGGCGGAGGCGGTGGCGCCGAACTCGGTGGAGATCGCCGGGAGGAGGGCCTGCGTGGAGTAGAGGAGGGCGAAGGCGGCCAGTCCGGCGGCGAAGAGCGCGAGGCTCATCCGGCGGTGGCCGGGGGTGCCGGGGGCGAGGCGGGTGTCGGCGGACGCGGCGGTGGCGGCGTCCGCCTCGGTACTGGCGGAAGGCATGCCCCGAACGTAGGCCGACGGGCTTCATGCGTCCAATGCACGGAACTGCTGTAATCGTTCCCATGGCGCATGAGTACAGGTCACAGCCGCGGCTGTCACCGAACAGTAACGAAGAAGACATGGGACCGCTGCTCGCGCCGCGGCTCGCGTACTTCGCCGCGGTCGCGCGGCACGAGCACGTGACCAGGGCGGCGGCCGAGATGGGCGTGCCGCAGTCGACGCTGTCGCGGGCGATCGTCCGGCTGGAGGCCGACCTCGGCGTCGCGCTGTTCGCCCGGCGCGGCCGGACCGTGGCGCTCACCCCGGCGGGCCGCCGGTTCCTCACCGCCGCCGAACGGGCCCTCGCGGAGGTCGAGCGGGCCGCCGACACCGTACGGGCGGACGCCGACCCCACGGCCGGGCGGGTCGCCTTCGGCTTCCTGCACACGATGGGCTCGGAGACCGTGCCGGCGCTGATCCGGGCCTTCCGGGTGGACCACCCGAAGGTCCGCTTCACCCTCGTCCAGAACTACGGCGAGGCGATGATCGAGCGGCTCCGCGCGGGCGAGCTGGACCTCTGCCTGACCTCGCCGGTGCCGGACGCGCCCGACCTGGTCGGCCGGCGCCTGGACGAGCAGCGGCTGCGGCTCGTCGTCCCGGACGACCACCGGCTGGCGGGCCGCCGCCGGATCCGGCTGGCCGAGGCCGCCGAGGAGACCTTCGTGACCCTGGAGCCGGGGTACGGGCTCCGCCGCATCACCGACGACCTGTGCGCGGAGGCCGGCTTCACGCCCCGGATCGCCTTCGAGGGCGAGGAGGCCGAGACCCTGCGCGGCCTGGTCGCGGCCGGGCTCGGGGTGGCGCTGCTGCCGCCGCCGGCGGTGGCCCGCCCCGGGGTCGTCGAGCTGACGGTGACCGCCCCGCGCGCGGTCCGCGAGATCGGCGTGGCCTGGCTGGACGGCCACCCGGACACGCCGCCGGTGGCCGCCTTCAAGAAGTTCCTGCTGAGCCGGCGCGGCCAGCTGCTGCCGAAGGAGTCGCGCCCGCCGCGGGAGGAGTAGCTACGGGCGTCGCCCGCCGGCCCGGAAGCCGGCCGCGAGCGGCATCCGCAGGCCGATCGGGGGCGGGGCGGCCATCGCGTCGGTGAGCGGGCGGGTGACCGGGCGGCCGAAGAGCGCGCCGAGCACGAAGTCGGCGGCGAGGGCGCGCACCTCGTGCGCGTACTGGCGCAGCCCGTGCCCGTCGGTGTGCACCTCGAAGCGGCAGGTGTCGCGGTTGGCCTTCTTGGCGCGGGCCGCGAACCGGAAGGACAGTTCGGGGTCGGTACGGGCGTCGTTGGTGCCGTGCACGATGAGCACCCGCCGTCCCACCAGCTGGCGGACCGGCTCCGGTTCGGCGGCCACGTCGTCCTCGGGCAGCCAGGGCGCCAGCGCCAGGACCGCGCTCACCGCCGGATGCCCGGCCGCCCGCAGCGCCGCCCGGGCGCCCATGCCGTGGCCGACCAGGCAGACCGGGACGTCGCCGTGGCGCCGTACCGTCTCGGCGACGGCCCAGGAGGCGTCGGCGGCGAGCTCCGCGTCGGTGCCGTTCCAGCCGCGCCCGCGATAGCGCACGACCTGGGCGACCAGCCCCTCGGACCGTCCCGCGCGGGCGAGTTCGCGCCCGAGCGGCAGTGCGGCGGCGTGCGCCCGTACCGACGCCCGGCGGTCCGACACCGGCTCGCCGTCGGGGAGGAGCAGCACCACGCCCCCCACCGCCGCCGCGGACCGCGAAACCCCGACAGGCCGACCGAGCCGGGGTCTCCGGCCGTCGGCAGTCCCCACGAGTGCGTACTGCGCCATGACAGAACAGTCTCAGAAGCGGAGGTGTACGGCAGTCGTACGCGCGGTCTCTGTTACGTATCGTCCGGTGAGCGAACGCCCGTGCCGCCTAAGCCCGTTCGAAGCAGTGGATGGCGCCGACCGGGACGAAGCCGCGCCGCTCGTACCAGTGGCGCGGCCAGTCGTCGGCCAGCGCCGCCAGGAAGACGGTGCCGCACCCGGCGTCGGCGGCCATCCGCAGCGCCGTGTCCAGGACCGCGCCGGCGTGCCCCTGCCCGAGGTGCGGGGCGGCGGTCACCAGGTCCTCGATCTGGGCCGTCCCGGAGGCGGGGTCCAGATAGAGGTCGGCCCAGGAGGCCACCTGGCCGTACGCGTCGTGGGAGGCGAGGAACCGGACGTCGGCGGCGCCGCGGCGGCGGGCCGCCCGCCGCTCGACCAGCTGCCGGATCACCTCGTCCGGCTGGTCCGGCAGGAACCGCCGCCAGCTCTCGGCGACGGGCTCGCGCAGGGCCGGCAGGTCCACCTCGCGGGCCCCGCCCCGCTCCGGGAGCGGGCCGGTGTGGCGCATCAGGAGCACCTTCGCGCAGGTGTACCCGGCCCGGGCCAGCGGTGCGGCGCAGGCGTCGGCGGTCGTCTCGTCGAGCACGTACACCGCCCGGTGCGGGAGGTGCGCCAGGAGCGCGTCCGCGCGGCCGGGCAGGGCCTCGGGGTCGGTGGGCCCGTCGACCAGGAGGTGGTTGTCGCCGCGCGACAGCGCGTACGTGTCGTCGAGGGCCGCGAAGCCGCCGGGGAAGTCGACGGTCCGCGCCGCCTGCCGGCGGGTGAAGGCGGACACGAAGGCGTGGATGCGGGGGAGTTCGGCGGCGTACGCGGTCGGGCTCATGGCCCGAGCCTAGGCGGGCGGCGCCCGCCCGCGCATCGGAAAAAGGCCGCCGCGGACCCGGCGGCGGCAGGGCGCGTTCTACGCGCGTAGGGGCTAGAGTGCGGCAATGACGAGCCAGACATCCCACGTCCCCACCGCGGACCAGATCCGCCGTGCCCCGAAGGTGCTGCTCCACGACCACCTCGACGGCGGACTGCGCCCCGGCACGATCATCGAACTCGCCCGCGAGCAGGGCTACGCGAAGCTGCCCGAGACCGAACCCGACAAGCTCGGCGTCTGGTTCCGCGAGGCCGCCGACTCCGGCTCCCTGGAGCGGTACCTGGAGACCTTCGCGCACACCTGCGCCGTCATGCAGACCCGCGAGGCGCTCTTCCGGGTCGCCGCCGAGTGCGCCGTGGACCTCGCCGAGGACGGCGTCGTCTACGCCGAGGTGCGCTACGCCCCCGAGCAGCACCTGGAGGGCGGCCTCACCCTGGAGCAGGTGGTGGAGGCGGTCAACGAAGGCTTCCGGGAGGGCGAGCGGCGGGCCCGCGCGGCCGGGCACCGGATCCGGGTCGGCGCCCTGCTCACCGCCATGCGGCACGCGGCCCGCGCCCTGGAGATCGCCGAACTCGCCAACCGCTACCGGGACGACGGCGTCGTCGGCTTCGACATCGCGGGCGCCGAGGCCGGCTACCCGCCCACCCGCCACCTCGACGCCTTCGAGTACCTGAAGCGGGAGAACAACCACTTCACCATCCACGCCGGCGAGGCGTTCGGCCTGCCGTCCATCTGGCAGGCCCTCCAGTGGTGCGGCGCGGACCGGCTCGGCCACGGCGTCCGGATCATCGACGACATCGAGGTCGGCGGCGACGGCGAGGTGCGGCTCGGCCGGCTCGCCGCCTACGTCCGCGACAAGCGGATCCCGCTGGAGATGTGCCCCACCTCCAACCTCCAGACCGGCGCCGCCGCCTCGTACGCCGAGCACCCCATCGGGCTGCTCCGCAGGCTCCACTTCCGGGCGACGGTGAACACCGACAACCGGCTCATGAGCGGCACCAGCATGAGCCGGGAATTCGAGCTCCTTGTCGACGCCTTCGACTACACGCTCGACGACATCCAGTGGTTCACGGTCAATGCGATGAAATCAGCGTTCATTCCTTTCGATGAACGACTGGCGATGATCAATGACGTGATCAAGCCCGGATATGCCGAACTGAAATCCGAGTGGCTTTTCCGGCAGACCGCCACGACCAGCGCTTCTTCCGGCCACGAGGGCTGAGATCCGGGGCGCGGGCAAGCGCCGTGACCGCCGGGGCAGGGCGACACCCGGCGGTCACCCGGTGTTTGCGGAGCGCGGCCGGGGCGGTTAGTTTGCGGAGCTCCTGCATGTCCGGATTCCCCTGTTCCGGATTTCTTTCCTGATGCCCCGAAGCTCAGCCCCCCAAGCCAAGGATGATTTTCAGATGAAGCAGTCTGCCGCCAAGAAGCTCGGTGTCGCCGCCCTCGGTGCCGCCTTCGCCGCCGCCGCGGCCGGTACCGCCTCCGCGGCCCCGGTCCCCGCGCTCGACGGCGTCGACGCGCTCGGCACGGTGAGCCAGCTCGCCCCGCTCGGCGACGGCCTCACCACGCTCCCCGACGGCGCCGGCGAGTCCCTCGCCGCCGGCCAGGGCGCGCTCGGCCAGGGCCTCGACCAGGGCGTCAAGACCCTGCCCCAGGCAGCCGGCCAGGCCACCCAGAACCTGCCGACCGACGCCGCCGCCGGCGCCCTCGGCGCCACCCCGCTGGGCGCCGCCACCGGCCTGCTCGGCGGCCTCCCGCTCGGTGCCGGCGGCCTGCCGATCGGCTGACCCCGCCCATGCCGAAGGGGCGCGCACCCGGACATCCGGGTCCGCGCCCCTTCGGCGTCCCCGCGGACTACCAGGCCGCGCCGGCCTTCGCCCGCGACTCGCCCGGCAGCAGCAGCCACAGCGCCGCGTAGAGCAGGAACTGCGGACCGGGCAGCAGACACGAGGCCAGGAAGATCACGCGCATCGTGGTGGCGGAGGTGCCGAAACGCCGGGCGAGCGCCGCGCACACCCCGCCGAGCATCCGGCCTTCACGCGGGCGGACAAGTGCGGCCATGGTGGGCCCTCCTTCGTCGGTTCGGGAGGCCACTTCCACCGGGCTCCCGATGACTCCATGGTGCCGGGAGGGGCCCGCCTTCGACATCGGTCTACCGGGCGATCGGAACCCTGGGAATCCTAGGGGTACGACCCTGATCCGCGTCGTTCCCGGTCACGACCCGCGTACGACCTCCGGAGGAGCGGCGCCGCAGCCGCGCCCGTACCGCCGGCACCACCAGCAGGTGCGCCAGCGCCACCCCCAGCGTGTTCAGGAACACCGAGTCCACGTCCACGACCTGCCCCGGCACCGCCGTCTGCAGCAGCTCCAGCGCCAGCGACACCAGCGCCCCCGCCGCCGTCGTCCGGGTCAGCGACCCCCACCCCGACGCGTGCAGCCGCCCGTCGCACATCGGCAGCAGCACCCCCAGCGGGGCCAGCAGCACCAGACCCTCGGCGATCAGCCGGGCCGCCTCCGCGGGCCCCAGCGCCAGATCGGCGCGCAGCCCCGCCAGCGGCACCGTGTTCGGGGCGGTCACCCAGGCCACGTCCCGTGGCAGCAGCCCCACCCAGGCGACGAGCAGCAGATGCGCGACCAGGAGCACGAACCCGGTCACGCGGACGACCACGGCGGCGTTCCCGCCCGAACCTTGACGCTGCACGCCCCCCAAGACGCCGTCCGCGCCGGGAACGGTTCCGGTTCAGCCCGCCGGCGTCCCCGGCACGGACGGCGCCGGGGCCGTCGGAGGCGCCGACTCCGGGCGCTCCCGCAGCTCCGTCGTACAGCGGTAGCGCTTCGGCGGGTACGCCCCCGGGCCGCCGAGCAGCACCGTGTGCCCGCCCGCGCCCGCCGAGCTCTCCGCGAAGGTGCACACCAGCTGCGACAGCGCCGCCGGCGCCAGGTCCTCCGGCTGCCGGCTCAGCCGCAGCGCGCCCTCCGGATCGCCCGCCCGGCCGCCCGCCACCGCCAGCGGAGCCCGTACCGCCGTGGTGAAACCGGCCTGCCGCTCCGCCTCCGACGGCTCCGCGAGCAGCTGCGCCAGCAGCGCCGACGCCGTCCGCACCGGATCGCCGCTCGCCTTGTCCTCCGGCTGAGGCGACCTGCGGTCCACCGGCTCCAGCTGCGAGCCGCACACCAGGAACGCCCGCACCGGCACCCCCTGCGAGGACGCCGGCGCCTCCGGCACGTTGCACGGCACCCGGGACGGGGCCGCGCCCGCGTCCACCGGCACCGACGTCGTCCGGATCCCGCAGCCGGCCGCCAGCAGGGCCAGCGCCACCGCCGCCACCGTCCGCAGCCTCACTCGTCCTCCCCCTTGCCCTGCCGGGAACCGGTGCCGAGCGCGCGGGCCACCGCCGACGCGTCCCGGGGCAGCCGCAGCGTGAACACCGCGCCGTCCACGGCACCGTCCTCGCCGGCCGAGTTGGCGGCGGAGATCGTCCCGCCGTGGATCAGCGCGTTCTCCATGGCGATCGACAGACCGAGCCCGGAGCCGTCCGACCGGGGCCGCTGGGCGCTCGCCTTGTAGAACCGGTCGAAGACGTGCGGCAGCACCTCCTCCGGGATGCCGGGCCCGTGGTCCCGTACCGCGATCACCAGCTCCTCCCCGTCCGGACCGTCCTCGGTGCGCACGGACACCCGCACAGGCGAACCGCCGTGCTTCAGCGCGTTCCCGATCAGATTGGCCAGGATCACGTCCAGCCGGCGCGGGTCGAGCCGGCACACCACGCCGCGGTCCGCGTCCAGCTCCACCGCGTCCAGCCACGCCCGCGCGTCGACGCACGCGGTGATCTGGTCGGCGATGTCCACGTCGTCCAGGACCAGCCGGGCGGTGCCCGCGTCGAAGCGGGTCACCTCCATCAGGTTCTCCACCAGGTTGTTGAGCCGCCGGGTCTCGCTGACCACCAGCGCCACCGCCGGCGCGATCATCGGGTCGAGGGCGTCCTGTTCGTCCTCCAGCACCTCGGTGACCGCCGTCAGCGCGGTCAGCGGCGTCCGCAGCTCGTGCGACATGTCGGCGACGAACCGCCGGGAGGACTCCTCCCGGGCGCTCATGTCCGCCACCTTCTTCTGCAGGTTCTCGGCCGCGCTGTTGAACGTGCGCGACAGGTCCGACAGTTCGTCGGCGCCGGTGACCCGGAGCCGGGTGTCCAGCTTGCCCTCGCCGAGCTGCCGGGCCGCCTCGCCCAGCCGGCGCACCGGCCGCAGCACCGTCGTCGCCGCCACCTGCGCGAGCAGCACCGACCCGATCACCGCGAGACCGGTCGCGATCCCCAGCGACCAGGCCAGCGAGTTGAGGTCGGCCTTCTCCGCCGCCAGCGACTTGAACATGTAACCGGCCGGCCCGCCGCCGTCGATCCGCGTCCCGCCGACCAGGTACGGCGTCCCGCCCCGCTCGGTCCGCTGCCAGAACAGGTGGTACGGGTACGGGTTCGCGTCCGTCACGGGGCGCCGCGTGTCCACCGCCTCCCGCAGCGTCACCGGCACGTCGGCCAGCGTGAACACGTCCGGGTCCGAGGCGCCCACGATCGGCTTCCCCGCCGCCCGCTCGCCCAGCAGCAGCACCTGGTAGCCGGCGCCGCCCGCGGTCATCTCCTCCGAGGTGCGCCGCAGGTCCTCCTGCGTCGGCCGCAGCGGCAGCGTCGCCACCCGGTTCTGCATCTCCGACCGGAAGTCGTTCAGCGCGCTGTCCTGGGTCCGCGTCAGCACCGCCTCGCGGTTCAGCCAGTACGCGATCCCCGACGCCGACACCGCGGCGGTCAGCGCCACCAGCGCGAACACCACGACCAGCCGCAGCCGCAGACTGGACAGCCGCAGCCGGGCGACGACCCCCCTGTTCCCCTTCGTCACGCAGGGACGTCCAGCCGGTAACCGACGCCCCGCACCGTGCGGATCAGGGTCGGCGAGGACGGCACGTCCTCCACCTTCGCCCGCAGCCGCTGCACGCACGCGTCCACCAGACGCGAGTCGCCCAGGTAGTCGTGCTCCCACACCAGCCGCAGCAACTGCTGCCGGGACAGCGCCTGTCCGGGCCGCCGGCTCAGCTCCAGCAGCAGCCGCAGCTCCGTCGGGGTCAGCTGGAGGTCCTGCCCGTTCTTCGTCACCGTCATCGCCGCCCGGTCGATGACCAGCGAACCGAAGGTCGCCGAGTCCGTCGACTCCCGCTCCCCGCGCCGCAGCACGGCCCGGATCCGGGCGTCCAGCACCCGCCCCTGCACCGGCTTCACCACGTAGTCGTCGGCGCCCGACTCCAGGCCCACCACCACGTCGATGTCATCGCTGCGGGCCGTCAGCAGGATGATCGGCAGCTGGTCGGTGCGGCGGATCCGCCGGCACACCTCGAACCCGTCGATGCCGGGCAGCATGACGTCGAGCACGACCAGGTCGGGCCGCTGCTCCTTGAGCAGCTGCAGGCCGTCCTCGCCCGACGCGGCGGTGGCCACCCGGTAGCCCTGCCGGGACAGGGAGAGTTCGAGGGCCGTGCGGATGGCGTCGTCGTCCTCGATCAGCAACAGAAAAGGCACGGAGGTCATTCTGGCTCATGCGCCGTCGGAGATCGACCGCTCGGAGGCGCGCTTCCGCGACGGGCCCTGTGACACGGCTGTGACAGTCGGCGGACAACGCCATGATGTCCGCCGGGCAAGCTTCTTGGCACACGGACCGAGACACAGACTCCGACCGACAAGGGGGCGCGAGATGAACGCACTGCACAGCACCACCTCCAGCGCAGTCGTCACACGTCTCCACGACGTCGTGCGGAGCACCGAGAAGTCCGGGGGTGTGAACGGACGGGGGTGCGTTCGTACCGTCGGGCGTCAGCGCAAGGCGCCGTACATGGTCGCCGTCGCTGACGGGGGAGCGGCGTACGGGGAGGCCACGGGGGAGCGTTCCTGTTCGGAGGCCGAGTTCACGGCCTACGTCCAGGAGCGCCGGGCCTCCCTGTACGCCACCGCCTACCACCTGACCGGTGACCGTTTCGAGGCCGAGGACCTGCTCCAGAGCGCGCTGTTCTCCACGTACCGCGCCTGGGACCGGATCAGCGACAAGGCCGCCGTCGGCGGTTACCTGCGCCGCACGATGACCAATCTGCACATCAGCGCCTGGCGCCGGCGCAAGGTCAGCGAGTACCCGACGGAGGAGCTGCCGGAGACGGTCGGCGAGACGGACGCGATGCGCGGCACCGAGCTGCGCGCGGTGCTGTGGCAGGCCCTGGCCCGCCTGCCCGAGCTCCAGCGGACCATGCTGGTGCTGCGCTACTACGAGGGCCGGACCGATCCGGAGATCGCGGAGATCCTGGACATCAGCGTCGGCACGGTGAAGTCGAGCATCTGGCGCTCGCTGCGGCGACTGCGCGAGGACGAGGTGCTGAGCTTCGGCCGTGACGAGGAGGAGTCCTTCGGCGAACTCGTCGCCTGAGGATCACGGGGGGACACGGGGGAAACACGGGGGACGGCTCCAGGGGGGATCTGGGGCCGCACGGGGGAAAGAACGAAGCGGGTCGTACGAGTCCGGGGGGGTCTCGTACGGCCCGCTTCGGGTTTCCCGGGGCGCCCGGGTCAGCGGCTCGCGGGCGTGCGGTGGCGGCCCGCCGCGGCGGCGGCCAGCCGGCCCAGCGCCTCCGGCTTCGCGCACGGGTGGGCGCCGAGGGCGGTCTGGCGGGCGACGATGGCGCGCTCGGCGCGCATCAGGCGCCAGCCGCGGCGCAGCAGCATCGGCACCGACTTGCGGCCCTCGCGCAGGTCGCGCACGAGCCGGCGGCGGAAGGTGGTGGACGGGCGGCCGCGCAGGCACAGCGCGTCGGCCAGCAGGCCGAGCTCCCGGCAGCGGTCGACGATCTCGGCGGCGAAGATGCCCTCGGCGATGAAGAGCGGGGTCCGCGCGATGTCGAGGCGGTCGCTGCCGGTGCGCGAGCTGGTGGCGATCGAGTAGACGGGGACGTCGGTGCGGCCCGTACGGCACAGCTCGACGATCGCGGCGACGGCGGCGTCCGCGTCCCAGGAGCGCGGGGAGTCCCAGTCGACGTCACCGCTTCCTTCGACGAGGGGGAGCGACGGGTCGCCGGCCTCCTTGTAGAAGTCGTCGAGGCGGAGCACCGGGAGGCCGGTGACGGCGGCGAGGGACGACTTGCCGGAGCCGGAGGGGCCCGCGAGCAGGACGACCCGGGTCGGGATCGGTTGGGAACTCACGGGACACCAGTGTGAGGCATTACCCCGTCCAGGGGACCACCGAGGAGGTCCGTTGGTATCGAGCATCACACCTCCACTACTGTCGGTGGCCGCCCGCTCACCCTTGGGAAGGACCCTCATGGCCCGTCACGCAGAGCCGAAGGACCCCCGTCGCGGTCTGCTGTTCAAGGCAGGTCTCGGCGTCACCGCGGCCGGCGCCGCCGTGTTCGGCGCGGGAGCCGCCGCCCAGGCCGCGGCGCCGCTGCCGCTGCCGGTGGACTCGCTGACCCGCACGGACGCCGGGGCGGCCGGCGCGGGCGCGCTGACCGGCGTCACGCACGGGATCGGGCCGCTGACCCGGCTGCAGCTCGACCCGCTGGCGAAGACCGGCGTCGACCCGCTGGCCAACGGCGTCGGCACCCAGGTCGCGGACTTCAAGCCGGTCGGCACGAACCTGGTCACCGACCACCTCACACAGGGCGGAGCGGTGGCGGACCTGCCGGTCGCCGGCCCCCTGACGCAGAAGCTGCTGCCGTAGCGGGGCGGCTCAGCCCCGCACCCGGCGCAGCCAGGCCCGTGCCCCCCGGGGCGCCGGGAGCTTCGCGGCAGGTTCGGCCTCCTGGCCGCCGCTGTGGAGGCTCACGTCCTTCAGGCGCACGTCCCACGGGCCGTCCGCCGAGGTCAGACAGACGAGGACGGGGCCCTCGGGCAGCGGCAGGGTCTCCTTGCGCGCCCCGATCTCGTTGACGGCGGACCCTCCGGACTTCGGAAGCCTGGTGGGGTCGGTGTGACCCGCCAGCCGGTAGAGGTAGACGATGAAGTTGCTGCTGCCCTTGTAGCGGAAGACGGCGTCGGCCGTCCCCCCGGTGTGCAGCAGCACGTCGGGGCCCCGGCTCTCCAGCCGGCTCTCCGACAGGCGCCGGGCCTCCGCCAGGGGCAGGATCCGCAGCTTCCAGGGGCCGTCCGCTTCCAGACGCAGGCGCAGGCGCCCGTGCCCGGGGACGGAGGTGATGACCCGGCCCCGGAAGTCCGTTTCCGTGCTGCTGACGATGGACGACCGTTTGGTGTTGGAGTCGTCGAGCGGCCACAGTCCCGTGTAACCGGGGCCCGTCACGGTCAGTTCGACCATGACGGGGCCGGGCGGGAGGCCGTTCTCGGTGATCACGTCGTTGTCCCGGCCGGTGGCGGTGCGCGGCGTGAAGACGGGCCCGCACGTCCAGGCCGACGGGTCGGGCCG
This sequence comes from Streptomyces sp. NPDC057854, assembly GCF_042797055.1. Taxonomy (NCBI): domain Bacteria; kingdom Bacillati; phylum Actinomycetota; class Actinomycetes; order Kitasatosporales; family Streptomycetaceae; genus Streptomyces; species Streptomyces sp. NPDC057854. The sequence goes on from NZ_JBHVMF010000018.1 coordinate 128,089, forward strand.
CGGCTCGGGCTCGGGAGCCGCCGGCGGGGGCGTCTGCGCCCCTGCCTGGGCGCGTGCCTGGGCATGCGCCTCGGCCAGGGCCCGGATCTGCTCCTCGGTCATGTCCAGGAGCTCGTCCCGGGTGGGGCGCCGGAGCGGGGCGGGGGCGGCGGACGGGGCCTGGGGCGCGGGCTGCTCCACGGCGTCCTGCGGCTCCCCGTCGGGGTCGACGCCGTGGTCCACCGCGAGACCCGTCAGCCCGTCCGCGTACCCCTGGCCGACCGCGCGGAACTTCCAGCCGCCCGAGCGGCGGTACAGCTCCGCGACGACCATCGCCGTCTCGGGGCCCGCGTCGGTGACCTCGTACGCCACGATCGTCGCGCCGTCCGGCCCGAAGACCTCCACGGACAGGCCGCGGGCGTCCCGCAGCGCGCCCTCCTCCGTCGACGCGACGACGAGGAGGCGGGCGATCCGCTCCTCGACGCCCGGCAGGTCGGCGTCCAGCCAGACCGTGCCCTCCTCGTCGCCGTCCGCGCCGCCGGACAGCCGCACCGCGCCCGACACGTGGGCCGGGGCACCGTGGAACACGATGTCGGCGTCCCCCCGCACCCTGCCCTGTTCGGTCACGAGCAGCGCCGCGACGTCCACCCCGCTCCGGACGGCGACGCGCAGCGCGGCCGTCGGGACGAAGGCGTTGTCCCCCTTGATCAATCCCCTCAGCATGACCGGATCTTGCGGTCGATCGCGGAGATGCGCAAGGCCCCCGGGCGGGAACCCGGGGGCCTCGCGGAGCGGGACCGGACGGCGTGGGCTAGTACGAGGAGCCGGAGGCGCCCAGGGAGCCCGTGGGGTGCCAGACGGTCTTCGTCTCCAGGAAGGCCGTCATGCGGTCCGTGCCGGGGGACGCGGTGAAGTCCTCGGTACGGGGGCGCAGGACGCGCTTCAGGTTCTCCGCCGCCGCGATCTCCAGGTCGCGGGCCAGGTCGGCGTCCGCTCCCGTGAGGTCGATGGCGTTGACGTCCAGGTGGGCCGCGAGGTGCGGGCCCATCTCGGACGCCTTGCCGGACAGGATGTTGACCACGCCGCCGGGGAGGTCGGAGGTGGCCAGGACCTCGCCCAGGGAGAGGGCGGGGAGCGGGGCCTTCTCGGAGGCGATGACGACCGCGGTGTTGCCGGTCGCGATGACCGGGGCGATCACCGAGACCAGGCCCAGGAAGGACGACTCCTGGGGGGCGATCACGGTGACGACGCCGGTCGGCTCCGGGGTGGAGAGGTTGAAGTACGGGCCGGCGACCGGGTTGGCGCCGCCCACGACCTGCGCGATCTTGTCGGTCCAGCCCGCGTACCAGACCCAGCGGTCGATCGCCGCGTCGACGACGGCCGCCGCCTTGGACTTCGACAGGCCCTCGGCGTCCGCGACCTCGCGGACGAACTGGTCCCGGCGGCCCTCCAGCATCTCGGCGACGCGGTAGAGGATCTGGCCGCGCAGGTACGCGGTCGCGCCGGCCCAGCCGCCCTGCGCCTTGCGCGCGGCGACGACCGCGTCACGGGCGTCCTTGCGGGAGGAGAGCGGGGCGTTCGCCAGCCAGTTGCCCTTCGCGTCGTTCACCTCGTACACCCGGCCGCTCTCGGAGCGGGGGAACTTGCCCCCGACGTACAGCTTGTAGGTCTTGAAGACGTTCAGTCGTGCGGTCGTCGTCTCAGACATCGAGGTACGCCTCCAGGCCGTGGCGGCCGCCCTCGCGGCCGAAGCCCGACTCCTTGTAGCCGCCGAACGGCGAAGTCGGGTCGAACTTGTTGAACGTGTTGGCCCAGACGACGCCGGCGCGGAGCTTGTTCGCGACCGCGAGGATGCGGGAGCCCTTCTCCGTCCAGATGCCGGCGGAGAGGCCGTACTGGCTGTTGTTGGCCTTGGCGACGGCCTCGTCCGGGGTGCGGAAGGTGAGCACCGACAGGACCGGGCCGAACACCTCGTCGCGGGCGATGGTGTGCGCCTGGGTGACGTTGGTGAAGAGCGTCGGGGCGAACCAGTAGCCGGACGTGGGGAGTTCGCACGCGGGCGACCAGCGCTCGGCGCCCTCTGCCTCGCCCTGCTCCACCAGGGAGGTGATGCGGGTCAGCTGCTCCTCGGAGTTGATGGCGCCGATGTCGGTGTTCTTGTCGAGCGGGTCGCCGAGGCGGAGCGTCGACAGGCGGCGCTTGAGGCTGTCCAGCAGCTCGTCCTGGACCGACTCCTGGACCAGCAGGCGGGAGCCCGCGCAGCAGACCTGGCCCTGGTTGAAGAAGATGCCGTTGACGATGCCCTCGACGGCCTGGTCGATCGGCGCGTCGTCGAAGACGATGTTGGCGCCCTTGCCGCCGAGCTCCAGGGTGAGCTTCTTGCCGGTGCCGGCGACCGTGCGGGCGATCTGCTTGCCGACGGCGGTCGAGCCGGTGAAGGCGACCTTGTTCACGTCCGGGTGCGCGACCAGGGCGGCGCCGGTGTCGCCGTACCCGGGCAGGATGTTGACGACGCCCTTGGGCAGACCGGCCTGGCGGCAGATGTCCGCGAAGAACAGGGCGGACAGCGGGGTCGTCTCGGCGGGCTTCAGGACGACCGTGTTGCCGGTCGCGAGCGCCGGGGCGATCTTCCACGCCAGCATCAGCAGCGGGAAGTTCCACGGGATGACCTGGCCGGCCACGCCCAGCGGCTTCGGCGCGGGGCCGAAGCCGGCGTGGTCGAGCTTGTCGGCCCAGCCCGCGTAGTAGAAGAAGTGCGCGGCGACCAGCGGGAGGTCCGCGTCGCGGGTCTCCTTGATGGGCTTGCCGTTGTCCAGGGTCTCCAGGACGGCCAGCTCGCGGCTGCGCTCCTGGATGATCCGGGCGATGCGGAAGAGGTACTTGGCGCGCTCGGAGCCGGGCAGCGCGGACCAGGTCGCGAAGGCCCGGCGGGCGGCCTCCACCGCGCGGTCCACGTCCGCGGCGCCCGCCTGGGCGACCTCGGACAGGACCTCCTCGGTGGAGGGGGAGACGGTCTTGAAGACCTTGCCGTCGGCCGCGTCGGTGAACTCGCCGTCGATGAAGAGGCCGTAGCTCGGGGCGATGTCGACGACCGCGCGCGACTCGGGCGCGGGGGCGTACTCGAAGGGGGAGGTCATGTCGATCAGTCCACCGTCACGTAATCGGGGCCGGAGTAGTGGCCGGTCGCCATCTTCTGGCGCTGCATCAGCAGGTCGTTGAGCAGGCTGGAGGCGCCGAAGCGGAACCAGTGGTGGTCCAGCCAGTCCGGGCCGGCCGTCTCGTTGACCAGCACCAGGAACTTGATCGCTTCCTTGGTGTTGCGGATGCCGCCGGCCGGCTTCACGCCGACCTGCACGCCGGTCTGCGCGCGGAAGTCGCGCACCGCCTCCAGCATGAGCAGGGTGTTCGCCGGGGTGGCGTTGACCGCGACCTTGCCGGTCGAGGTCTTGATGAAGTCGGCGCCGGCCATCATGCCGAGCCAGGACGCGCGGCGGATGTTGTCGTACGTCGACAGCTCACCGGTCTCGAAGATCACCTTGAGGCGGGCGCGGTCGCCGCACTCCGCCTTGATCGCGGCGATCTGCTCGTACACCTCCAGGTAGCGGCCGGCGAGGAAGGCGCCACGGTCGATGACCATGTCGATCTCGTCGGCGCCGGCGGCGATCGCGTCGGCGGTGTCGGCCAGCTTCACGGGGAGGGCCGCGCGGCCCGCCGGGAAGGCGGTGGCGACCGAGGCGACCTTGACGTCCGAGCCCGCGAGGGCGGCCTTGGCGGTGGCCACCATGTCGGGGTAGACGCAGACGGCGGCGGTCGTCGGGGTCGTGCGGTCGGTCGGGTCGGGGTGGACGGCCTTGGCGGCGAGGGCCCGGACCTTGCCCGGGGTGTCCGCGCCTTCGAGCGTCGTCAGGTCGATCATGGAGATGGCCAGGTCGATGGCGTACGCCTTGGCCGTGGTCTTGATCGAACGGGTGCCGAGGGACGCGGCGCGCGCCTCCAGGCCCACGGCGTCGACGCCGGGCAGCCCGTGGAGGAAGCGGCGCAGCGTGCTCTCGGACGCGGTCACGTCGGCGAAAGCTGCTGCTGCGGATGCAGTGGTGGGCATGGTCACCAGTCGAGCATATCTACGCGCGTAGCGACCTGTACAGGGGAGGGCGGCCGGGGAGGCCGAGGTCAGGGGGCGGGGGACGGCGTGGTGGTCGGGCGGGGAGGGGTGCGGCGGCGGGGTGCGGGGGGCGTGAACGGGGGCGCGTGAAAGGGGCGTCGGGGGTCGTGACGGCTGTCACGCGCTCGTGACACGGAACGGACGGATCCCCCATACGAGATCTTTAGATTCTTATCAGCAGCCAGCGAGAACTCACCGGCCCTCCCCGAGGAGACATCAGCGGCGTGCGACTCGTCCATTCCGCCACCGAACCTCTTCGGGAGTCGTCATGCGCACCGCCCTCCGCACCGCCCTCGCCACCGCGCTCGTCGCGGGTGTCGCCGCCACCCCGGTCCTCGCGGCCGGCAGCGCCTTCGCCGCCGGTACCGCCCCGGCGCCGAAGCCCGCCGCCGCGGCGCCCGCGCCAGCCGGGAAGACGGCCGGTGCCGTCCAGAAGCCGGCCGTTCCCACCGGGAAGCCCGCCGTTCCCGCCGGGAAGCCCGCCGTTCCCGCCGGGAAGCCCGTTCCCGCCGCGAAGACGCCCGGGAAGGCCGCCGGCGCCGCTGCCGCCCCCGCCGCCCCCGCCTCCTCCGCCGACACCCCGGTCCGGACCGTCCGGCTGGCCGGCGGGATGACGGCCCAGGTGTTCCGGCGCGGCGACCAGCACCCGTACTACACCGCCACCGTCGTCCGCGACGGCCACACCCTCGGCGAGCTGAAGGCCGGCGGCGGGTACCCGGCGAAGGACACCCGGATCATCGTCGGGCACGTGGTGACCCTGGACTTCCAGGGCAAGGTCACCGCCACCGCCATCGGCCCGAACGGCCACCTGCTCCGCACCGACACCCTCGCCGGCGGCCTGTCCGCCCGGGTGTACGCGCGCGGCGACCAGCACCCGTACTACACCGCCACCGTCCAGCGGGCCGGGCGGACGCTCGGCGAGCTGAAGGCCGGCGCCGGCTACCCGGCGAAGGAGACGAAGGTCTTCGCGGGGCACGCGGTCACCCTGGACTCCGGCGGCACGGTGACCGCCGTCGCGACCGGCACCGGGCAGGGCACCCTGGTCGGCACCCGGACCCTCATCGGCGGCACCGTCGCCAAGATCTACAAGGTGAACGCCCTCCACCACCGCGCCGAGCTGTTCCGCGACGGCCACCGCGTCGGGGTGCTGGACGCGAACACCCGGCCCGCCGCCGGCAACGACAACGGCGAGTTCTTCGTCCTCCACCCGGAGGGCGGCGTCCACAACTGGGTCGGCAACTACCGTCCCGGCGCCACCCCCGGCATCTACCGCCTCGCCGACGGCACCGTCCTGGAGCTCGTCCGCACCGACGGCCGCTACGGCCTCCGGCTCGCCGAGGGCGGCGAGGGGCGCGGCGTCCTGTACGTCAACGGCGACCGCGCGGCCTGGACGTTCGGCAAGGCCGTCGTCGTCCTGGAGCGCGACGGGGGCTTCGCCGCCTACATCCCCGGCTCGGCGAAGCAGGCCGCGCCGCAGCCGTACGGCATGGGCGGCGGCGGCCAGGGCCAGGAGCGCCCGGTCGACACCGACCCGGACGCCCTCGGCCCGTGCACCGTCACCACCTTCGCCGACATCGGCGCCGGCACCGAGGCCAAGCTGATCATGAGCCCGAAGGGCCCGAAGGCGAAGCTCATCACGGCCGGGGACGACAAGGTCGTCGGCGTCCTCGACCGCGCCCACCCGTCGCTGCCCGCGAGCGCCGGCATCGTCGCCCGGATCGTCGACGCGTACGGCGCCGCCCCGAAGCTCTACACGAAGACCCAGGGCGGGGTGACGGGCTCGACGCACGCCTTCCCGAAGCTGCCCAAGGGCTGCGTCCTCAACGCCGTGCCCGGCGCGCAGGGCGGGGGCGCCGCCCCGCAGGGCGGTCAGACGTCGGTGATCCCGCGCGGCGGGGTCGCGGCCGGCGCCGAGCTCGCCGCCGAGGACAGCTCCGCCGTGCCGGCCGCGGCGGGCGTGGGCGCCGCCTCGCTGGCCGCCGCCGGCCTCGTCTTCACCGTGCTGCGCCGCCGCGCGGCGGGCACCCGGGGCTGACCCGTACCGCCCGGAGCCGGCCCGTACCAACCGGGGGTGCTGCCCCCATCCCGCCCCGTCCCAGGCCGGCCGTCGCGCACCCCGCGGCGGCCGGCCGCGTCCGCCCGGAGGTCGTCCGTGAGCCGTCGTCGTCGTTCGCTTCACGCCCTGCTGGGGGTGGTCGTGCTCGGCGCGCTCGCCGGGTGCGCGGGCGGGGGCGACGGCGCCCCGGCCACCCCGCCCGCCCACGTCGCCGAGTCCGCCGGGCCCGCTCCCGCCGAGCGGGCCGGGGCGGTCCGCCCGCTCGGGCGGTCCCTGCCGGTGCGGGTGCGGCTGCCCGCCGCCGGGGTGGACGCCCGGGGCGTGCCGGAGCTGGGGCTGAACGCGGACGGGACGGTCGAGGTGCCGTCCGTCGCGCAGGCCGACCGGATCGGCTGGTACGGGAAGGGCGTCACACCCGGCGAGACCGGGCCCGCCGTCCTCATCGGGCACTTCGACACCGCGCGCGGACCGGCCGTGCTGAAGGACGTGTCCCGGGTCCGGGTCGGAGACGAGGTCACCGTGGACCGCGCGGACGGCACCGCCGCCGTCTTCCGCGTCCGCGAGCTGGAGCAGGTCGACAAGGACGCCTTCCCGACCGCCAAGGTCTACGGCGACACCCGCCGCCCCGAACTGCGGATCGTCACCTGCGGCGGCGACCTCGTCGACGGGCACCGGCCCGACAACATCATCCTGTACGCCGACCTGGTCGCCGCCCGGCCCGCCTGAGCGGGCCCCGCGCGGGGCGCCCGAGCCCGCCGGCGGCTCCTGAGGCAGAATCGGCGGCATGACGAGCCGCACGCCCTCCGAGCCGAGCCCCGAGTCCCCCGCCGCCGACCGCGTCTACCGGTCGTCGTTCGGCATCGCGGGAGGCGTCTTCCTGCTCGCCCTGACGCTCGTCTTCGCCGCCGACGCGCTGGTGCGCGGCGAGGGCCGGGCGCCGTGGCTGGCGCTGGCCGGGCTGCTGCTCGCCGTGCCGCTGATCACCGCCTTCACCCTCCGGCCCGCCGTGTACGCGAACGAGGAGCGGCTGCGGATCCGCAACCCGTTCCGGGCGATCCTGCTGCCGTGGGGCACGGTCGCCGACGTGCGCGCCGGCTACTCCAGCGAGGTCTTCACCGACGACGGCGGCAAGTACCAGCTGTGGGCGATGCCCGTCTCGCTGCGGCAGCGGAAGAAGGCCGCCCGCCGGGCCGCCCGCGCCTCCCAGGACGATCCGCACGGGCGCACCTCCGCCACCGCCGACGTCCGCGACAGCGCGTCCCGGATCGCGCCGAGCGACCAGAACGTCGCCGATCTGCGCGAGATGGCCGAGACCTACCGCGGCCGGCCGGGCGCGCAGGGCGTGCCGCAGGTGCGGTGGGCGTACGAGATCATCGTCCCCGCCGCCGTCGGCCTGGTCCTGCTGGTGGTCCTCGGCGCGACCGGCTGAGCCCCGCGTCCGCCGCCCGCACCCCGCCGGTGTCCTAGGGGCAACGGCGGGGTGAAGCATGCCCCGCCCCGATGGTTTAGCGCCCAACGATCCCGGCCCGGTCAATAGATTGCCCGTGCCGAGACTGTGGGGGTGGGGGCCATGACCAAGGGCACCGGTGTGTCCGGGACGCGTTGTCTGGTCGACGTCAGAGCCGACGGACGCTACGGCTGGCGGCTCGTCGCGCAGAACGGGCGGGTGGTGGCGCGGTCGGGGCAGTGCTTCGCCGACCACACCGCCTGCCGGGACGCCTTCGCGGCGCTGTGCGCCGGGCACGCGGCCATGGGCGGCGGGGTGCAGCACACGACGGGCGGCAACGGCTGGGTGTGGCTGCTGCGGGACGCCGAGGGCCGGCCCGCGGCCCTCTCCGGGAGGGCGTACGAACGCCACTCCACCTGCCGCTCCGCCTACGACCGCTTCCGCGCCCTGCTGGCCGCCGAAGCCGCCCACTGGAGCACAACCGCCTTATGGTGAACGGAAGTTGCCCGTCGGAGGCCTCTCGTTCAGACCGAGTGACGCGGGCGGCCACCGGACCGGACTTCTGTCCCTTCCGTGACGACCGAGACGACCGATCCGCCCGCGCCGCCCGGCGCCTCTGGCCCCTGGCCCGACGGCCTGCCCGACATCCCGAGACGGCTGCACGCCGACCCCGGCCCCGCCGACCGGGTGTTCCGCGGCGTCGCCCGCACCGGCGGCGGGCTCGTCCTCGCCGTGATGCTCCTCGTCGGCGGCTTCCTGCTGCACCGCGCCTGGCAGGCCCTCGACCGGGCCGGCGGCTCCTTCCTCACCACCGAGAACTGGGAGCCCGACGCCGGGAACTTCGGCATCGCCGCGGTCCTCCTCGGCACCGTCCTCATCGCCCTCGTCGCGATCGCCGTCGCCGTCCCGCTCGCCACCGGAGCCGCGCTCTACATCTCCGAGTACGCGCCGCCCCGGCTGCGCCGCACCCTCATCTCCACCGTCGACCTGATGGCCGCCGTGCCCTCGGTCGTCTACGGCCTGTGGGGGGTGTTCTGGCTGGAGGAGTCGATCCTGCCGATCGCCCGCTGGATCTCCGCGTACTTCGGCTGGATCCCCTTCCTGCGCGTCGACGGCGCCGACCCCGACGACCCGCTCGCCCCGCCGACCGTCTACACCTCCTCCACCTTCGTCGCCGGCCTCGTCGTCGCCATGATGGTGGCGCCGATCATCTGCTCGATCATGCGCGAGGTCTTCTCCCAGGCCCCCGCCGGCGAACGCGAGGGGGCGTACGCGCTCGGCGCCACCCGCTGGGGCATGATCCGCTCCGTCGTCCTGCCCTTCGGCAAGGGCGGCATGATCGGCGGCACCATGCTCGGCCTCGGCCGCGCCCTCGGCGAGACCATCGCCGTCTACATGGTCATCTCGCAGGTCTTCACGATCCAGTGGCACGTCCTCCAGACCGGCACCAGCTCCGTCTCCTCGCTCATCGCCCTGCGCTACGGCGAGGCCACCGCCTTCGGCATGTCCGCCCTGATGGCGGCCGGTTTCGCGCTCTTCGTCATGACCCTGATCGTCAACTTCGCCGCCTCGTCCATCGTCGCCCGCAGCCGCTCCGGCGCGTCCAGCGACGCGTAACAGGGGAGCCTCCATGACCCTCGCCCCGGAGCGGCCGGCCCTGCGCCCGCCCACCGGCCAGGCCCCGCCCGCCGGACCCGAACGCCGCCGCACCACCACCGGCCCCCGGGCCACCGACGTGTACGCCGTCCTCGGCGCCGCCGCCGCCGCGCTCGCCCTCACCTGGCTGCTCTTCGACCGGCTGCTGCCCTTCTCCGGCACCGTCGGCTTCGCCCTCGTCGCGTACGCCCTCTTCCTCGGCCTCTACGCGCTGCTCGTCTCCTTCGACGAGGACGGGCCCGCCGTCCGCGACCGGGTCGCCGGCGTCGTCGTCCGCACCCTCGGCCTCGTCCTCCTCGCCGTCCTCGTCTTCGTCGTCGCCTTCACCCTGTGGGAGGGCCGCGAAGCCCTCGTCCACCTCAACTTCTTCACCGAGGACATGAGCCTCGCAGGCCCCCTCGAACCGCTCGACACCGGCGGCGTCCTGCACGCCGTCGTCGGCACCCTCGAACAGGTCGGCATCGCGCTCGTCCTCACCGTCCCCGCCGGCATCGTCTGCGCCGTCTTCCTCAGCGAGGTCCCCGGCCCCTTCGCCCGCCTGGTGCGCACCATCGTCGAGGCGATGACCGCGCTCCCGTCGATCGTCGCCGGCCTGTTCGTCTACGCGACCGTCATCCTCGCCCTCGGCATGGAACGCTCCGGCCTCGCCGCCGCCCTCGCCCTCTCCGTGATGATGCTGCCGATCATCATCCGCGCCGCCGACGTCGTCATCCGGCTCGTCCCCGGCACCCTGCGCGAGGCCTCGTACGCCATGGGCGCCTCCCGCTGGCGGACCGTCTGGCACGTCGTGCTGCCCACCGCCCGCTCCGGCCTCACCACCGCCGTCATCCTCGGCACCGCCCGCGGCGTCGGCGAGACCTCGCCGGTGCTGCTCACCGCCGGCTTCACCGCCGAACTGAACGCGCTGCCGACCTCCGGCGCCCAGGTCTCCCTGCCGCTCGCCACCTTCGAGCTCGTCAAGTCGCCCGAACCGAACATGATCGCCCGCGGCTTCGGCACCGCCGCCGTGCTGATGCTCCTCGTCCTGCTGCTCTTCGTGCTCGCCCGGATCGCCGGCGGGCGCGGCCCCGGGCAGCTGACCCGGCGCCAGGAGCGGCGCCGCGCGGCGGCCTCCCGCGAGGACGCGGCCCGCTTCGCCCGCGCCTCCGTTCTTCCGTCCCCGCCCGCACCTCCGAGGAGCACGCCGTGAGATCGCCCGTCCCGCTCACCCGCACCCTCCTGGGCCTGGGCACCGTGCTCTGCGCGCTGCTCGCCCTCCTCGCCGGCCCGCCCGCCGCCCAGGCCGCCGGCTACGCCAAGATCACCGGCTCCGGCTCCACCTGGAGCTCCAACGCCGTCGAGCAGTGGCGCCGCAACATCGGCGCCAACACCGGACTGACCGTCAACTTCAACGCCAACGGCTCCTCCCAGGGCCGCGAGCAGTTCAAGAACGGCACCGTCGACTTCGCCGTCTCCGAGATCCCGTACGGCCTCACCGACGGCGGCGCCACCGACGTCCCGCCGCGCCGCGGCTACGCGTACATGCCGATCGTCGCCGGCGGCACCGCCTTCATGTACAACCTGCGCATCGGCGGCCGGCAGGTCACCAACCTGCGCCTCTCCGGCCCGGTCCTCGCGAAGATCTTCACCGGGCAGCTGACCCTGTGGAACGCGCCCGAGATCAAGGCCGACAACCCCGGCCTCACCCTCCCGGCACGCCGGATCGTGCCCGTCGTCCGCTCCGACGGCTCGGGCACCACCGCCCAGTTCACCACCTGGCTCGCCAAGGAGCACGGCTCCGTCTGGAACGACCACTGCCGGCGCGCCGGCCGCTCCACCCCCTGCGGCATGACCTCCTACTTCCCGGTGGTGCCCGGCACCACCACGGTCGCCAAGTCCGGCTCGCTCGGCGTCTCCGCGCACGTCCGGCAGCCGCAGGGCGAGGGCGCGATCACCTACGTCGAGTACTCGTACGCCGTCAACGCGCACTTCCCGGTCGTCAAGGTCCTCAACCGGTCCGGCTACTACGTCGAGCCGACCGCGCAGGCGGTGGCCGTGGCGCTGCTCCGGGCCCGCATCGACACCGACCGCTCGTCGGCGAACTACCTCACCCAGATCCTCGACGACGTCTACCGCTCGACCGACAACCGCGCCTACCCGCTGTCCAGTTACAGCTACATGGTCATCCCCACCTCGGAGACCGCCCCGCACACCACCGACAAGGGCCGCTCGCTCGGCACCTTCGCCCGCTACTTCCTCTGCGAGGGCCAGCAGCAGGCCGAGGAGCTCGGCTACTCGCCGCTGCCGAGGAACCTCGTCCAGGCCGGCTTCGACCAGGTCCGCCGCATCCCCGGCGCGCCCACCGGCGCCGTCGACCTGTCCTCCTGCCGCAACCCCACCTTCTCCGCCGACGGCACCAACACCCTCGCCAAGAACGCCCCGAGGCCCAAGGCGTGCGACCGGCAGGGCACCCAGCAGTGCGCCGACGGCACCGGCGGCGCCCGCGGCACGGCCACCCCGGTCGGCAACAGCGGCGGCGGCACCGGCGGTTCGGCCACCGGAGGCGGCGGCGCCACGGGTGGCTCCGGCGGCGCCGGCTCCGGCGGCGGTGCGTCCGGCGGCGGTCCGGGCGGCCCCACCGGCGGCGGCACGGGCGGCGGCGGCACCGGCGGCGGAGCCGGTACCGGATCCGGTACGGGCTCCACCGGCGCGACCGGCACCACGGGCGCCGGCACGGGAGGCGCCACCGGCACGGGCGGCACCGGCGGGTCCACCGGCGGCGCGGCCACCGGCACCGGCGGCACCGGAGGCCCGGTCGTCGACCCCGACACCGGCGACATCGTCGACGGCGGCGGCGCGGGCGGCGCGGGCGGCGCGGGCGGCGCGGCGGCCGGCGGCGCGGACGCCGGCGGCTACGCCGGCAGCCCCGTCACCGGCACCCCCGTCACCCTCGCCGCCGACTCCGGCGCGGGACTGCGCGGCCTGCTGATGGTCCTCTCCGCCTTCCTGCTGCTCGCCACCGTCATCGCCCCGCCGCTCGTCGGGCGCTTCCTCACCCGCCGCGCCGACCGCCAGGGAGGAACCCGATGACCCCCCGCCGCATCCGCGCCGACGGCCTCGGCGCCCTCCTCGCCGCGCTCCTCCTCGCCCTGCTGCCGCTGCCCCAGGACCCGCCGGCCGCCGCCGCGGAACCGGCCGGCTCCGCCGTCACGCTGCGCGGCTCCAAGGGCCCGCACGACGACTTCACCGGCCTGGAGGTGACCGTCCACCAGACGAAGAACCTGCGGGGACAGGGCCTCCGGGTGACCTGGAAGGGCGGCAGGCCGACCAGCCAGGGCACGAACTTCCTCCAGATCATGCAGTGCTGGGGCGACGACCCCGCCGGGCCGCGGCGCGAACAGTGCCAGTTCGGCGCCACCAGCATCAGCGCGCTCGCCGTCGGCGTCGACATCGGCTCGCGGCGGCTCGTCGCCGGCCAGGACCCGCTGGAGAAGCAGTACGCCGAGGACATCCCCGACCCCGAGTACCCGGGCCAGAAGACCAGCCCCTTCGTCCCCTTCACCCCCGTCTCCGGCCCGCCGACGAAGAAGGTCACCGACTGGACCTACTTCAGCCCCGGCGACACCAATGAGGAGCCGTACGCCGTCACCCAGCCCGACGGCACCGGCGAGGTCGGCTTCCACCTCCAGTCCACCCGCGAGGCCCCCCACCTCGGCTGCGGCGCCCCCGTCGGCACCGGGGCGAAGGCGCGCGGCCGGGGCTGCTGGCTCGTCGTCGTACCCCGCGGCTCCTTCGACCCGGACGGGACGCAGAACAACCACAAGCCGCAGAGCTCGCCCTTCTCCCAGACCAACTGGAACCAGCGGCTCGTCTTCCCGCTCGACTTCCTGCCCGTCGGCGACCCCTGCCCCACCGACCGCGAGGAGCGCCGGATCACCGGCTCCGAACTGGCCACCGAGGCCGTCACCTCCTGGCAGTCCGCCCTCTGCGCCGGCGACTCCACCCGCTTCACCTTCTCCCAGCGCGGCGAGGAGCTCGCCCGTTCCGGACTGCTCCACCCCACCTCCACCTCACCCGGCCTCGCCTTCACCGTCGAACCCGTGCCGGGCGGCGAGAAGGCCGGCTTCGTCCACGCGCCCGTCGCCGTCACCGGCCTCACCGTCGGCTTCTTCTGGGAGGCCGACCGGATCGGCCTCGTCAAGGACCTGCGGCTCAACCAGCGGCTCCTCGCCAAACTGCTCACCCTGTCCTACCCGTACGACGTCCGGGTCGGCGTCGCCGGCCTCGAACCGCTCGCCCACCTGAAGGGAAACCCCGTCTCGATCATCCGCGACCCGGAATTCCTCGCACTCAACCCGAAATTCGCCGAGGCGCCGCAGGGCGAGATGAACTACCCCGGCGGAATCCTGCTCTCCGCCGAACGCTCCGACACTGCCAGGGTCGTCTGGGACTACGTGCGCAGCGATCCCGCCGCACGGGAATTCCTGGACGGGAAACCCGACCCGTGGGGCATGAAGGTGAATTCCTCCTACGCGGAGCTGGACGTCGCCGGCACGAGCCTCTACGAGTTCCCCAAGGCCGACCCGTCGGAGACCCCGCTCACCGTCGGCGAGAAGACCATCGCCTACGGCGCGCTCGACCGCTCCCCGTACGCCAACGACTTCCACGACGCCGCCCGCTGGATCCGGCGCGGCAGCCACAACTCCAAGTTCGAGGCCGAGGACGACACGGCGACCGGCGGGCTCAAGCTGAAGGCGGCGCCCGTCGTCCCGGGCTCCCGCCGGGCGTACGGCATCGTCGACCTGGCCTCCGCCGCCCGCTACGGCCTGGAGGCGGCGGCCCTGCCGAACGCCGACGGCCGCTTCGTCCTCCCCACCCGCGCCTCCCTGACCGAGGCCGTCGGACAGCTCGCCGACTCCTCCGTCCCCGGGGTCCTCGCCGCCGACCCGGCGCGGGCCAGGAAGGGCGCCTACCCGCTCACCGTCGTCACCTACGCCGCCGCCTCCACCGCCCTGCCCGACGCCGCCCGCCGGGACTACGCGCGGGTCATGCGGTACGCGGCCGGCCCCGGCCAGCGGCAGGGCCTCGCCCCCGGCGAACTGCCCCCCGGCTACGCGCCGATGCCGGCGGCGCTGCGGCAGCGGGCCGCCGCCGCGGCCGACCGGCTGGAGCGCGGCGCGCCGCCCCGGCCCGGCGGCACGGCCGGCACCGCGGGCGGCACCGGCACGTCCGGCGGGACCGGCGGCCCGGGCACGACCGGGACGGCGCCCGGCTCCGGTGCCGGCGGCACGGGGACGGACGGCGGCGCCACCGGCGACGGCTCCGGCACCGCGTCCGGCTCCGGTACGGCCTCCGGCGCGGACGGCGGCACCAGCGGCTCCGGAGCACCGTCCTCCGCCCCGCCCGGCGGCTCCGGCGGCGCGTCCGGCGGCGGCGGCGCGGGCGGGGCCGGCTCCGGCGGCGCGCCGGGGGAGCAGCTCGCCGCGTCCACCGGCACCACGCCTTCCGCGGTGCTCGGCTGGATCCGCTGGGTCCTGCTCGCCGTGCTGGTCGCCGGCGGTGTCGCCGGAATCGCAGGACCCGCCGTCCTGGGATTCGCGGGCCGCCGCCGCACCCCCGCGGATTCACCTAGGACAGGAATTCGTCACCTGAAAAAGGACTGGGTGTAGTGGTTCCCGGATCCACCGGTACGGAATTCTTGTTCCCGGCCGGTCGACGGACCGGCCGGGAATTCCAGAATCCGGATCTGCTTGCGCGTCCATTCCATGACACATCCGTTTTTCACGGAGGAGATCAGAAGTGAACGTCAAGTCCCGCGCTCGTATCGGTGCCGCCCTCGGTGTCGCCGCCCTCGGCCTCGGTGTCGCCCTCGCCCCGGCCGCCCAGGCCGACCCCAACCCGGTCACCCAGTACCGCACCCTCGCGGGTGTCGGCTCCGACACGACCCAGGACGTCATGAACGGCCTCGGCGACGTCGTCGTCAACGCCTTCGGCCAGAAGATCATCGCCTCCTGGAACGCCACGGGCACCGCCACCGTCAAGACCAAGGCCACCGGCTGTGTGATCAACCGCCCGAACGGCTCCTCGGCCGGCATCGACGCGCTCCGCAACGCCGTGGACACCAACTCCGGCTGCCTCGACTTCGCCCGCTCCTCGCGCGGCCCCGTCGACACCAGCACCACGGACCTCACCTGGATCCCCTTCGCCAAGGACGCGGTCTCCTGGGTGAAGCGCTCCGACAGCGCCCTGCCGGCCACCCTGACGACCGCGCAGCTCAAGGCCGTCTACGAGTGCAGCCTCACCTCCCTCAACGGCGTCGCGCTCACCCCGCTGCTGCCGCAGGCCAACTCCGGCACCCGCCAGTTCTTCCTCTCCTCCATCGGCGTCACCACCCCCGGCTCCTGCGTCACGCAGGGCGCCCAGGAGAACGACGGCACCGTCCTCGACTCCGCCGGTGACATCGCCCCCTACTCCGTCGCCCAGTACACCGCCCAGGAGAAGGGCGCCGTCGCCGACCGCCGCGGCGCGGCCGTCCTCGGCTCCGTCGGCGGCGTCGCCCCGCGCAACGCCGACACGACGCTCAACCTGTCCTTCCCCTTCGTCCGCGACGTCTACAACGTCGTCCCGACCGCGAAGCTGACCAACGCCACCGTCGCCCAGACCTTCGTCGGCTCGTCCTCCAAGGTCTGCGCCGCCACCTCCACCCTCACCACCTACGGCTTCGGCGCCCTCGGCGCCGGCTGCGGTGCCACCACCCTCAAGGGCGAGCGCTGACCAGCCCCCTCCCCTGACCGCACACCGGCCGGGCACCCCCGTGGTGCCCGGCCCCCGGCGTACCCCGCCGGCCACCACGATCCGCGACCCACGACATCCACCCGCACCGGAGGACATCCACGCCATGCCCAAGCCCACCGCCCTCAGATCACCCGTGGCGCTGCTCACGGCCCTCGCCCTCCTCTGCGGCACCCTCGCGACCGTCCTGGCCCTGTCCACGCCCGCCTCCGCCGCCACCCGGCACGGCACCGTCACGCTGACGCCCGCCTCCGGCCCCCTCTCCGCCGGCCCGGCGTCCGTCACCGCCTCGGCCGCCTGCCCCGCGCCCGCCGACCCCGCCCGGCCGTACGTCAAGGGCGTCCTCGTGCTGGTCAACCCCGGCGACCCGGCCGCCACCGCGCCGATAGCCGAGGTCGCCCCCGGCGGCCCGCTCGGCACCACCCCGCTCACCGGCCCGCTCACCGCCCCCGGACCCGGCTACGCCACGCTCCAGGACCGGCTGCGCGAACTCGTCCCCGCCGGACCGCTCGACGGCCGGTACGAACTCCGGCTCTCCTGCGAGACCGCGGACTCCGAGGCGCGGGCCGAGTACTTCTCCCAGATGATCGAGGTCACCGGGGAGGACTGGGCCGCCGTCAGCCAGCAGGCCACCAACCTCAAGCTCGCGTCCGACAGCGCCACCCCGCCCGCCGGCCGCCCCTTCCCGATCCGGGCGACCGTCGAACCGGCCACCGCGACGGGCACGGTCAGCTTCCTCACCCTCGACACCGCGACCGGCGAGGCCAAGGACCTCGGCACCGCCGAAGTCGTCTCCGGCACGGCGCAGATCACGGCCACCATGCACGACGAGGTCAACCTCGTCTTCCCCGTCCTCGCCCAGTACACCCCCGCCGACCCCGCCGCCTGGACGCCCTCCCAGGCGCTCCACGAGTTCGCGGCGGGCCCGGCCACCACCCCGACCCCGACCGACACCCCCACCGGCCCCACGGGCACCCCCACCCCCACCGACACCACCCCGACGCCCACGGACGGCCCCACCGACGACCCGACGGACGAGCCGACCGACGACCCGACCGACGGGCCCACGGACGAACCCACGGACGAGCCCACCCCGACGGACACCCCGAGCGGAACGCTCACCGCCACCGCCCCGCCCACCTCCGGCACCTCCGGCGGCTCCTCCGGTGACAGCGGCTCCACCGGCACCGGCTCCACGGGCACCTCCGGCGACACCGGCACCTCCGGTGCGACCGGCGGCGGCTCCGGCTCCTCCGGCGGCGCCGCCCCGCAGGGCGGCAGCGGCGGAACCCTCGCCGCCACCGGCGCCGCCTCCGCCGCCTCCGCCGCGCTCGGCGCGCTCGCGCTCTGCCTGCTCGGCGCCGCCGCCATGATCACGGTCCGCCGCCGCAAGGCGGTCGTCCGGCCGTGACCACCGCACCGGCACCAGCCGCCCCCCGCGCCGGGCTCGGCCTGGCCGGGGCGGCGCTGTGCGTCCTCGCCGCCCTCCTCATCGGCTTCGCCGCCAACCTGACCGTCGTCGGCCACCTCCAGCACGCCCGCGACCAGGCCACCGCCTACGACGAGCTGCGCGAACAACTCGCCCTCGGCACCGCCCCCGTGGGACAGACCACCTACGACGGCAAGGCCGTCGCCCCCGGCGACCCCGTCGCCCTGCTCCGCATCCCGGTCCTCGGACTGCGCGAGGTCGTCGCCGAGGGCACCACCTCCGGGATCCTGATGTCGGGACCCGGCCACCGCCGCGACACCCCGCTGCCCGGCCAGGCCGGGCAGGCCGTGCTCATGGGCCGCCAGTGGGGATACGGCTCCCCCTTCAACGACCTGCACCGGCTGCCGCCCGGCGCCCGCGTCGAGGTGACGACCGGCCAGGGCGAGGCCGTCTACGAGGTGACGGGCGTCCGCCGCCCCGGCGACCCGACCCCGGCGCGCCTCAAGGACGGCGAGGGCCGGCTGACCCTGGTGACCGCGAGCGGCGGCGCGTACACCCCCGAGGACTACCTCTTCGTCGACGCCCGGCTGACCGGCGACGCCCAGCCCAGCCCGCCGCGCCCGCTGCGGCCCGGCTGGATCACCGACGCCGAGAAGCCGCTCGCCGGCGACCCGGCCGCCTGGCCGCAGATCTTCCTCGGCGCCCAGGCCCTGCTCCTCGCCGCCGTCCTCACCGTCCTCGCCCGCCGCCGCTGGGGCCCCCGCCAGACCTGGATCGCCGCCACCCCGGTACTCATCGCCCTCGGCGTCCTGGTCTCCGGCGAACTGACCCGCCTCCTCCCCAACCTCCTCTGAACCCCTGAACCCCTGAACCCCCTGAACCCCTGAGAGCCCCTGAGCTGTCTGAGCTCTCTGAGCCCTGACCTTCCTGAACCTCCTCCGGACCCCGTGGAGCCGATGCCGCCATGACCGACCTCGCCGACACCGTCACCCTGCCGCCCGTGCCCGCCGGGAAGCCGCCGGCCGGCCGCGCCGGCGCGCTCGAAGCCGAGGCCGTCTCCGCCTGGTTCGGCGACCGCAAGGTTCTCGACCGGGTCTCGCTCGCCATGCCCGCCCACGAGGTGACCGCCCTCATCGGCCCCTCCGGCTGCGGCAAGTCCACCTTCCTCCGCATCCTCAACCGGATGCACGAACTCATCGGCTCCGCCGCCCTGTCGGGCCGGGTCCTCCTCGACGGCGCCGACATCTACGACCGTGGCCGCCGCATCACCCACGCCCGCCGCGAGATCGGCATGGTCTTCCAGAAGCCCAACCCGTTCCCCGCGATGAGCCTGTACGAGAACGTCCTCGCCGGCCTCAAGCTCGGCGGCGTCCGGGCCGGCCGCGACGAGAAGGACGCCCTCGTCGAGGAGTGCCTGACCCGCGCCGGGCTCTGGAACGAGGTCAAGGACCGGCTCCGGCAGCCCGGCGGCGCCCTCTCCGGCGGCCAGCAGCAGCGCCTCTGCATCGCCCGCGCGCTCGCCGTCCGCCCCCGGGTGCTCCTCATGGACGAGCCCTGCTCGGCCCTCGACCCCACCTCCACCCGGCGCGTCGAGGAGACCATCGCCGAGCTGAAGTCCGAGGTGACCATCGTGATCGTCACCCACAACATGCAGCAGGCCGCCCGGGTCTCCGACTCCTGCGCCTTCTTCCTCGCCGAACAGGGCACGCCCGGCGTGATCGTCGAACACGGCCCCACCGAGGCGATGTTCGGCGCCCCCGCCGACCCCCGCACGGCGGACTACGTCAACGGCCGCTTCGGCTAGGGAAGCCGGCGACGCGGCGGAGGGCCGGTACGGGAACTCCCGTACCGGCCCTCCGCCGTCGTGACCGGCTACAGCCCCGCGGCCGCCGCCAGGTCCTTCTTCAGCGCGCCCAGCACCTCGGCGCCGGTCGCCCGCGCCGCGGCCAGACCGCTCGCGCCCGCGACCGGGACCACGACCTCCAGGTAGCACTTCAGCTTGGGCTCGGTGCCCGAGGGACGGACGATCACCCGGGCCCTGTACGCGCCCTCCAGGTGGTAGCGCAGGCCGTCCGTCGGCGGCAGCGACTCCGTGCCCTTCGTCAGGTCCTCAGCCGACACCACGGTCAGGCCCGCCAGCCGCGCCGGCGGGTTCTCCCGCAGCGCCGCCATCGCGTTCGCGATGATCCCCAGGTCCTCCACGCGCACCGACAGCTGGTCCGTCGCGTGCAGGCCGTGCTCGACCGCCAGGTCGTCGAGCAGGTCGGTCAGCGTCCGGCCCCGCTCCTTCAGCTCCGACGCCAGCTCGGCGACGAGCAGCGCGGCCGTGATGCCGTCCTTGTCGCGGACGCCCTCCGGGTCCACGCAGTAGCCCAGCGCCTCCTCGTAGCCGTACCGCAGCCCCTCGACGCGGGCGATCCACTTGAAGCCGGTCAGCGTCTCCTCGTACCCGACGCCCGCCGCCTCCGCGATCCGGCCGAGCAGCGACGACGACACGATCGACTCGGCGAAGACGCCGCGCGCCCCCTTGCGCACCAGGTGCGCGGCGAGCAGCGCGCCGACCTCGTCCCCGCGGAGCATCCGCCAGCCGCCCTCCACGGACGCGTCCGGCACGGCCACGGCGCAGCGGTCGGCGTCCGGGTCGTTGGCGATGACGAGGTCGGGGTCCACGGCCCGGGCCGCCTCGAAGGCGAGGTCCATGGCGCCCGGCTCCTCCGGGTTCGGGAACGCGACCGTCGGGAACGCCGGGTCCGGCTCCGCCTGCGCGGCGACCAGCGCGGGCGCGGGGAAGCCGTGCCGGGCGAAGGCCGCCGTCAGGACGTCCTTCCCGACGCCGTGCATCGCGGTGTACACCGTCCGGGCGGTCCGCGGCGAGCCCGGGGTCAGCACGGCGTCGGTCCGGGCCAGGTACGCCTCCAGGACCTCGTCGCCGAGCACCTCCCAGCCGCTGTCGGGCCGCGGCACGTCCGCCAGCGCGCGGACGGCGGCGATCTCGGCCGCGATCTCGGCGTCGGCCGGCGGCACGATCTGCGAGCCGTCGCCCAGGTACACCTTGTAGCCGTTGTCGCGCGGCGGGTTGTGGCTCGCGGTCACCTCGACGCCGGCGACGGCGCCCAGGTGCCTTATGGCATATGCCAGGACCGGCGTCGGCAGCGGGCGCGGCAGCAGCGCGGCGCGCAGCCCGGCGCCCGTCATCACGGCGGCCGTGTCCCGGGCGAAGTCGGCCGACTTGTACCGGGCGTCGTAGCCGATCACGACGAGGCCGCCGGTCTGCCCCTTCGCCTTCAGGTACGCGGCCAGGCCCGCGGCGGCCCGGATCACCACGGACCGGTTCATCCGCATGGGCCCGGCGCCCAGCTCGCCGCGGAGCCCCGCGGTGCCGAACTGCAGCGTCCCGGCGAACCGTACGGCCAGCTCGTCGGTCTCCCCCCGGTCGAGGAGCGCGCCGAGCTCCTCCCGGGTCTCCGGGTCGGGATCCTCGGCGAGCCACGCCTGGGCCCGGGCGAGGAGTTCGTCCTGCGTCACGGTGATGCGCCTTTCGTCTGCGGGCGGTGAGGTGGGGTGGGGGGGGGCGGATGGGGGCGGGGCGGGGACGGTCGCCGGGGCCGGCCGCCGCGCGGAGCCCTTCCCCGCCCCGGAAGGATCAGATGCGGTCCAGGACCCGCGTCAGCAGTTCGCCCATCCGCGCCGCCGAGTCGCGTCCCGCCTGCAGGACCTCCTCGTGGTTCAGCGGCTCGCCCGAGAGCCCCGCCGCGAGGTTGGTCACCAGGGAGATGCCGAGGACCTCCGCGCCGGCCTCGCGGGCCGCGATGGCCTCCAGGACCGTGGACATGCCGACGAGGTCGCCGCCCATGACGCGGACCATGTTGATCTCGGCGGGCGTCTCGTAGTGCGGGCCGGGGAACTGGACGTACACGCCCTCCTCCAGCGTCTCGTCGACCTCCTTGCACAGCGCGCGCAGCCGCGGCGAGTACAGGTCGGTGAGGTCGACGAAGTTCGCGCCGACGATCGGCGAGGCGGCCGTGAGGTTGATGTGGTCGCTGATGAGGACCGGCTGGCCGGGGCGCATGCCCTCGCGCAGGCCGCCGCAGCCGTTCGTCAGGACGACGGTCTTCACGCCGGCGGCGACGGCCGTGCGCACGCCGTGCGCGACGGAGGCGACCCCGCGGCCCTCGTAGAAGTGGGTGCGGCCGAGGAAGACCAGGGCGCGCTTCTCACCGATCTTGTACGAGCGGATCTTGCCGCCGTGGCCCTCGACGGCCGGCGGCGGGAAGCCCGGGAGGTCGGTGACGGGGAACTCGGCCTCGGGCGCGCCCAGGGCGTCGACGG
This sequence comes from Streptomyces sp. NPDC057854, assembly GCF_042797055.1. Taxonomy (NCBI): domain Bacteria; kingdom Bacillati; phylum Actinomycetota; class Actinomycetes; order Kitasatosporales; family Streptomycetaceae; genus Streptomyces; species Streptomyces sp. NPDC057854. The sequence goes on from NZ_JBHVMF010000018.1 coordinate 149,918, forward strand.
CGGGGGCCCAGCCGGAGCCCATGACCAGGGCGACGTCGTGGTTCTCGACACCGGTCAGCTCGCGCAGGCGCGCGGCCGCGGCCTCGGCGGCCTCGTACGGGTTGGCAGTAGCGTTCACTGGCTCTTCTCGCCTCGGGGAGGGGGTCCGAGGGAGGAGACCCCGGACGGATTTCGTTCGCGAAGAAGCCTAGCCCGAGAATTCCTACGCGCGTAGATGACGGCGCGGACGGACATGCGATCGTTGTCTTGTCGTTTCCGACGAAAACCGGCCGGCCCGCGTCTCAGCAGGGCCGTTTGCGGAGCTCCATCACGTAGTCGTGGGGCGCGCCCGCGGACTCCGCCGCGTCGGCGACCTCGCCGAGGTAGCGGGCGGACGGCAGGCCGCCCTCGTACGCGTTGAGCACGTACACCCAGGCCGGCTCGTCGCCGTCGAGGGTGTGCACCCGGATCCGCATCCGGCGGTAGATGTCGAGGCCGACGCCCTCCCAGCGGTCCATGGAGTCCTCGTCCATCGGGGCGATGTCGTACAGCGCGACGAAGACCTGCCGGCGCGGGGCCTCGACGAGGGTGGCGAGCGCGCCCTCCCAGCCCATCTGCTCGCCGCCGAAGGTGAGCCGCCAGCCGTTCAGCCAGCCGGTGCCGCGCAGCGGGGAGTGCGGGGCGCGGCGGCTCATCAGCCGCGCGTCGAGGTTGCCGGCGTAGGCGGCGTAGAGCGACATGGGACCGAGGGTACGGGAGTGGTCCGGCGATCCGGTGAACGCCGAGGTGGCGGCCCCGGGGGCGGACCGGGGGGTGCGCCGGGGGCCGGGCGGGGCCCGGGCGGGGCGTTTGCGCGGGCCCCGGCGCGAGGGGGCGCGCCGGGTGCGGGACAATGGGATACGCACTTGAAGCGTGCGGGACAATGGCGTACGCACTGCAGCCCAGCGGGGGCCGCACACCCCCGGCAGAACGAGAGCGCGAGGCGTAGATCCCAGTGACCCGGATCGTGATCATCGGCGGCGGACCCGGCGGATACGAGGCTGCCCTGGTGGGCGCCCAGCTCGGCGCGGAGGTGACCGTCGTCGACTGCGACGGCCTCGGCGGCGCGTCCGTCCTGACCGACTGCGTCCCCTCCAAGACCCTGATCGCCACCGCCGAGGTGATGACCACCTTCGACTCCTCCTACGAGGAGCTGGGCATCATCGTCGCGGACGACACCCCGCACATCGAGCAGGCCGCCCGCGTCGTCGGCGTGGACCTCGGCAAGGTCAACCGGCGGGTGAAGCGGCTCGCGCTGGCCCAGTCGCACGACATCACCGCCTCCGTCACCCGGGCCGGCGCCCGGGTGCTGCGCGGCCGCGGCCGGCTCTCCGGCCGGCAGGCCGTGGACGGCTCCCGCCAGGTGGTCGTCACCGCCGCCGACGGCAGCGAGGAGACGCTGACCGCGGACGCGGTGCTGATCGCGACCGGCGGTCACCCGCGCGAGCTGGCCGACGCCAAGCCGGACGGCGAGCGGATCCTGAACTGGACCCAGGTCTACGACCTGAAGGAGCTCCCGGAGGAGCTCATCGTGGTCGGCTCCGGTGTGACCGGCGCCGAGTTCGCCGGCGCCTACCAGGCCCTCGGCTCCCGGGTCACGCTCGTGTCCAGCCGTGACCGCGTGCTGCCCGGCGAGGACCCGGACGCCGCCGCGGTCCTGGAGGACGTCTTCCGGCGCCGCGGCATGAACGTCATGGCCCGCTCCCGCGCCGAGTCCGCCAAGCGGGTCGGCGACCGGGTCGAGGTCACCCTCGCGGACGGCCGGGTCATCTCCGGCACCCACTGCCTGATGGCGGTCGGCGCGATCCCGAACACCGCCGGGATGGGCCTGGAGGAGGCCGGCGTCCGGCTCAAGGACTCCGGGCACATCTGGACCGACAAGGTCTCCCGCACCTCCGCCCCGGGCGTCTACGCGGCCGGCGACGTCACCGGCGTCTTCGCGCTCGCCTCGGTCGCCGCCATGCAGGGCCGGATCGCGATGTACCACTTCCTCGGCGACGCGGTGGCCCCGCTCAACCTGAAGACGGTCTCCTCGAACGTCTTCACCGACCCGGAGATCGCCACCGTCGGCTACACCCAGGCCGACGTGGACGCCGGCAAGATCGACGCCAAGGTCGTCAAGCTGCCGCTGCTGCGCAACCCGCGCGCCAAGATGCAGGGCATCCGGGACGGCTTCGTCAAGATCTTCTGCCGTCCGGGCACGGGGATCGTGGTCGGCGGCTGCGTCGTCGCCCCCAAGGCGAGCGAGCTGATCCACCCCATCTCGATCGCGGTCGACAACAATCTGACGGTCGAACAGATCGCAAATGCTTTCACCGTGTACCCCTCCCTGTCGGGCTCGATCGCCGAAGTGGCACGGCAGTTGCACACCCGAAAGACCTCGGGCGAGGGCTGAAGCTCCGCCGGTTCGCGGGAAGGCCCGGAGACCAGACTCCGGGCCTTCCTGGCCCGGGGCTCAGTCGTCGCCGTCGTTCACGTACAGGTTCAGCTTGCTGGAGAGCCAGGACGCCGTCTTCGACGCCTCACGCCATTTGTCGCCGCTCAGCGACCTGAAGATGGGTTCCTTGAGTTCCTTGTAGGAGTCGAAGGCGTCCCGTGCCTGGGCCAGGGCGGAGAAGAGGACCTTCTCGGGTTCCTCTGCTTGGGTGATCGGAGTGATGACCTCCTCGCTGAGGACCTGCTCGCGCAGCCAGTCGTTGTTGGCGGAGGGAGTGTTTCCCGCCTCCGCGTCGGGGATGCGCTTGCCCTCCGGGTCCAGGCGAGGGAAGGGACGGCCTTCGCGAGACGCCTTGATGGTCTCGATGAGCTGCCGGATGCCCCACGCATTGCTCATCATCCGCGTGATCACGACGGAGGGCTGGCCGCGGAACCGGGCCGAACCACGGTCGACACCCAGACCGCCCAACGCGAGCAGAGGCACCACACCACGCGCCGCTACCTCATGGCAGGCGACACCCGGCCGCCCGTCGGAGACCTCCGCGAGGGCCAGGGACGCCAGCTCGTCGAGGGCCGCGTCGTCGGGCCGGGAAACGACGTCCCACTCGGCGCCGACCGTCGACCACAGCGCGTGTACGGCGGCGTTGCGGGCCCTCTCCAGATGCTGGGGGTCGTGGCCGGAGAAGGAGCGCAGGGCGAGTTCGATGGCCGGATGGGAACGGCCCTTGGCGCTGAACATCTTGACGTTGAGTGCCTCGTTCAGCACGCGGCGCTTCCTGGTGTCGGGCTCCGTCATCAGACGGATGATCCACGCGCAGCGTTCGTCCCGATGACCGCTCAGGCCCAGGGCGCGCGCGGTCTCGGTCAGGTCCTCGCGGCCCAGCGCGTAGACGAGTTCGTCTGTACTGATCAAGCCGTAGTCGGCGAGGGCGTTGACCGACCGCTCGGCGAGCAGCGTTGTCTGCGCCTCCTTGGAGAAGGACCTCGGCTCGATGTTCTGCGCGCCGAGCGCGAGATTCAGCGTGCTCGCGTAGGTCGGCACCACACCGGCGGAACGCCCTGACCAGTGGTCGTCCCAGCCCCACCCGACGATGAGGTCGGCCTCGGCCGTCAGCGCGTTGACGACTCCCTCCAGGCGGATCAGCTCCTCCTCTTCCCGCTCGGAGGCGGCGACGAGGGCTTCCGCGTCCGTGGCGAGCGTGTGCAGCCGTTTCGTGAGCTGCTTGCGCAGCGCATCCGGCGAACCAGTGAGGATCTCGGACTCGGGGTACCCCAGGATGTGGTGGGCCGAGGCGGTCCGTGACGTACCGTCGACCACTCCGACACCCGCTCTCGGCGGCGCGTCGGAGAATCGGAACTCCACGTGTCCCGCCAGTAGCGGCATCAGAATGCCGTTGGCCTTGATGTCGCTTTCCCAGTTGTTCTCGTCGCGCACGAAGCTGGCGTTCGCGTCGAGTGCCGTGGCCACTGCCTGCCGGCTGCCCCGGTAGACCAGGGAAGGAATCTCCGGTGAGGAGTCGGGAGCGGCGAGGGCCAGCTTCGCGCCCGTGCCCGCGCCCGCCTTCGGATCAGAGAGATAGGTCTGCCCCACCACGAAGCGGCCGTTCGTGGCGTCCACGAGGAGGAGCGGCGTCCAGACGGTGGCCCTGAGCAGGTGAAGGAGCCGTCCACCCCGGACGCGCTGCGACCGTATCTGGGTGGAGCGGACGGTCTTCGGGTTGACCACGACGGAGAGGAGTTCCGACGCCGATTCGAGAGTGTGCGTGGTGACGCCGTCATGGGGTTCGATCACCCGCTCGGCGGCCGCCCGCACCGAGCGCGTGTCGCGGACCTGGAGGTCCTGGAGCCGATCCACGAGCACGCCGACACGCAGTCGATACTCGCTTTCGGGCAGTTCATAGGGGGTGTCGAGTTCGCTCATGTGTGTCAGACCTTCCGCTTGACCGGGCTACGCCGGCGGGGCAGAGTAGAGGTGTTGCCGGCTCCACGGAGGAGCCGGAAGTGAGGCCAGACAATCCGCCGGACGACGGAGGTCTGGCCTTCGCGCTTCTCACGGCTGGGCGTCCCACAGGCCCTCGTCCCCCGATCCCGGCAGGTGGGGGCTTCCGCAGGCACTGCAGGTCAATACCGTGACCTTGCCGCCGGCCTGGAGGGTCGCCCAGTGCTTGCCGGTGTCGGCGTGGGCGGCGACGTAGGCACCGGCGGCGATGTCCGCGGCCCACAGTGCGGGCTCGTCGGCGCCGAGCCGATGACTCATGCGCAGCCGCGGCTCCAGCGCACCCGTCCGGCGCAGCCTCTGCAGTTCGGCGATGTCGGAACTGTCTTCCCGGTCACCCCGGGATTCGAGGATCGCGGCGGAAACAGCACGGTCGGCGAGATCGAGCAGGAGGGTGTGAAGGGCCTTCTTGCGGGCCCGCTCCTGCTTGTTTCGGATCAGTCCGCAGAAGGTGGCGACAACGATCTCCGCGGGGAGTCCCCCCACCTTCCGGGCGAGTACGTCTCGGCGGGAGGAGGATTCGGCGCGCCAGTGCAGCTTGCCGCGCTGTTTGCGGAGGAGGAGCCCCGTCATGCCGTCCCTGATGACCGGCAGCGCGGCAGTCTCGGCGATGATCGCCGACAGAATGTAGATGCCGGTCGATCCTTCGGTCCGCTGACGCATGGACTCGTCGCACAGCGCGACTAACCCCGAAGCCGGCAGCTCGGGGTGCGTGATCCTCCGGGCATGGCGGGACATGTCTTGCCTCCTCGGAGCCCTGCTGGGGCTCGACGCAGGAGACGACCATGGGGGCCCGACGTCCTGCACTCCGATGGGTGAGGGCACGCAGCGCTCACTCATTACCAGTGGACGGACCGGGTGTGCCGTGCCTCTACGACAGGTCGCGCGAGTGAGGTCCATGGAGACCTGCTCGCGCTGACGTGAAGGTGGGGAGCCGAGCCGATGAGAACTGCCTCTTCGACAGGGGCGCCTTGTGGCGAGCGCGGATACGTCGATCCGGTGAAGCGATCTTGCTGTTTATCAGATGGGCCAGGACTCTAGTGGGTGACTACCTTTCAGTGCAACCGTCAATTGCCGCGGGAACAACGCCTGTTCAGAACGCCGCCCGTAGAGGGGGTCGCAAATGCTTTCACTTCGTCCCCCCTTCGATCGGGCTCGATCGCCGAAGTGGCACGGCAGTTGCACACCCGAAAGACCTCGGGCGAGGGCTGACACCCGGCGGACCGCGGCGGCGGTCACCGCCCTCGCCTGCGGGAACGGTTCGCCGACTCGGACAACCCCCGGCACATCGGGGCATAGAACGATCACAAGCGGGGCTCTCCATACCACGGGGGAGCCCCGCTTGTGTGCATCTTCCGCAATCCGGTCCATAGTGCTGAAAAGCACCGGCGGCGCACGTTACTGTCAGTTTCGTGTTCGCTGCAGAACGTCGCCAGTTGATCCTCGAAATGGTGCGAGCCAATGGGGCCGTGTCGCTCCGCGAGCTCGCCCGCGTCGTCCAGACCTCCGAAGTGACCGTGCGCCGCGACGTACGGGCCCTGGAGGCAGAAGGACTCCTCGACCGCCGGCACGGCGGTGCGGTGCTGCCGGGCGGATTCACGCGAGAGTCCGGCTTCCCGCAGAAATCCCATCTCGCGACCGCGGAGAAGACGGCCATCGCCGACGTCGCCGCGAGCCTGGTCGAAGAGGGCGAGGCCATCGTCGTCGGCGCCGGGACCACCACCCAGGAGCTGGCCCGCCGGCTCGCCCGGGTGCCCGGCCTCACCGTGGTCACCAACTCGCTGCTCGTCGCCCAGGCGCTGGCGCACGCCAACCGGGTCGAGGTCGTCATGACCGGCGGCACCCTGCGCGGCTCCAACTACGCGCTCGTGGGCAGCGGGGCCGAACAGTCGCTCCAGGGGCTGCGCGTCTCCCGCGCCTTCCTCTCCGGCAGCGGGCTCACCGCCGAGCGCGGGCTCTCCACCTCCAACATGCTCTCCGCGAGCGTGGACCGGGCGCTGGTGCAGGCCGCCGCCGAGGTCGTGGTCCTCGCCGACCACACCAAGCTCGGCACCGACACCATGTTCCAGACGGTGCCGACCGACGTGATCACCCGGCTGGTCACCGACGAGCCCCCGCCGCACGACGAGCGGGCCGGCACCGAGCTCCAAGCCCTCGCCGACCAGGGCGTGCAGATCGCCGTGGCCGCCACCGGCCAGAGCGGCGCCCCCGCCGCCGAGCAGCTGCCGCCGGGCGTCCGGGGCCGCCGCGAGATGCCGCTGCCCGTCCAGCGCGGAGGCAGGATGCCGGGCGGTCAGTTCCGCGGCCCCGGCCCCGGCATGGGCGCCGAGCCCATGGAGCGCACGGCGCGCGTCGCGGACCTGCGCCGCCGCTGAGCCGGCGGCCCGTCCCGTACCGCCCGGGTCGCCCCGTACGCGGTGAGCCGCCGTCCCTTCCCGTGCCCCGCACACGGCGAAGGGCCCCACAGGCGGCTGCCTGCGGGGCCCTCGCGCGCGGGAACGTCAGCCCTTGATCTCGCAGATGCCGGCGCCGGACGTCACCGACGCGCCGACCTCGGCGCTCAGGCCCGTCACCGTGCCCGCCTTGTGCGCGTTCAGCGGCTGCTCCATCTTCATGGCCTCCAGGACGACGATCAGGTCGCCCTCCTTGACCTCCTGGCCCTCCTCGACCGCGACCTTCACGATCGTGCCCTGCATGGGCGAGGCGAGGGTGTCGCCGGAGGCGGTCGGGCCGGACTTCTTCGCGGCGCGGCGCTTCGGCTTGGCACCGGCGGCCAGACCCGTACGGGCCAGGGACATGCCCAGCGACGACGGGAGGGAGACCTCCAGGCGCTTGCCGCCGACCTCGACCACGATGGTCTCGCGGCCGGCCTCGTCCTCGTCCGCGTCGGCACCCGCCGGGGTGAACGGCTTGATCTCGTTGACGAACTCCGTCTCGATCCACCGGGTGTGGACGCGGAACGGGTCGGCGGTGAAGTCCGGGTCGACCACGACGGCCTGGTGGAACGGGATGGCCGTGGCCATGCCCTCGACCTTGAACTCGGCGAGCGCGCGGGCGGCGCGCTGCAGCGCCTGCTCACGGGTGGCGCCGGTGATGACCAGCTTGGCGAGCAGGGAGTCCCAGGCGGGGCCGATGACCGAGCCGGACTCGACGCCCGCGTCCAGACGGACGCCCGGGCCGGTCGGCGGCTGGAAGAGGGTGACCGTGCCGGGGGCCGGCAGGAAGTTGCGGCCCGGGTCCTCGCCGTTGATGCGGAACTCGAAGGAGTGGCCCCGGATCTCCGGGTCGCCGTAGCCCAGCTCCTCGCCGTCGGCGATCCGGAACATCTCGCGGACCAGGTCGATGCCGGTGACCTCCTCGGTGACCGGGTGCTCCACTTGCAGACGGGTGTTGACCTCCAGGAAGGAGATCGTCCCGTCGAGGCCGACCAGGAACTCGACCGTGCCGGCGCCGACGTAGCCGGCCTCCTTCAGGATCGCCTTGGACGCGGCGTACAGCTGCGCGTTCTGCTCCTCCGTCAGGAACGGCGCGGGCGCCTCCTCGACGAGCTTCTGGTGGCGGCGCTGCAGCGAGCAGTCACGGGTCGAGACGACGACCACGTTGCCGTGCTGGTCGGCGAGGCACTGGGTCTCGACGTGCCGCGGCTTGTCCAGGTAGCGCTCGACGAAGCACTCGCCGCGGCCGAAGGCGGCGACGGCCTCGCGGACCGCGGAGTCGTACAGCTCCGGGACCTCTTCGAGGGTGCGGGCGACCTTGAGGCCGCGTCCGCCGCCGCCGAAGGCCGCCTTGATGGCGATCGGCAGGCCGTGCTCCTCGGCGAAGGCGACGACCTCGTCCGCGCCGGAGACCGGGTCCGGGGTGCCCGCGACGAGCGGGGCGCCGGCGCGCTGGGCGATGTGGCGGGCGGCGACCTTGTCGCCGAGGTCGCGGATGGCGTGCGGCGGCGGGCCGATCCAGGTCAGCCCGGCGTCGAGGACGGCCTGGGCGAACTCCGCGTTCTCGGAGAGGAATCCGTAGCCCGGGTGGACGGCGTCCGCGCCGGAGTCCTTCGCGGCCTGGAGCACCTTGGCCATGTCCAGGTAGCTGGTGGCCGGGGTGTCACCGCCCAGGGCGAACGCCTCGTCGGCCGCGCGGACGTGCAGAGCGTCCCGGTCCGGGTCGGCGTAGACGGCTACGCTGGCGATCCCGGCATCCCGGCAGGCACGGGCGACACGAACAGCGATTTCGCCACGGTTGGCGATGAGCACCTTGCGCACGATGGCTCCCTCCTTGAAACAAGCTGAGTTTAGGGACTGCCGACACGGCCCCTCGACCCGTCCCCACGGGTGAGCTTGCCCACACGGAGTGTGAAGCGGCGGACGCCCGGGTCGTGAAATCCCTTGTCGCACCACGGTACGCAGGGTTCCTTGACGGCACAGTAGCTCTCTGGTGTGGCGCAGGTCTCTGTTCGTGGAGCCAGTCGCCGTTCGGGTTTCTTTGTGGAGTCCCTACGAATGGGTCAACGATTCTTTGCCGGACCGTCGTGCTCCGGCCAACCTGCGCGCACTCTTGTCCGAGGGTTTACCGGCCAGTAGCCTTCGCGCTGTCGACCGTACTGTCGGTAACAGCCGCATTTTGGGGGTGGCCGAGGTGGCCCGCAGACCGATCGCACTCGTCACGGCCGCCGTGCTCCTCGTGGAGGCGCCCGCCATCGTCGGCGTCAACGCGATCATGGCGCGGTTCGTGGAGGTCCAGTCGATGTCCCTCGACGGCCTCGACCCCGACCACATGGTCACCGGCACCTGGGCCCTGGGCATCGGCTCGGGCCTCGCCCTCGCGCTCTGCTCCCTCGTCGCGCTGCTCACCGGCCTCCGGGACCGGGCCCCGGGCCGCCTCGGCCGGGGGCTGCTGATCGGCTGCGCGGTCGTCCACGGCCTGCTCGGCGCCGTCGCGGCGGCCCTGATCGGCTGGACCGCCTTCGCCGTGCTGATGACCGTCGTCGGGCTGATCGTGCTGACGCTGGTGATGTACGGGGACGAGCCGGCGGGCTCCGGGAAGGCGGAGCCCGCGACGGCGTGACGTGACGTCAGGCGTTCAGGACCACAGCTCGGTGATGCCCACGTCGAGCTTGGCGAGGAGCCGGCGCAGCAGCGGCAGCGACAGGCCGATGACGTTGCCGGGGTCGCCGTCGATGCCCTCGATGAACGGCGCCGACCGGCCGTCCAGCGTGAACGCGCCCGCCACGTGCAGCGGTTCGCCGCTCGCCACGTACGCCGCGATCTCCTCGTCCGTCGGCTCGCCGAACCGCACGACCGTGGAGGCGGTCGCCGACTCGTACCGCTTGGCTGTCGTGTCGTAGACGCAGTGGCCGGTCTGCAGGATGCCGACCCGGCCGCGCATCTCCTTCCAGCGGGCGGTGGCCTCGGCGGCGTCGGCGGGCTTGCCCAGCGCGCGGCCGTCCAGCTCCAGGACCGAGTCGCAGCCGATGACCAGGGCGCCGCTCGCCTCGGGGCGGGCGGCGACGTGCGCGGCCTTGGCCTCGGCGAGCGTCAGGGCGAGCTCGGCCGGGGTCGGGGCGTGGACCTTGTCCTCGTCGACGCCGCTGACGATCACCTCGGGGGCCAGGCCGGCCTGGCGGAGCAGGCCGAGCCGGGCGGGGGAGGCGGAGGCGAGGACGAGCCGGCGGGGCGTGCCGCCCGGGTGATCAGCAGTCATGGGGGCAGCGTACTCAGCGCGAGCCGATGACGAGCATCAGGACGACCATGGCCAGCGCCAGGAGCACACCCGATCTCCGCAGCATCTCCTGGGCCTCGCGCAGGAAGGTGGGCGGCTTGTTCTCCGGGTCGGACCACAGCATGCCCCCGATCCTGCTGCCGGGACGGCTCCGGCGCCTGAGTACGGATACTCAACAGCGCCCCGGACCCGTCCCTCAGGCGGTGTAGGCGCCGGCCGCGGCGGCGGCCAGGGCGGCGGTGACGGCCCGTTCGGCGTCGGCGGCGACGGGTTCCTCCTGGGTGACGGCGAAGCGGTAGTAGAGCGGCGCGGAGACGGCGCGGAGCACTTCGCGCGGGTCGGTGCCGGCCGGGAGTTCGCCGCGGGCGAGGGCCCGTTCGGCGACCGGGGCCCATTCGTCGAGCCGGGTGCGGTAGAAGCCGTGCAGGGCGCGGGCGCACTCCTGGTCGCAGGCGGCGGCGGCGAGGACGGCGCGGAAGACGGCGCCCATCCGCGGGTCGGTGAGGGTCCGGAGGACCAGGGCGGCGTTGGCGCGCAGGTCGCCGGCGAGGGTGCCGGTGTCGGCGGCGGGCAGGGACTGCTCGGCCATGTCGCCGAGGAGGTCGGTGACCAGGCCGGCGGGGGAGCCCCAGCGGCGGTAGACGGTGGTCTTGCCGACGCCCGCGGCGGCGGCGATCTGGTCCATGTTGAGGCTGTCGAAGCCGCCGGCGGCGAGGGCCGCCTGGGTGGCGTCGAGGACCGCGCGGCGGACCTTGGCGGTACGGCCTCCGGGGCGCTGGGTGCCGGGCACGGCCGACGGGCTCTCGCTCAAATGGGTCTCCTGTTCCATTAAGGCGGTGCAGTCTGCTACGGTCTCGTTCATCTTAACGGAACCAGTCTCCCATTAAGGGGTCCCGTCATGGTCGCCCTCGACACGCCCGCCGCCACCGCGCCGGCCGCCCGCATGGACGGGCGGATGCGGCTCGTCCTCGTCGTCCTCCTCGTCGCCCAGTTCATGCTGGCCGTCGACTTCTCGATCCTGAACGTCGCCCTCCCCGTCATCGGCGAGGGACTCGGCTTCTCCCTCGGCGGACTCCAGTGGATCGCCACCGCCTTCGCCCTCGCCGCCGCCGGCTTCACCCTCCTCTTCGGACGCCTCGCCGACCTCCTCGGCCGCCGCCGCGTCTTCCTCACCGGCATGGCCGTCCTCGGCGCCGCCTCCCTCGCCGGCGGCCTCGCCACCAGCCCCGAACTCCTCATGGCCGCCCGCGTCGCCCAGGGCCTCGCCACCGCCGCCGTCACCCCGGCCGGCCTCTCCCTGCTCACCTCCGCCTTCCCCGAGGGTCCGCTCCGCGACAAGGCCCTCGGCCTCAACGGCGCCCTGATGTCCGCCGGGTTCACCACCGGAGCCGTCCTCGGCGGCGTCCTCACCGACCTGCTCTCCTGGCGCTGGGCCTTCTTCATCAACGTGCCGGTCGCGCTCGCCGTCCTGCTCGTCGCCCCCGCCGTCATCGAGGAGAGCCGCCCCGCCGCCCGCCCCCGGCTCGACGTCCCCGGCGCCGTCACCGTCACCGGCGGCCTGCTCGCCCTCGTCCTCGGCCTCACCGCCGCCGGCGAGCACGGCTGGGCCGCCCCCGCCACCCTCGTCCCCCTCGCCGCCGCGGCCGTCCTGCTCACCGCCTTCCCGCTCGTCGAGCGCCGCTCCGCCGCACCTCTGGTCCCGCTCCGGGTGCTGCGCCGCCGCACCGTCGTGTGGGGCAACCTCGCCGGGCTGGCCGCCTTCGCCACCGAGACCTCGCTGGTCTTCCTGATGACCCTGCACCTCCAGGACGTGCTCGGCTTCTCCCCGCTCGCCGCCGGCCTCTCCTTCGGCGTCCTCGGCGCCGGCACCGTCCTCGGCGGCCTGCTCGCCCCCCGCTTCCTCCGCCGCTTCACCCCCCGCGCCGCCCTCGTCGCCGGCGGCGTCCTCCAGGCCGCCGCCACCCTCGCCCTCCTCGGCATCGGCGACGAGCGGAGCACGTACGGGCTGCTGCTCGCGGCCACCTTCGCCGGCGGCGTCGGCAACATGCTCGCCATCGTCGGCTTCATGGTCACCGCCACCTCCGGCCTCCCCGACAGCGAGCAGGGCATGGCCACCGGCATCGCCACCATGACCCAGCAGATCGGCATCACCCTCGGCACCCCGGTGATGAGCGCCGTCGTCGTCACCGCCGCCACGCTCCCGGACGGCATCGCCCGCGCGGTCGCCGTCAACGCGGCCCTCGTCGCCCTCGCCGCCCTCGCCGCCGCCGTCTTCCTCAGGAAGCGGTGAGCGGACACGCCGAAGGCCGGACCCCCCGCACACGGGGTCCGGCCTTCGCTCACGTCACGTCACACGGTTCAGACCGGCCAGGCGGACCGGGCCCAGGCCCGCGGGCCCGGCCGGTGGCGCACCCCCCGCGCGATCCGCGCCGGGTCCGACCAGCCCTCCGGGACCGCCGGGCCGCCGCTCCGCGCGGCAGCCGCCGCCGTCGCCGCGGCCCGGGCCTGGACCACCGCCAGTGCGGCGGCCAGCTCCTCGGGCGTCGGGTTGCCTCGTACGACCTTGATCATCGTGCTGTCCCTCCCGAGGGCTAGAGCGGGATGTTGCCGTGCTTCTTCGGGGGCAGGGATTCCCGCTTCGTCCGCAGCTGACGCAGGCCCTTCACGATCTGCGCCCGCGTCTCCGACGGCAGGATCACCCCGTCGACGTACCCGCGCTCGGCCGCGGTGTACGGGTTGAGCAGGGTGTCCTCGTACTCCTGGATCAGCCGCGCCCGCACCGCCTCGACGTCCTCGCCGTTCGCCTCCGCCTCCGCGATCGTCCGGCGGTGCAGGATGTTCACGGCGCCCTGCGCGCCCATGACCGCGATCTGCGCCGTCGGCCACGCCAGGTTCAGGTCGGCGCCCAGGTGCTTGGAGCCCATGACGTCGTACGCGCCGCCGAACGCCTTCCGCGTGATGACCGTGATCAGCGGGACCGTCGCCTCCGCGTACGCGTAGATCAGCTTCGCGCCGCGCCGGATGATGCCGCCGTACTCCTGGTCCACGCCCGGCAGGAAGCCCGGCACGTCCACGAAGGTGAGGACCGGGATGTTGAAGGCGTCGCAGGTCCGCACGAACCGCGCGGCCTTCTCCGACGCGTTGATGTCCAGACAGCCCGCGAACTGCATCGGCTGGTTGGCGACGACGCCGACCGGGAAGCCCTCCACCCGGCCGAAGCCGGTCAGGATGTTCGGCGCGAACAGCGCCTGCGTCTCCAGGAACTCGCCGTCGTCCACGACGTGCTCGATGACCTGGTGCATGTCGTACGGCTGGTTCGCCGAGTCCGGGATCAGCGCGTCGAGCTCCAGGTCCTCCGCCGACACCTCGGTGTCCGCCGTCTCCGGGAAGGCCGGCGCCTCCGAGAGGTTGTTCGACGGCAGGTACGAGAGCAGCTGCTTCACGTACTCGATGGCGTCCTTCTCGTCGCCCGCCATGTGGTGCGCCACGCCCGACGTCGTGTTGTGCGTCCGGGCGCCGCCCAGCTCCTCGAAGCCCACGTCCTCGCCGGTCACCGTCTTGATGACGTCCGGCCCCGTGATGAACATGTGCGAGGTCTGGTCCACCATCACCGTGAAGTCGGTGATCGCCGGCGAGTACACCGCGCCGCCCGCGCACGGGCCGACGACCAGCGAGATCTGCGGGATCACGCCCGACGCGTGGGTGTTGCGGCGGAAGATCTCGCCGTACATGCCCAGCGCGCTCACGCCCTCCTGGATGCGGGCGCCGCCGGAGTCGTTGATGCCGATCACCGGGCAGCCGGTCTTCAGCGCGAAGTCCATCACCTTGATGATCTTCTGCCCGTACGTCTCGCCCAGCGCCCCGCCGAAGACCGTGAAGTCCTGCGAGAACACCGCGACCGGACGCCCGTCGACCGTGCCGTAGCCGGTGACGACCCCGTCGCCGTACGGACGGTTCCTCTCCAGGCCGAAGTTGGTCGACCGGTGCCGGGCCAGCTCGTCCAGCTCCACGAACGAGCCCTCGTCGAGCAGCAGGGCGATCCGCTCACGCGCGGTCAGCTTGCCCTTGGCGTGCTGCTTCTCCACCGCGCGCTCCGAGCCGGCGTGGGTGGCCTCGTCGATACGGCGCCTGAGGTCCGCGATCTTGCCCGCGGTCGTGTGAATGTCGGTCTCGTACTGCTCTGCCGGCTCGGACATCGGGATGCGGCTCCCTGCCTGGTCACGGGGGGTTCGTTGACTGCGAATGGGCTACTGACGGCCTACTGTCCCGTAGCGTATCCGCGCCGGTACGGCAGCGCAGTGCGGTCTATCCCACACCTAGTCTGGCTTGCATGACCCACCCCGACGCCTCAGGCGGACCCTGGTCCGACCTCGACCGGCCCCCGCTCAACGCCCGTGCCCTGCGCCAGGGGCTGCTCCTCCCGGACGGCCTCTGGACCTCCCTCGACGTGGTCGCCGCCACCGGCTCCACCAACACCGACCTCGCCGCCCGCGCCGCCGAACTCCCCGAGGGCGCCGTCCTCGTCGCCGAGGAGCAGACCTCCGGCCGCGGCCGGCTCGACCGCACCTGGAGCGCCCCCGCCCGCTCCGGCCTCTTCGTCTCCGTGCTGCTCAAGCCCGACGTGCCCGCGCACCGGCTCGGCTGGCTGCCGCTGCTCACCGGCGTCGCCGCCGCCACCGGCCTGGCGAAGGCCGGCGGCGTCGACGTCTCCCTCAAGTGGCCCAACGACCTCCTCGTCACCGTCGGGGGAGAGGAGCGCAAGGCCGGCGGCATCCTCGCCGAGCGGGCCGGCGGGGACGGCGTTGTCGTCGGCCTCGGCCTCAACGTCACGCTCCGCGAGGACGAACTGCCCGTCCCCACCGCCGGCTCGCTCCTCCTCGCCGGCGCCGTCTCCACCGACCGCGACACCCTGCTGCGCGCCGTCCTGCGCTCCCTCGCCGACCGGTACGGCGCCTGGACCCGGGCCGGCGGCGACCCCGCGGCGTCCGGGATCCAGGCGGCCTACGCGGCCGGCTGCTCCACCCTCGGCCGGCGGGTCCGCGCCGACCTGCCGGGCGAGCGGATGCTGGAGGGCGAGGCCGTCGCCCTGGACGGCGACGGACGCCTGATCGTCGCCACCGAGGGCGGCGGCACCGAGGCGGTCGGCGCCGGCGACATCGTCCACCTGCGCGCGACGGACTGATCCCCCGGCCGTTCCGGCGTGAGCCAGCCCACACCTGTCGTATCGTGGAGCGCGATCCAGGCGAACAGATCGGCAGGACAGTGGGCAGCGGCAGGGAACGGGCAGGAGGCGGCCGGTGACCGTCGACGACGCGAACACGGGAGACGGCCGGTCCGACCCCCCCGAGCCGTCCGGGACGGCCGCCGAGTCCTCGGCGTACCCGACCCCCCACCACGCCGTCGACCACACGGCCGAGCCGCCCGACGACCCGCTCGCCATCCGCCTGGAACAGCTGATCCTCGGCGCCGACCGCCGCTACACCCCCTTCCAGGCCGCCCGCACCGCCGGCGTCTCCATGGAGCTGGCCTCCCGCTTCTGGCGGGCCATGGGCTTCGCCGACATCGGGCAGGCCAAGGCGCTCACCGAGGCCGACGTGCTCGCCCTGCGGCGGCTCGCCGGCCTCGTCGAGGCGGGGCTGCTCAGCGAGCCGATGGCGGTGCAGGTGGCCCGCTCCACCGGGCAGACCACCGCCCGGCTGGCCGAGTGGCAGATCGATTCCTTCCTGGAGGGCCTGACCGAGCCGCCCGAGCCCGGCATGACCCGCGCCGAGGTCACGTACCCGCTGGTCGAGCTGCTGCTGCCGGAGCTGGAGGAGTTCCTGATCTACGTGTGGCGGCGGCAGCTCGCCGCCGCCACCGGCCGGGTCGCGCAGGCCGCCGACGACGAGGAGATGGTCGACCGGCGGCTCGCCGTCGGCTTCGCCGACCTCGTCGGCTTCACCCGCCTCACCCGGCGGCTGGAGGAGGAGGAGCTGGGCGAGCTGGTCGAGGCCTTCGAGACCACCTGCGCCGACCTCGTCGCCGCGCACGGCGGCCGGCTCATCAAGACCCTCGGCGACGAGGTGCTGTACGCGGCGGACGACGCCGGCATCGCCGCCGAGATCGCGCTCCGCCTGATCGAGACCCTCAGCCAGGACGAGACCATGCCGGCGCTGCGCGTCGGCATCGCCTTCGGCACCGTGACGACCCGGATGGGCGACGTCTTCGGCACCACCGTGAACCTCGCCAGCCGGCTCACCTCGATAGCGCCGAAGGACGCCGTCCTGGTCGACAGCGCCTTCGCCGAGGAGCTGACCCGCACCGGCGAGGTGCCCGTCTCCGAGGCCGAGGCGGCGGAGGAGGCCGCCCAGGCCGAGAAGGAGGGCCGCGCCCCCCGGACGTACCGCTTCGCGCTCCAGCCGATGTGGCAGCGGTCGGTGCGCGGCCTCGGCGTGGTGGAGCCCTGGCTCCTGAACCGCCGCCCCACCTAAGATCCCTCCCGGTGATGTGAACCGTCGTTAACCGGGAGGGCGTGAGGGATGTCCGAGCAGCGTTTTGGTGAGTTCGTGCTGGTCCGCAAGGAGGGGCACGTCGCGGAGTTCGTCCTCGACCGGCCGAAGGCGATGAACGCGGTCTCCTCCGCGATGGCCCGCTCCATCGGCGAGGCGTGCGCCGCGCTCGCCGCCGACCGGGATGTCCGGGTCACCGTCCTGACCTCGTCGAACGACCGGGCCTTCTGTGTCGGCGCCGACCTGAAGGAGCGCAACTCCTTCACCGACGCCGACCTGGTCCGCCAGCGGCCCACCGCCCGCGCCGCCTACACCGGCGTGCTGGAGCTGCCCATGCCGACGGTCGCGGCCGTGCACGGCTTCGCCCTCGGCGGCGGCTACGAGCTGGCGCTCTCCTGCGACCTGATCGTCGCCGACGCCACCACCGTCGTCGGCCTCCCGGAGGTCTCCGTCGGCGTCATCCCCGGCGGCGGCGGTACGCAGCTGCTGCCGCGCCGGGTGGGCGCCGCGCGCGCCGCCGAGCTGGTCTTCACGGCCCGCCGGGTGGAGGCCGCCGAGGCGGCGGAGCTGGGCCTGGTGGACGTCGTCGCGGAGGACGCGCGGACGGCCGCCCTGGAGCTGGCCGGGCGGATCGCCGTGAACTCGCCGGTCGGGCTGCGCGCCGCGAAGAAGGCGATGCGGCTGGGCCAGGGGCTGGACCTGCGGGCCGGCCTGGAGGTCGAGGACGCGGCGTGGCGCTCGGTGGCCTTCTCCGGCGACCGGGCGGAGGGGGTGGCGGCGTTCAACGAGAAGCGGACGCCGCGGTGGCCCGGAGAATGACCGAGCGGTAACCCAAGTGATCCCGTTTTGTACCAGATGTCACTTTCTGTGACGTCTCGGTAGGGAAAACGGATCAAACCTCCCTAAGCTGGAGGAATGGGTGAGGATGTGCGGTTGCGGGCCGTGGTGGCGCTGGCGCAGGGGATGGCGGCGGCGCACACTCCGCGCGAGTTCTGGCGGGCCGCGGCGCTCGGGGCGTCCGCCGGTCTGGACGGGAGCTTCGGCGCCCTCTCGGTCTGGGAACGGGACCACGGGCGGCTGCGGGTGCTGGTGAACGCCGGCGACCGGGCCGTCGGCGAGGAGGAGTTCCCGGACGCGGAGACGTACCCGGTCCACCAGTTCCCCGAGATCACCGAGTTCCTGCACGAGCGGTGGACGGTCGGCGCGGGCCCGCACGCCTGGGTCGAGACCGCCGACGCGCCCGTGCTGACCGGCCGGGTCGCCGGGCTGCGGCGGCGGGGCCGGTGCTGCTGCGTGGTCGCCCCGATCGTGCTGCACGGCCGGGCGTGGGGCGAGCTGTACGTGGCCAGACCGGCGGGGGCGAAACCTTTCGGCGCCGGGGACGCGGACTTCGCGAACGTCCTCGCGGCGGTCGTCGCGGCCGGCATCGCGCAGGCCGAGCGGCTGGAGGAGGTGCGCAAGCTCGCCTTCACCGACCCGCTCACCGGCCTCGCCAACCGCCGCGCGGTCGACGCCCGCCTCGACGAGGCCATCGAGCGCTACCGGACCGACGGCGCGGTCGTCAGTCTCGTCGTCTGCGACCTCAACGGCCTCAAGCGCGTCAACGACACCCACGGCCACGCCGTCGGCGACCGCCTCCTCGAACGCTTCGGCTCCGTCCTCTCCCGCTGCGGCGCCCGGCTCCCCGGCGCGCTCGCCGCCCGCCTCGGCGGCGACGAGTTCTGCCTGCTCGCGGTCGGCCCGGCGGCCGACGAGGTGGTCGCGGTGGCGGAGGAGCTGTGCGTGCGCGCCGCCGAGCTGGAACTCGGCGAGGGCGTCGCCATCGGCGTCGCCTCCACCGGCGACCCCATCGGCCCCCTCAAGTCCGCCCGCCGGCTCTTCCGGCTCGCCGACGCGGCCCAGTACCAGGCCAAGGCCGCCCGCTCCGCGAAACCGGTCGTCGCCGGCCGCGACGGCACCGTCGTCCGCCTCGCCGACGCCCCGCCCAGCGCCCGCGACCGCCGCCGCTTCCGCGACGCCCCGGCGGTGGAGCTCCCGCCGGAACCGTAAGGGGCCGCCCCGGCCGGGGACGGTGACGGATTGCCTAGTGACAGGTCGGTCTTCAATCCGTAGGGTGCTGAATATGGATATGCAGACAGTCGTTCTCGGCACGTCCGGCACGACCCCGCAGGACGTCATCGCCGTCGCCCGCCACGGCGCCCGTGTCGAGCTGTCGGAGGAGGCCGTCGCGGCGCTCGCCGCCTCCCGTGCCGTCGTCGACGCGCTTGCCGCCAAGCCCGAGCCCGTCTACGGCGTCTCCACCGGATTCGGCGCCCTCGCCACCCGGCACATCGACCAGGAGCTGCGCACCCAGCTCCAGCGGAACATCGTCCGCTCGCACGCCGCCGGCATGGGCCCGCGCGTCGAGCGCGAGGTCGTGCGGGCGCTGATGTTCCTGCGGCTCAAGACCGTCGCCTCCGGCCACACCGGCGTCCGCCCCGAGGTCGCGCGGACCATGGCCGACGTCCTCAACGCCGGCATCACCCCGGTCGTCCACGAGTACGGCTCCCTCGGCTGCTCCGGCGACCTCGCCCCGCTCTCCCACTGCGCCCTCGCGCTCATGGGCGAGGGCGACGCCGAGGGCCCGGACGGGGTCGTCAAGCCCGCCGGCGAGCTGCTCGCCGCCGCCGGCATCGAGCCCGTCGTCCTGAAGGAGAAGGAGGGGCTCGCCCTCCTCAACGGCACCGACGGCATGCTCGGCATGCTGATCATGGCCCTCGCCGACCTCGACGTCCTCTACAAGTCGGCCGACGTCACCGCCGCGCTCTCCCTCGAAGCCCTCCTCGGCACCGAGAAGGTCCTCGAACCCGAGCTGCACGCCATCCGCCCCCACCCCGGCCAGGCCGCCTCCGCCGCCAACATGCTGGCCGTCCTCAAGGGCTCCGGCCTCACCGGCCACTTCCAGGCCGGCGAGGCCCCCCGCGTCCAGGACGCCTACTCGATCCGCTGCGCCCCGCAGGTCGCCGGCGCCGGCCGCGACACCCTCGCCCACGCCCGGCTCGTCGCCGAGCGCGAGCTCGCCGCCGCCGTCGACAACCCGGTCGTCCTCGGCAACGGCGAGGTCCGCTCCAACGGCAACTTCCACGGCGCGCCCGTCGCGTACGTCCTCGACTTCCTCGCCATCGCCGCCGCCGACCTCGGCTCCATCGCCGAGCGCCGCACCGACCGGCTCCTCGACAAGAACCGCAGCCACGGCCTGCCGCCGTTCCTCGCCGACGACGCCGGCGTCGACTCGGGCCTCATGATCGCCCAGTACACCCAGGCCGCCCTGGTCAGCGAGATGAAGCGGCTCGCCGTCCCGGCCTCCGCCGACTCCATCCCGTCCTCGGCGATGCAGGAGGACCACGTCTCCATGGGCTGGTCCGCCGCGCGGAAGCTGCGCACCGCCGTCGGCAACCTCGCCCGAATCATCGCCGTCGAGCTGTACGCCGCCACCCGCGGCATCGAGCTCCGCGAGGGCCTGACCCCCGCCCCCGCCTCGCGGGCCGTCATCGACGCGCTGCGCGCCGCCGGCGTCGAGGGCCCGGGCCCGGACCGCTTCCTCGCGCCCGACCTGGCCGCCGCCGACGCCTTCGTACGGGACGGGCGCCTGGTCGCCGCCGTGGAGCCGGTCACCGGCCCGCTGGCCTAGGCCCGGCCGGTCCGCACCCGCCGGAGGGCCGTCCCGTCGCGGGGCGGCCCTCCGGCGCGCCGGCGCTGGCGGGTCGGGCCGCGCGGGCCCCGCGGGTCAGGACGCGCGGCCGTGGCGCCGCAGCGCGAGGGCCACGAAGCCGGTGCCCACGGCGAGGAAGCCGGTGCCGGCCACGACGTACGCGGTCGGGGCCGGGTCGCTCGACTCGGCGGGCGCGGTGCTCCCGCCCCGTACCCCCGGCCCGGCCGCGCCGTCGGAGGCGTTCGCCGACGGGACGAACCAGAGGGCGCACAGCAGGGTCCCCGCCGCGGTGGCGGTCAGCAGCGGACGTCGGGCGGCGGACACGTCGATCTCGGGCTCCCTCACGGACGGCCCCGCGGGACTCCGCGGTGCGCCGATGCTAGTGAACCCAGCGGGTCGCGGGAAAGCCGAGGCCGGGCAGACCCTACGCTCCCAGCCATGAGCACCGCAGAGACCCCCGCCACCGGCGCCCCCACCCGTCACGTCCGCCTCCGCGTCGACATCGTCCTGGAGATCGACGGCCCCGCCGAGCTGACCGCCGCCGCCGAAGGCCGGATCGACTCCGACGAGTTCATGCCGGCCGAGGAGCGCGACCACGCCCGCTCCGCCGTCCAGGAGGACCCCTCCGAGGCCCTGGCCTACCTCGTGGAGCCCTTCGACCTGGTCCGCGACCTGCCCGGCGTCGAGCTCGTGCAGGCCGCCTGGAGCAGCGAGGAGATCGAGTACGACCCCGACTCCATGGAGTGGGAGCTCGACGAGGAGGATGAGACGGAGGAGGACGACGACGACCGGTCGTGACGGGGCGGCGCGACCGCCCCGCCCGAGGGCCCCGGGACCGGCGTCCCGGGGCCCTCGCGCGCCGGGGGCGCGGCGGCCGGGAACCGGAGCGCGGCCCCCGCGCGTGTCGGTCAGTGGTGTTCCCCACAAACCCCCCGGTACCGGAACCGGCGGGGCGTCCTGGGTGTTCTGATGGATTGACAGGGAATCGGCGACGATGGAGAAGCGTGTGATGACGGTCGGCAAGCGCAGCAGGAGCCTGGCCGCCGCGGCGGCGGTGCTGAGTGGTGTACTCGTGCTCTCGGCCTGCAACGACGACGACCCGGCCGGCGCGGCCGCGGCCGGCTCGCCCACCGCCACGTCACAGGCCGAGATCGACGAGGCCGCCGCGCAGAAGACCTCCAAGGCGCAGATCACCATCTCGCCGGAGAACGGCGCGCAGAACGCCTCCATCAACAACGACGCCAAGGTCGCCGTCACCGACGGCAAGCTCACCGAGGTCACCATGACCTCCGCCGAGGGCGCCGAGGTCGCGGGCGAGATAGCGGCCGACGGTCTCTCCTGGAAGCCGTCCGGACCGCTGAAGCGCGCCACCGTCTACAAGATCGCCGCCACGGCCGTCGACGCGTCCGGCCTGAAGGCGCACGAGAACTCCTCCTTCACCACGGTGTCGAAGGAGAACAGCTTCATCGGCAACTTCACCCCCGAGGACGGCTCGACCGTCGGCGTGGGCATGCCGGTCTCGATCAACTTCAACAAGGCGATCACCGACAAGAAGGCCGTCCAGAGCGGCATCAAGGTCTCCTCCAGCTCCGGCCAGGAGGTCGTCGGCCACTGGTTCAACGCGACCCGCCTCGACTTCCGCCCGGCCGACTACTGGAAGGCCGGCTCGACGGTCACCCTCAAGCTCGACCTGGACGGCGTCGAGGGTGCCGACGGCGTCTACGGCGTCCAGCAGAAGACGGTCACCTTCAAGGTCGGCCGCAGCCAGGTCTCCACCGTCGACGTCGCCGCGAAGACGATGACGGTCAAGCGCGACGGCAAGGTCATCCGCACCATCCCGATCTCCGCCGGCTCCCCGGAGAACACCACCTACAACGGCCAGATGGTGATCTCCGAGAAGTTCAAGGAGACCCGGATGAACGGCGCCACCGTCGGCTTCACCGACGACGACGGCAAGGGCGAGTACGACATCAAGGACGTGCCGCACGCCATGCGCCTGTCCACCTCCGGCACCTTCATCCACGGCAACTACTGGGGCGCCCGCTCCATCTTCGGCTCCGTGAACACCAGCCACGGCTGCATCGGCCTCGCCGACGTCAAGGGCGCCGGCGACCCCAAGCAGGCGGCCGCCTGGTTCTACGACCAGTCGATCACCGGCGACGTCGTCATCGTCAAGAACTCCAAGGACAAGACGATCGCCCCCGACAACGGCCTCAACGGCTGGAACATGAACTGGTCCGCCTGGAAGGCCGGCTCGGCCCTCTGATCCCCCGGCGAGGCACGGCAGCGGCGCCCGCCCCCACGCAGGG